>NZ_AP012334.1:1438289-1797862 GCF_001042695.1 Scardovia inopinata JCM 12537 | reverse complement strand
GGTCTGCATCCTTTGTGGTCGCTGCATCCCACATGAAGAATCCGTCCAGTTTTATGTGGTCTGCTAGTACTGAACATTTATAACGTCACCTATCGAGGTTATCCACAATCAGGCGTGTTGTAAATGGCTGATTGTGAATAACATCCCTGTAATTTGTGGATAACCGCTGCCAGGGAATCGTTATTTTTCCACATATTCACAGGAATTTTGTGCATAAATTACATAATTGTAATTTAAGGATGAATTGTGAAAAATCTTCTTTTTCATATCTTTTATGAGTCTGAATTAGTGCCAATAAGTGTGGGGAAAACTTCATTTGGCAGGAGTTTATGATATAAAATAAGGGTTCTGATTGTCATCCACCCATGGTGATGTAGAGCGGTAATAGTATTTTAGTAGAGATTGACTCATGGCACCGTGCAAGGGCACGGAAACAATAACGGGAGCGTTTATTATGAAGAGGACTTTTCAGCCCAACAATCGTCGCCGTCACATGAAGCACGGCTTCCGGCAGCGCATGCGTACACGTTCAGGTCGTGCACTCATCAACCGTCGTCGTGCTAAGGGCCGCAGGACCCTGGCTGCCTAATATAGGCATGGGGTATGTGCTGCTGCAGCAGACACTCTCCCCCAAAAATAGAAATTGATGATTGAAGCGCCGCTTGTGTGGCGCTTAATTTTTTACAGAATACAGCAGCTTTTACAGAATACAGCAGCGCTGGCAGCAATGCTGGCAGTAATTCATTGAGGTGGTCATGGATAGACTGAAAAAGCATGATGATTTTCTGGCTGTATTGAAAACCCGAAAAAAAGCGGTTAGCAAGGATTTAGTCGTTCACTACAAAATTAGCGGACAGACGGGCCGTCTTCGGTTGGGTTTAGCTGTTTCTAAGGCTGTCGGTCATGCTGTTGACCGTAATAAGGTTAAACGCCGTTTCAGAGTTTTAGCCCGTCGTCATGAAAATCTTTTGAAGATTCCGCTTGCCTCAGACGATTCGGCAGATTCGGTAGATTTGTGTCGCTTTCTTTCCCTTGACTGTGTTATGAGGGCAAAGCCATCAGCAGCCCACGTCACCTTCAATCAGTTAGATAAACAGGTTGAAAAACTCTTTCTTGATATAAACCACACGTTATCCGCGGAATCACAGTTGTCATGACGAACTTTCATGAGAATCCGAAGAAGCCAACCTGGCTTCAAAAAAGAGTCTTACAAGGTCTCGTTTTTTACAGGACCCGAATTTCACCTCTTAAACCCCCATCATGCAAATTCTATCCAACGTGTTCCACCTATGCAGTAGTTGCAGTTCAACGGTTCGGTGCTATTAAAGGCGGCCTACTTGCGCTTCTTCGCCTTCTTCGCTGCAGACCCTGGAGTGACGGAGGAATTGATGATGTTCCTCATAAATTTTCAGTTTTTTATCGCTTTTCCTGGTCTTCTGCTCATGAAGAAGAAAGACTAGTTCCTGAAGACTGGATTGACAAGGCGCAGAAAGATGTGATAAACGCCAGGCGTTCATGTATAATCGAGCACGAACGTGATACCAATATCGACGAATAGAAAATACGACGACTACCGTTCACAAGAGTATACAGCACAACCGAGTAACCGTTAAGGGGAAGTATGGTACTGGATCGAGGATTTTTTGGCTGGTTTTATACTATTTTAAGACCACTGGAAATCGCACTAACTTATGTGATTAAGTTTTTCCACGATATATTAACAGCTATCGGTGTAATTGGCGGTCAGGGCGTAGCCTGGGTTATTTCGGTTATGCTTCTGGTGGTTCTTGTTCGTTTGCTCATCCTTCCTTTGTTTATTAAGCAAATGGTTTCCATGCGAAATATGCAGGCTATGCAACCTCAGTTGCAGAAAATTCAAAGAAAATACAAAGGTAAGAATGATCAGGCCAGCCGGGAAGCTATGAGCCGGGAAACCATGAAGCTGTATCAGGAAAATCACGCCAATCCAGCTGGATCCTGTCTACCTGCTTTGCTTCAAAGCCCTGTATTTATGGCTATGTTCTATACCCTGTCTGCTGTGACCTATATTGCTAACGGTCAAAGGGGACCCCTGGGAGCTTTCAACAAGGAAGTATCTACAGAGTTTGCGAATGCTAAGGTTTTTAACATTACTCTGGCTTCCATGTTTAATTCTGAAGATACTGGCGGAAAAATCACCATAGGAATTTTCGTCGCCCTCATGTGTCTGACGATGTTCTATTCCCAGTGGCACAATGTTCGCAGAAACATGCCCCGCACATCTATGCAGGGTAATTCCTACCGGACGCAGATGGCAATGTCATTCATCTTCCCCATTATGTATATCTTTTCTGGTATCACCTTCCCCTTCGCTGTTCTGGTTTACTGGCTGACTAACAACATGTGGACTCTAGGACAGACTTTCTGGCAGGTTTACAACATGCCTACTCCTGATTCTCCTGCTGCTGAAGCCAAAGAAAAGCGTGACTATAAGCGAGAACAAGCTCGCCGTAAGCGTGCTGGAGAAATTTCTATTGAAGAGGAAGAGCTGCAAAAGGCAAAAGCTCAGGAAGAGCGTCTGGCTAAGGAAGGTCATCAGCGCAAACAGCCGACTCGCAAAAAAAGGAAGAAATAAGCGAGTATGATGGAGTGTACCGAAAAGTTTGTATAAGTGAAAATCAGAATCATATAGTACTGAGTCTGACGGTATAAAGGAGTTTTTATGGTAGACGACGAGGAAAAGACCATTGATCAGCTTAACGATGAGGCTGATATTGCGGCTGATTATCTCGAAGGTCTGCTGGACATCATTGATTATGAGGGCGATATAGAGCTCTCTGTTCACAATGGGCATCCGACGGTGGAAATTGTGGCTGATGATGACAAAGACATCAAGAACCTAATAGGGCATCATGGTGAAGTAGTGAACGCGCTTCAGCTCCTTTCCCGCTTAGCTGTTCAGGAGAGAACGGGCGAACGATCCCGGTTGATTGTGGATGTTGATGGTTATCTGGCCCGCCGCCGCAAGCATTTAGAGGACGTTGCCCTGGATGCAGTAGATGAGGTGCGGGAGTCAGGAGATCCTGTCTCTTTGCGATATATGAACTCTTTTGAGCGCAAAATTGTACACGATATTGTTCGGGCAGAAGGACTTAAATCCCGCTCTCACGGAGTTGAACCTAAACGATACGTGACGGTCTATCTGAAGGCCAGCAATGATGATGAAGATCTGGCTGATCCCGATCTGGTTGATGAAAATCCGGCTAATGCTAATGAAGGCTTGCCTGATGAGGGCGACGATGGTTTTGTCAAGGATGAGGATTTTACAGATACGTTTGATTCTACAGAAGACCTCGAGGATGCTGATTCCTACGATGATGAATACGATAAGGAATCGGAAGCCGAGTGACAGATCAACTAGACCACTCCCCGATTATTTCAGAAGTTTTTGGGGACGCTGCTGGGAAGATGGAACTTTTCCACAAAAAACTGGAAGATGAAGGTCTGATTCGTGGACTTATTGGCCCCAGAGATGGTGATATTATATGGGAACGGCATATTCTGAATTCTGCTGCGCTTGTGCCTTTTATTAAGGAAATGCTTCCTGACCCGGAAACCGATCGCCAAGTAACTATTGGTGACGTTGGTACTGGGGGCGGATTTCCAGGGATCGTGTTGGCAGCCTGCTTCCCGGCGGTTTCTTTTGATCTGATAGAGCCCATGGAGCGTCGGTGTGAGTGGCTGGCTGAAATGGTTGATATGCTTCAGCTGACTAATGCTACGGTTGTCAGGGCTAGGACTGAGGAACTTATATCGAAAAAAAAGGAATTTTCCCGTACCAGCGGGGGACATGTTGACTCTAGCCGTGCCAATGCTGGCCGCAGAGGGCGGAAGCCCGGGTCTCGTCAAGCTCAGTCAGAGCATTTCAATGGATATGATATTGTTACCTGCCGGGCTGTGGCGCCTATGACTAAGTTAGCTGGTATGACCCTACCTTTGCTTAAGAAATCTGGGAGATTGATTGCCCTGAAGGGGAAGTCTGCCGCTGCTGAATTGGAAAAAGCACGGAAAGAACTCAAGAAAAATGGTGCTGTTTCTACTCGCGTGTGTCAGGCCCCTGTAGCTCCCCAGCTGGAACCCACTCATGTAGTAATTGTTCAGGTTCGTTGATTTTCCACTGCATAATTTTCCGTAATGCATAGTGGCATTTTTGGCTTTGTGTGTATTGTGTATATAAAATTAGCGATTTGCAATACATAAACTTGCAAAACATAGTATTTCCTGGATATTTTCTGTGAATAATTTGAGAGCTTTCCTCTGCCGGTGGTCTTTCGCTTCATTGCTTACTTCTCATTGCTTATCCCACTCCCCCTGGTTCTTACTCTGCTTGCTCTACTCTGTTTATCCTATCCCTCCTCACTTATGCTTTATTCACTGTATTCATTCCCTCTCCTTTCCTCCTCGCCCGTCGATTCTTTACCTTACTTATTACTTATCATATTATTCGTTACTTGTTATTACTTGTCTGTACTCTCTCCTTGCCTATTCTTTATTCGCCGTTCCTTATCTCTTATCCCTTATCTCTTATCCCCCTACTTCCTATCCTTGATTCATCATTTTCTACTCTTTATTCCCTATTCCCTATTCACCATTCTCTATTTGCCACTCCCCTACTCTATTTTTAATAGACCTTCTTTAATAGATTTATTTTAATGGTACATTTAAATTGTTTTTATCTTGGCATCATTTTATTGTTTTGCAGATTTTCCTTGTAAATAGTTTCTCCTATGAGCAGTTTCCCCTATTAACAATTTATATTACTGTGCTTGTTCTCTATCCGTCCATTCCCTGTTTAGTTTGTTTAGCCATAATGAATGATGATAAATAAAAGAATGCTACATAATGACACGCCGAGAGTTGTGCAGAACTCTTGTTCCAGTTATCCACATAATCAATGGTCGACTTGCATGTGTCGATGAAACATAGAACAATAGTAGAGAACAACTAAGGGGGTACCATGTCGAATGTTTCACGTGAAACATTACCAGAAGATTCTTCTTCGAATGTGTCTGATAATGCTTCTCCTGAGCAACCTGAGCCAGTTTTTGAGTCTGCTCAAGATGTACTTAAACGCATTTTTGGCAACTCCTCTAGTGGATTTGGAAGTGAACTTGTTGGTGAAAAAGAGCGTCTGGAAAAGATAAATAAGGCAAAATTCAGACATCCTAAGAAGACAAGAATTATTGCGGTCTCTAATCAAAAAGGCGGGGTTGGGAAAACAACGTCTGCGGTTAATCTTGCTGCAGCTTTTGCTGAAGCAGGTTTGCGGATACTCGTTATTGATATGGATCCACAAGGTAATGCATCGACTGCATTGGGTGTTTCGCATGGCTCCGATGACATTACAGTCTACGATGTGATCGAAGGCCAGGCTGATATGTCTGAAGCGGTACAGAAATGTCCGGATCTAAAAAAACTGGATGTTATCCCTTCAAGCATTGATCTTAGCGGGGCTGAACTTGAGATTGTCGATATGGAGAATAGGACAGATCTTCTTAAAATTCAATTGAAAAAATATCTCAATTCATGCGACAAACCATATGACTATGTCATTATTGATTGTGCTCCCAGCCTGGGTCTATTGGTTCTAAATGCATTGTGCGCAGCCCATGAAGTTTTGATTCCAATACAGGCAGAATACTATGCGCTTGAAGGACTTGGGCAGCTTTTACATACCATACAGCTGGTTCAGAGGTCCCTGAATAAAGGCCTTATTATTTCCAGTATGTTGGTTACCATGTTTGATAAACGTACACTATTAAGTAAAGAAGTTTATGACCAAATAAAAGAACATTATAAAGATATTGTTCTTAATACTACTATCCCCCGCTCCGTGAGGATATCTGAAGCTCCAAGTTTCAATCAAAGTGTAATTACATATGATAAAAGAGGTAATGGAGCGATTGCTTATCGTGAAGCTGCACTTGAAATTAATAAGCGGTCTCGTAATGTATTAGAAATGTTGGATCAGAAAGGAATCGAATAATGGCAAGGAAGTCGCGGTTAGGAAAAGGCATTGGAGCGCTCTTCCCTGATCTTCCTAAATTAGATGAGGAAGAAGGATTCGAAAAACAGGATCTAGCTTCGAATAAACGTAAAGGTAGTCCAAGGCAAAGAACAAAAAATACGCCTCAGACAGAGAATGTTTCACGTGAAACATTCAGTACTGATAATCACGAATCTGGTAAAGACGGTGGTCTCAAGGGAAAAAAGAACCGAAATTCGCACTATTATATCCCACCACTTGCAGATTCAATACATCCAAGTAATTTATTTTTTGAACCTAGCACAGCAGGTTTGGGACAGTATCTTGGTGATGAGCAGAATGATGAATACTCGGCACAAGTGGAAGGCACTATAGACTCGACTGATCGGGACGACCAGAAATATACAGCTAAGCAGAATAATTCTACAGAACAGGATCGAGTTGATAATAAACTAAGTAATTCTGGTAAACTGATGCCCGCCAGTGAGATGCCTGCTACTGATCGTAACCAATCCGCACAGTCGAATGCTCAGAATAACGATAAGCAACAAAATCACCCTAAAAATGATGTTCTGTCTGATACCTCTCTCAATGCCGACGAAGATTATACGAATGATACGATTAAGTCTGATGAAGAAAAGGTTCATGGTGAAGGAGAGCTTGCTTCTGCATTCGCTGTGAAGATCAATGAGAAGGCATCTGCCGACTCTGAGCCGGAAGCTAATAGCGGTAATGATAGTACAGATGGTAAAGGGTTGGTTGATGCGCCAAATCATGATGAATCGACACATGAAGCTTTATCTGAAAGTGTAGCAAAGGCAGTTAAAGGAAAACCCAAAAATCCATCAATACAATCTGTCGAAACCGTTGATATAACGGGAAAAACTAAGAGTTCAGCAATCAATGTTTCACGTGAAACATTGGCAGAGCAAGAGATGAGAACCAGTAGTATCGAAACAAATCCTACTGAAACCAATGATAAAAAAACAAAAGAAAGCAGGCTAGAAAACGAAAATTATGAAATAGAGAAAGTTCCTGGTGATAAAGCAAAAACTGATAGCAAGGAAACAGCCGACAGGAAGAACAGGAAGAAAAGGGGTAATAGCAAAAAAACAGACTATAGCGGGAGAATGACTGCTGGCAAAATAGGTAATGCTCCAATAGAAGAAGTCGGCGATGAGAGTGAGAATGCAGACAGCTCGAAAGAATCGAATGATGATCTTTTACCCGTCGCTGGTGGGTATCTAGCAGAACTGTCAATTGAGCAGATATCACCAAATGAGAAGCAGCCAAGGACCATTTTTGATGATGATGAATTGGCTGAATTGGCTGAATCTATCAAGCAAGTTGGCGTTTTACAACCAGTTGTGGTAAGAAAGCGCGATAGAGATGATGATTTCCCCACGGAATATGAATTAATTATGGGGGAGAGGCGCCTGCGCGCCAGTAAATTAGCAGGTCTGAAGACCATTCCTGCCATTGTAAGAACAACTTCAGATAACAGTATGCTTCGTGATGCCCTTCTGGAAAATCTTCACCGAGTTGCTTTAAATCCGCTGGAAGAGGCTGCAGCTTATCAGCAGATGATGGAGGATTTTGGGCTGACCCAAGAGCAGTTATCCCAGTCTATCTCTAAATCGAGGCCACAGATCTCCAATACTTTGAGATTGTTGCAGTTACCTGCTTCAGTACAGAAAAAAGTCGCCTCAGGCGTTCTGTCAGCTGGGCATGCAAGAGCACTTCTTGCTCTGCCTTCTGGTGAGTTAATGGAATCATTGGCCAATCGAATCGTGGCAGAGGAGCTGTCTGTAAGAACAACTGAAGAAATTATCGCTCTCCAGGCAGGGAAAAAGAAAAGCCAGAAGCGTCAGCGTGCTGATAATGCATGGGCAGATGCTCCTGAAATTGATGAATTGGCGAACTATTTCGAAACTAAAGTCAAAATTAAAGGTACGCCTAAAAAGGGAAGAATTGAAATTACCTTCGCTTCTGTAGACGATTTGCATAGAATTATGTCTATTATTCAACATGGTGCACTGGAAAGATACGATGCGTCGGAAGGAAAATCGTCAGAGCAGGGGAGTGCTCAGAAAGAGGATACCCGTTCGTCTTCATCAGGTCAGTCGGTCTCCGATGGCTGGTTCTAGAGTCTGTGTGCAGAAACCCACTTATCTATAGAGCTATATAAACACGATCAAACGCGCAGGCATACCTTGCAAGCATGCTTTGCGGGCGTATCTTACATGAGTATGCCTTCACACTTTACCTAACTTTGTTTTATTTTGCTTGGTATTTTAGTGTAAATAAGCCGAGATATAAATGAATAAAGGTAGGTCTGATTTGGTCAAAACACCTTGGAAGGGATAAGAAAACTCAAGAAATAAGAAAACTCTGGATAATCTAGGTAATAAAGGGCGAAGGGGAGCGATCAAATTAATGATGAGAATACTAAAAGAAGCGATGGCGGCGGGATTTGCGATGGCGGGATCGCCAATAGATGGATCATTGATGGAAGGACCACGATAGAAGGAAATGATAGAGAGATTACCAGTAAGGGGGAGTTTTGATAGGGGGGGCGGTTGATATGGAGTAAACAGCAAGGAACAAACAGCAAACAGCACAACAGTAGAGGGCAAACGAAAACCGTTGAACGGGAAGTGTAAAACAAAAAGTGTAGAGCAGTTTTCTATTTTCTATTTTCTTTTTCTATTTATCAGATACTATGGGGATTACTTTTCCCTGATTCTACAGGTTTTCCAGGTATGACTGGGCATCAAGAGCTGCTCGGCAACCCATACCAGCAGCAGAAATTGCCTGTCTGTATATGCGATCTGCGGCATCGCCTGCTGCGAAGACGCCGGGTATGCTAGTTTTAGTTGTTTCGCCATCAACAAGGATATAACCGTCATCATCCAAAGACAGATTGTTATCCAGGAATTTTGTTTGCGGGGTGTAGCCAATGGCAATAAAGACCCCCTTTGCAGCCAATTCTGTGTCCTTACCTGATTGTGTGTTATGAACAATAACAGACTGAGCCGCGGTGCCATCTCCCTTGACTTCAGACACAGTTGAATTTAAAACAAATGTGATACGAGGGTTCTTCTGTGCCCTCTCAACAAGGATTTGCGATCCCCTAAAAGTATCACGGCGATGGATAAGGGTGACGGAAGAACCAAAACGAGATAGGAAAAGGGCGTCAGTCAAAGCTGTGTCACCACCTCCAACAACAACAATTGGTTTGTCTTTGAAGAAGAATCCGTCACAGGTAGCACAGTAGGAGACTCCTCGACCTGAATACTGTTCTTCGCCAGGTATTCCCAATTTTCTGTAGCTGGAACCTGTTGCAATAATTACGGTACGAGTTCGATAGACCGTACCAGAATCAGTAGTTAAAGTTTTAATGGTGCCTGATAAGTCAGTTTCGGTGACATCATCATAAACAAGGATAGTTCCAAATTTCTCTGCTTGCTTACGCATATTTTCCATAAGATCAGGACCTAGTATTCCCTCTGGGAATCCGGGAAAATTCTCAACCTCAGTGGTATTGACGAGCTGTCCACCCGGAGTTAAGGCACCAGCAATGAGGAGGGGAGCATATCCGGCACGACCTAAATAGAGTGCAGCTGTATAGCCTGCAGGACCAGAGCCTATAACGACAGCATCATAAAGGTGGGTTTCAGTTTCTCCCCGCGTAGGAGAGGCCTTGGAAGTCTTATGATTCAGAGAAATAAGATTTTCGAAGTTTTCCATAGGTATCCTCAATTCCTAAGCTAGTTGATCTGAACCGGCAGGACAAATTAACCGTCATTAACCGTTGTAGTTTCTTTTTATCTGTCACTTGTTTGGTTTCAACTGGTCTTTCTATTCATTCTTTTATGGTGAACAAGATGGGTGAAAATAAATTCCGGTTTAGCTTCGGGCATATACATATTATTACAAAATAATTGTATAATTATATACAAACGATGGCCTGGCCTGGCATGACGCGATGCTGCTGGCGAATTTCGCAAATAAAGTCTTGGAATTCGCACCTGTCTGATCGAGTAATCTGGTTTAGCAATCTGATTGAACTATCTGATCGGACTGTCTGGTCGAAGATTTAGTACACGGTGATAATTCCAAAATGCAGACTCCCGCTGTCAGGCATAGATCCGGAAGGCACCCAGATAACGATTCGATCAGTGGAAATTGGCCGGCTCAGAGTCACGTTAGTTGTATGAGAGCTATCGAAGGAGAACTGTGCCAGGGGATAACTGTTTACAGGATTTGTGGCGTCGGAATCGGCGTAAATAAAGGCGTTCCCTCCCTGAGAATACATTTGAATCTGCAGACGGGAAATGGTCACAGGAGATGCAAAGGTCAATGCAAGTCCATAACCGTTCTGACCGTTGGGCTTATTAAGGAAGGTTCGCCCAGTAATACGAATCGGACTGGTATTTTTAGGAACATGAGGCGCTGGCACTGACCCTGCAGTTTTAGTTGCCGGGTAAGTGGTTGCCTTTTGCATGGGGGCAGAGCTCTGGCTGCTGGGCGTAGAAGACTTGGGTTTCTGGCTATTTGTGGGACTAGGCTTGTGCGATTCCTTCTTGGGGGAACTTGAAGAGGTAGAGGCACTTTCTCCGTTGACACCCTGGTTAGGCTGCAGGCTGGGCCAGGGGTTGCTGCTGCCTGAAGATCCTATAGGAGATCTGAGATTAAACAATCCCAGGGAAGAAGCTGAAATGACCAAAGCAACAATAAGCAGAACACCAACAAGGACAACAGCAAGGGTCCGCCTGCGGACAAGAGAATTATGCTTTTCTTTGTTGATCCGTTTCTGCTGTGCCTTATAGGATCGCTCACGTTCTGTGTCGGTCTGAGCATCGGTATTGCCAGAGCCTTGGTAACTAAAGGCTTGGGAAAGGGAAGAATCAGACGCAGACGCCTGCTGCCTGCTGGATATAGAACGAGACGATCGTGCTGAACTTGCTTGGGATGGTGAAGGACGGCTGGACTCTGCAGACCTTATGCCAGGGCGGTTCGAAGCGATCCGGGCAGAAGGTGAACCATCAGAGAATACAGGAGAAGAGGGTGTGTGATTGAAATTAGGGGATTGAACCGGCGGAATGATACTGGGAATCGCATCCTGGGCAACCCGGGAAAGCCTGTCTGAAGTTGTAAGAGGAGACTGAGAAGAAGCTATATTTTCGGCCTTATCTGCAGGATTGACCTGGATTGCTCGCGTGCTGCTGTTGACTTCTTCCGGGTAAGCTGCAGGAGCAGCATGAGGAGTGTGGCCAGTCAGGGGAGAGGCAGCCGAGGAGTCAGAATCATCAAAAGCTCCGAAAAGATCATCACCCTGGGGCCGTAACCTAACTTCCTGATCCTTCTGGAAAAGCTGCTCCCGATCCCAGGGGGTTGACTGAATGACTCGAGCCTGGCGGTGTAATTGAGAAGAAGCGGCAGAAGGACGAGTAAAGAGGCGGGCAGGAAGGTCGAACATTCCAGCGGTGGCTTCTTCCGGGGAGGTAATTTTTTGAAGCTGGACCTGTGATATGGACGGAGAAGAATCGGGGAAAGGCCCTTCCACTTCGGAGAAAGACAGGTTGTTCCACGGAGTGTAGTCTCCCAGAAGGGCGGACATTTCCAGCAAGGTTAAAAGAGGCATAGGAGCAGACCCGGTATTATCAACTAGTCCCAAGCCTCGCTGGCAGATTAAAACGAATTCAGGAGGTATGCTGATATTTTGCTGAAGGAGGCCGGCGAATTCAACCCTGCCAGCATCAGCAGAAGTCAGATCTGACAGAGAATTTTTTTTATCCGCCTGGAAGACCCTGCCGGTAATGAGTTGGAAGAGAATCGCTGAAATTTGTCTGACGGCCATAGCCTCATAATCACCAGCCAGTGGATTGGCGTTTGCAGAATTTTCCTGGCCGAAGGGACGAAGTGCAGCGGAAACAACGGTATCAGCTAAAAGCAGTTTGCTGGTCGTCAGTCGTACAGTCTGAGGGCTGAGAGCATGATGCATAATTCCCTGAGTTTTTAGATGCCGGCTCATGGAAATGAGCTCTCCAATCAGGCTGCGTGTAGCCTTAATACTCAAGGTATGGCTGGAAGAATGAGTGACTTCTCCGTGGTAGGAGGTGGCGGAGATCTGAGAAACAGAATCAGCTGAACTTTGGCTATCAACTGGGTTTCCAGTCTGAGAATCACCTGCATCAACACGGGTATATTCTGCCAGACTGACGCCTGAATCAGGTTCAGTAGCAATAATATAGGCTCCGTCATCACGGAAAGACTGGTAAATGCGCTCGCAGTAGGGGAGTTTCTCTCTTGTCAGGACAGAAGAGATTGCATTAACATCATCGAAAAGACTGCGATCAGTTACTACAAACAACTGACATTGACGGGAAGTTGTTATGTCATTAGCCATGAATGTGGCAATCCCGTCGCCTTCATTAAGTGCATTCTGCAGCTCATAACGATTGAGGATAATATCTCCGGTTCGAATATTCATGGTTGTTCTGTTTTTACTGCTCCCGTTGGTAAATGGTCTCTTGTCCATTGTAGGAACAGGGGTCACCGGATGCAACGAAGGAGATCCGTTTGATGATGGAGAAGAAGGGTAGGGAGGAGAATCAGGAACAAGTTTAGAAAGAGATCCGGTACCTGACTGAACGAACCGGGGGATTTGATCGATGGCAGATTCAGCGGAGGATGCAGGCACGGAGGCTAAGGCACTTGAGCCAGGCGAGGCACTTGAGCCAGCTTTGCCAGAAGCTGCTTCTTTTTGCAGACTGATCTTTAGTTTTCTTCCCCAAGAAGTGGCGCTTAATCCCAAACGGTCGAGGAGAAGAATGCCAATCGGCACTATATCAGATGTTTTGAGCAGGATTAAAACAGAAGTATAAATAACCAGGGCAACAATACCAACTAGAAGGCAAATTAGCAGGGATGCCAGCCAGGATATATGCCCATGTGGTCCGGTCAGCTGAATGTGCAGACCCCGGATCAGTAGTTCGTAGAGGAAATGGCTGACAAGGGCAGCGGCCGCAGCTGCCAGAATCGACTTCAACAGAGAAAGGATAATTTTTTTAGTATCTATAGATCCATGGAAAAGCTTCTTCTGACACAAAATAAAGAGAAGGGGAATACTGACTGTGTAGCTGATCGTTACAGAAAGGGACACTCCCCAGGTCCAGTACTGAGGAGGTGCCATAAAGCGAACCAGGGCAACGATCACAACTTGAATAATATTTTGTACCACTACAAAGATGAAAGGATATTTTCCATTTTCAAATGCATAAAAAGTCCTTTGCAGGAAAAGAAAGGTAGACACTGCCCAAAGATTGCAGCCCAGGGTTATGAGGAGTGGACAGATGAGATTGATTTCAGACAGGGGAACAGAGGGGAGGAGCGCCTTGATGATGGGAACAGGAATAGCCACAAAAACAGCAGTGAAAAAAAGCATAATAATTCCGCTGCGGCGCAGAGATTGGCTTAAAGTATCTTTTGCGTCGGCAACACGTTTTTCTGCCACAAAAAGAGACAGGCGGGGAAAGATAGCTGTGGCAATGGAGACAGCGATCAGAGAATAGGGGAGCATGTAGAGGGTAAATGCATTCTGGTAAGAGGCGTTTCCAGCAATCCCATAAAGGTCATGCCCCTGAATGGGGGCTCCGTTGGTCACACGAGTGGTTAAAATTCCTATCAACTGATTGATAAGGACAATACTTAGGCTCCAGATAGCAACACTTCCCATAGATCGCAGGCCAATGCCGTGAATCCCTTTACGGAAATGATAACGATAACCTGTCTGGATCAGGGGGACAAAAAGGATCAGGGCCTGAAAAGCGATCCCTAGAGTCCACATACCAGCTGTCAGGAAGATTTTATCCTGAGTCCACCAGCTCATTGGCCGCCGGGAGGCATTCCCAAAAAGCAAAATAAAACCAAGAAAACCGACGCAGGAAATGATATTGGCCCCAACCGAGCTCCACGCATAGGCGGCAAATCGCTCCTGAGCTGCCAGGATTTGCCCCAGGATAGTGTAGAGGCCGTAGAAGAAGATTTGCGGCATACACCAGAGAGTGAAAGCATCGACCAGGGCATGCTGACTGGGATTCCAATTGGAATTCAGGTAAAGGGTAGTAATCAGATGGGTGGCGGCCGACATAAGAAGGGTAACGCCAAGGAGGAGAACGATTGACAGGGTTATAAGCTTATCCAGGCGTTCGTGAGCATCAGTCTGTTTGAGGGCACGGACGATTTGAGGGACAAGGACAGCGTTGAAAACCCCACCGGACAGGATGGTAAAGAGAACCTGGGGAATCATGGTGCCGGTTTGGTAAGCATTGGCGGCAATACCCGTGGTCCCCACGGCTGCCGCCAGGAGGATGGTCCTGAATTGGCCGGTCAGGCGAGAAAAAAAGGTGCCTGATGCCATAATCAGGGAATTACGCCCAACGGATGATTCTTGTGAACTCATGGTCTGTCCTTAGCCTTGCTCGCTGCTCTTTCATAGTTTAGCGTATTTCGTCTATTTTTCAGTGGTTTTCTGACTGCTGAGGGTCTTTTCCTGACCTGTTGGCCGATCTGATCATTCTTCTTACTTGTCTGTACAGCCCCAGAACCGCCAGAACTAAAGCCAGTCCAATCAGGGCGTAACCGGTTACATCGTTGACTGATATGGTCCCGGTGATGGTAGTAGTTACTTTATTTCCGAGGGGAGCGCCCTCAGCATTGGTCAGGTAAATGGTGGCTTTGGCGGTGCGGCCGCCTTCGGCACTGATAACTAAGGTAGCCTGTTGATCATCATGAGCGTGGATTATGAGGCTTTTCAAGGGTTCAATGGAAATCCCTGTATTCACGGCAAGTGCTTGCTGCACCTGCCCACAAATTCCAATTTTTACCGCAAAAGGAAGGGAATTATTGATAGTCAGGGGGAGGCTTGCTTTGTTGGACACGGTGTTGACACTTCCGGGAGGAGCAAGCTGGATGGTTTGGTAAAGACTGCTGACTAAGTATTGGGCAGCAGAGGAATATCCTTTATCTATGCCACCTAATGAAAGGGTTCTCTGGGCGTAAGAATCGAAAACAGTTTCTAAAGCTGAGGACCAGACGGAGGAGTTTTCTAGGGTGTAGCCATGGCTAGTTGCCAGGGAATTACTTTGAGCCTTCCCCTGGGACAGGCCTTGGGCGTTGGAAGCTGTGCTGTTGCCGCCTTTGGTTGACGGTACAAGGACAGTTGAGGTGAAAAAGGTTAGCCTTTTGCGAGCGGAAGCAAGTTCTGCTGCAGCTTCTTGATATGATCGGAGTGCTGCCTGGTCGGCCTTGCCCATCCTGTTGGCCTGGGCCATTGCTGCTGCTTCCTGCAGACTATAGTGGCTGTTTGCCTTGAGCAGGGTCTGAAGATTGATTTGTTCAATCCAGGGACAGCGAAGTACTCTTGTCAGGAGGGCTGCAGTGGCTGCATGGGAAGCCTGAGTCTGCTTATCTTTCAAAGCAACCAGCAAAATTCTTTCTTCGTAAGGGGCCTCAGTTTCGTAAAAGGCGCTCTGGGCAATAAAACGATTGATGCGGCCAGCAGATGAGGTTTCAGCAAGGGCAGTTGAGGAGGTAGCAGACCCGCTAGCCAGCTTGCTCAGCTGCTCTTGGGCGGTTAAAACGGTGATATTCCCATTTGTTGTAGGAACAGTCAGTTTTCCAGTATGAACAGCAGAGTCCCTGCTATCAGTAAAGCCGCGGTCAGCAACAACTGCTTCGTATCCTTGTCCTTTAACCCGGGCCAATCCGGCGGAAGTCCAGGTTGAGTGAGACCCCTGCCAGGCAATCAGGGGGAGAGAGGCTGCGGGAGACAGAAGAGGATTTCTGCTGCTGTCAGCTAGTTGTCTTGCTTGGTGTGCATTCCAAGACTGTTCCTTTAGTCCTGATTTTTTCCATTGAGAAAGACCAGTTTCAGAAAGAAGGCTGACATTGAGTCCATAGGGTTGCAGGAGCCCGGCGGTCTGAAGATTAACCCGGGGGGATTTCTTGCTGGAAGAAGCTTCAGACAGAGAAGGATCTATCAGAGCTTGCACAAAAGAGAATTTTTTCGTCACAGAAGCCGCATATAAAAGGCGGTTGAGCTTATCGGTCGAAACAGATTTGTTTACAGAAGACCGGGATAAATTTTTGACTGCCAGGGGGCTGTTTCCCTGGAGAAGATTGTGTATAAAGTCTTTGTTTGCCTTTTTGCTTTCTCTATTTGCTCCCGTGTCTGCTCCCGCCAGTTCAGGCAGGGCAAAAACCATTTTAATTTTGGGCAAATTTTTAGCAGGTGTATCTGTATTTGTTCTTGTCAAGAAAGTATACAGATCTTGACGGATGAAGTCAGTATGGTCTGTTTTTTGAGCTGTATAGCGGATATCTACCGGTTTGGCCCCCCAAGCCCGCATATATTGCAAAATCGGGGAAGAAGGATCAGCGCTCACCGATACTGTGGTTGATTCTCCCGCTTTCAGGGCAGGAACTATAACAGATCCCAGGAGTTGAGGGGTTGGGATTCGGGAAGCCCCCTGGGCCCATTGCTGGAGAGAATCGCTGTTGGGAAAGGAGTAGCGACTGTTGGTATAAACTGACAGTCGTCCTTCGCCTATATCAACAGAGCTGGTGTTGGTAACTGTAGCAGTGAGCTGGTAGCCGCCTCCTGCTTTCAGCAGGGAAGTAGACGAAATCAGCTTCAAAGAAACCGGAGAATTTTCCTGATTGTTGGTCTGGCTACTGCTTGCTGAGGGGGCAGCCCAGATGGTAGATACACCCGGCAGGCCTGCAAAAAAGAAAAAACAGATGACAAGCAGACAGATAAGGCTACTGGGGAAGAAACGGTTGGCAGCGATGCGATGATTATGTGTGGTCAGCCTCATGAGCCTTCTTATTCTTTCGTGCATACAGCCAGGCAATCCTGCGTTCGTTCGGATAGCTCAAAACCTCCTGCAAATCATTGAAATCCACCCATATAGCATCTTCAGCCTCATGATCCGGATCTCCTTCAACAGTCAAATGACCGCCAATCTGTTTCAAAACATAATGATGTACAAGCTTATGGACTCGCTGGGTTGTCCCGGTAAACCAATAATCAATGGTGGCAATTGAGTCAACAACTTTCCCCATAATTCCGGTCTCTTCATGGACTTCCCTGACAGCGGTCTGATCAGGCGTTTCGCCTTTTTCAATGTGCCCCTTGGGGATACACCATTCAATGTGCCCAGACCGGGAATGGCGAACAATAATAGCAACTCGGTTACGGTCATCAAAAACCAGTCCCCCAGCAGAATATTCCCGAACAATAGGCAGGCTGCGGGAGTCAAGCGAAGGAAAAGTTCCTGACCCCTGACGTTTTCGTGCCATAACCGCCGGAGTTGCTGCCGGTGATGTACTGTCAGAATCAGCGAGGGAATCTTGCTCGCTGTAAGCTGAATCTGATTGATCACTGTCAGAATCAGTCAAACTGGTGTCGGCTTCCTCCTTCAGAAGTTCTTCATACATAGTGGTCAGAATCGCTTGGGGATTCCCATCGTGGACACCATAATCGCCATGAGGGTGTATTTCTACCGATGAATGCGGGGTTTGAGAACTGTAGACAGGTTCTCCATCTTCCGAGGAATTCATACTATCGGCGGTTTCAATACGAGAATTAAAGGCTTCTTCATAGGAGAGCTCAATCTCTTCCTGATAAGACAGATGATAAGAGGTCTGGTTCTTTTTGTTCTCCTGCTTATGGTGCTGATTTTGGGCAGACTTCGAGCCCTGACCCGCGCGCTTAAGCATGCGGGCAATATCTCCCGGAGTAACTGTCATACTTTCTAGTGTACGTGTAATTTGTGCGAATGGGGTAACGGGACGGTAGAATTCTTACATAGCGCATATTTTTTGCTTAATATTCAGAGAATCTGCCGGACCATCAGGAGATAACCAGCAGATAAGCAGACAAGACGGAAACGCAGACAAGACGGAAACTCGGAGGTACGGAGTGCACCAGGGCAACGGGACAACTATGGTTCAATGGGATAAGTCTTTGGTTCCTCCAGTAGCTGTTGAGCTGGGCCACATTTTTGCTGAGCACGGATACGAACTTGCCTTGGTTGGAGGGCCGGTCAGGGATATGATTCTCGGCCGTTCTGCTCATGATTTGGATTTTTGCACTTCTGCCACTCCTGACCAGTTTGAGCCTCTGCTGAAGGCCTGGGGAGACGGCTTTTGGGACATGGGCCGCAAATTTGGCACTCTGGGTACTATGAAGCGTCTTCCTCAGGGAGAAGAGGTTTCCATAGAAATCACTACATACAGGACTGATGCTTACCAACCAAATTCCCGTAAACCTCAGGTTGATTATGGGAGCAGCCTTCAGGGAGATCTTTCCCGACGGGATTTTACCATTAATTCCATGGCTGTTCGTCTTCCCAGCCTGGACTTTGTTGATCCCTTTGGAGGGATGGATGACTTAAGTAAACGACTGCTGCGGACTCCGGTAGCTGCTGAGCAGTCTTTCAGTGACGATCCCCTGCGGATGATGAGAGCAGTTAGGTTTGTTGCCCAACTGGACTTTAGGATAGCTCTGGATACGGCTGAAGCCTTGTCTTCTATGGTCGACAGGATTCAGATTGTCTCAGCAGAGCGGGTCAGGGATGAGCTGACCAAGCTCCTTCTCAGCCAGCATCCCAGGAAAGGGCTGGAAAGTCTGGTCGAATCTGGGCTAGCTGATTATGTCGTCCCTGAGCTTCCGGCGCTTCACATGGATCGTGACCCCAACCATCACCACAAAGATGTTTTTGATCACACTATGAAGGTGCTGGAGAGGGCCATTGCACTGGAAACTTCCCCTGACGGCCCAGTTCCTGCCCCTGATTTAGTTCTAAGACTGGCTGCCCTCATGCATGACATTGGCAAACCCCGAACCCGGCGATTTGAACCCGGTGGAAAAGTCAGTTTTTACCACCATGATCTTGTGGGGGCTAAAATGACCAGGAAAAGGTTGACAAGCCTGCGTTTTGATAAGCATGTGGTGGAAGATGTATCTTCTCTGGTGGAGCTCCACTTGCGCTTCCACGGGTATGTGGATGAACCCTGGTCTGATGCCGCGGTCCGGCGCTATGTCAAGGATTCAGGGCATCTGTACCATCGCCTGAACCGTTTGACCCGGGCTGACGCCACTACACAAAACCGGCAGAAATCTTTGATGTTTGAGCAGGCAATGGATGAGCTGGAAAGCCGGGTTAACGAGTTGAAGAAAAAGGAAGATTTTGAGGCCATCCGTCCCGATTTAAATGGAGACCAGATCATGAAAATTTTGGGTCTTGCCCCTGGCCCCCAGGTAGGCCATGCTTATAAGCATATGCTTGATTTCCGTTTGGATAATGGTCCTGTTGATCAGGATGAGGCAGTAGCTGAGCTGCAAAAATGGTGGCGAAGCCAAGGCAAGTAAGCGTCAAAGCAAGCAAGTATCAAGGCAAGCAAGCCTGCCAGAGTGCCGGTATTTTTAGCCGGTATTTTTACTTGACCTCAGTATGTTCCTGGGCCTTGGGCAGCTTGGTCATTTTGGCTGCGTCAATACAGCCCTCGGCAGAGGTGAGTTTTTTCCCCAGCTTAAGAGACACCTTGTCGGTGTTTTCCAGATTTTGGAAGTCAGATCCTATGACTACGTCAATAAGCTTGTCAGTTCTGTCGTCCATTTTCAGGAGCACATTCTTAGGGAACTGAGCACGCAGGGTGTATGCAGCAGCAATGGTTTTTCTACCAAAATAAATAATGGATAGCTTGGTGGCGGAGGATGAATTCCAGTCCCCGGCTCCCTGAACGGAGAATCCTCGGTTGGTAAATTCGCTCGATACGGCTGTTGCCAGACCGGCATGGGTAGTTCCATTCAGGACCCGCAGGTTAATGTCGCTGGGGCTGACTGGTGAATCCTGATCTTTGACCAGGCAGGCAGTCTGGACCCCATAATTATTTGCCTGAGAGCCGGAACTGTCTTTTTTGGGAGCAGCAATCCAGCCTAAGGCTAAGGGAATTGAGATTACCGTTGCCAGAATGATAACAATAATGGCGGTTGAAATCACAATCTTATGGCGATCGCGCAAATACTGAACGCGAGCTTCACGTTCTTCGCGGGTTGTGGAATTTGGCACTAGGCAGCCCTCCTGGAACTTGTATTCTCATCATAATAGACGCTAGGCACAGCAGCATGATTGGTGGCTTCAATCTGCTGTGGGTCTTCTGAGCAGATCGCACTGATTGACTGTGCAAGACGAACAAAATCATCAACAGACAGGGTCTCCCCCCTGCGGCTGGGATCGATCCCACTATTGTTAAAGAGATCAGAATATAGGGTAGGGCTGGAATTCGAAAGGGGCTTAGCCTTGCTTGCTGTTTCAGGGCTTACGGGGCACAACGATCGCAGAGGCTTTTTTAGGGCTGCCTTCAGAGTTTTGCGGCGCTGGCTAAAGGCACTGTCGATGAGACTAAAGGTGAGCTTTTTCAGGGATTGGTCACGCTGACCGGTTCTGCGAAACTGGACTAGGGCCGAATCCACATGAGGGGCAGGCCAGAAAACGGTCCGGCTGATGGTTCCTGCCAGTTTTGCTTGGCCGTACCAGGCCAGCTTGACTGAAGGGACCCCGTAGATTTTTGATCCCGGGCCTGCGGTAAGCCGTTCGGCAACTTCTTTCTGGACCATAACCACAAAAGAGTCCAGTGTAGGGAAGCGATCTAATAAGGAAAGAATAATGGGAACCGCCAGATTATAAGGAAGATTGGCTGCCAGAGTTAGGTGAGAAACCTTGCCGCCCCCCAGTGCCTGTTCCAGATCGGAGGGCGTAAATTCCAGGGCGTCTTTGGCTACCAGGTGAAAGTGGCTGTCTGCCCGCGGCATGAATTCGTGAACCGTGGAGGGTATTTTCTGTGCCAATAGTGAATCTATTTCTATGCTGACCACGGTAGAACCAGTTTCAAGGAGGGCCAGTGTCAGCGAGCCCAGACCCGGGCCTACTTCAATAATTGTTCGTGGTTTGCCACCTGTTGCCAGGGATGCTATTTTACGAACAGTTCCGGGATCGATCACAAAATTTTGTCCAAATTTTTTAGTTGGTTTTGTGTTAATTTCTGAGGCCAAGCGGCGAATATCAGCCGCGCCGAGCAGACAGGAAGCAGACTCCGATGATAATGCCGGCTGGGACGATTCTGGAGAGGAATCACTAAGTACAGCGGAAAAATGCGAGTCAGAGGCTGCAGAAGAAACTGAATCAGCTGTATTACGCATAAATAACCAAAACCTCTATGTAATCTCTGTGGAATACATCTTTAATAAATCCTCAATAGATCTTCAAAAAATTTTTAATACCAATTATGAGAAAGATGGTAAGCCTTGGCTTTTAAGGGTGTTCCATATCTGCCAGAAATATAGCCCAGTCCCCAGTTTATTTGAGTGGCTGCATTATCGTGCCAGTCAGATCCGGATGAAGCCATCTTGCTTCCGGGCAGGGCTTGAGGAATTCCGTAAGCTCCTGAAGGATTTGCTGCATCCCATCTCCAGTTAGATTCCTTGTTAAAAAGCCAGACTACAGCCTGCCATTGGCTTCCGGTCCAGCCATATTGGGCCGCTGCCGCTTGTCCGTAAACCTGCGCCTGGGCGGGTGTGGCATGCCAGGTGGAACTGGCCTCTTGTTGGGCTCGAGCCTGCTGAGCCTTAGCTGCTGCTGCAGCTGCTGCTGCCTTTCGACGGGCCGCTGCCTCCGCCTGTGCTTGTGCTTTAGCCAGGGCAGCAGCCTGGGCTTTCCTGCGAGCTTCTTCCCTGCGTGCCTCTTCTTTGCGGGCAGCCTCTCTTCGCGCAGCTTCTTTTTGATTTTGAGCCTCTTGCTTTTTGCGGGCTTCTTCCTGAGCAGAAGCAGAGGATGATGGAGAGGAGGACGCTGAAGATGAGGAGGAGGGCGTGGAAGACGGAGAGGAGGAGGCAGAGGATGAGGACGAAGAAGACGTCGAAGGTGATGGCCGCGTATTTACTGGTGAAGAAGGGGAAGAAGAGGGTGTTGCCTTGCTCTTATTACTGGTTTTCTTGCTCTTGGTATTGGGAGCGGTAGGCTTGGAGACCGGTTCTGCCTTTTTCTTAGTGCCCACCATGACTACTTCATTGACAGCGTATCGAATAACAGTTTGCCTGACCAGGGCGGTGCTTTCTGTTCTCCCGTCTACTACCAGATTTCTGTAAGTCTGTTCTTCCAGGCCCTTGCTTCCTTTCTGTGAGACATATTCAGTGCCCGCCATTCTGGTAGGGTCTTTAACCCTAACGGTTGCATAAGGCAGGGTAACCTGCTTGGTTGAGCTGGTGTAAGAAACCCTCTGAACACGCAGGATAGTTTCGGACTTACTCCGAATAACATTGACCCGGTCATTTTTCCCCAGCTGAATGCTATTGGCATCAAGGATTGCTGCTGCTGTGGTGTTTGCCTTGGGAACCTTGATCTTTTTACCATCTGCCAGCAGATAAACAGGGCCTGAAGAATTAATAATAATTCCGCCAGTAAGTTTGTTGTAGATATTATTTATGTCTACCGAAACTTTAACAGCATTTTTCTCATTCTGTCTGAAGAAATTAAGAATCTGATCAGCGCTGGTAGCATAAGTCCAGAAGTTGACCACCTTGCCATCAATAGTGAGGGTAGTTTGATAAGCAGTTCTAATGGTAACGACTGATCCGTTATGCAGAAGGTTACCGTCTTTTGTGGTAATAAAATCGTGAGTTTTAGTTTTAATTCCCTTTTCCTTCAGCATTCCCTGAACGGAAACAGCAGCTGTATGAATGGTAGAAATTTTTCCATTGTAAGACAGGGTCACAGTTTTAATAGAGACAGCGCAGAAGGTGATAATACTGGCAATAGCTATAAAAGCAGAGCAAAGGATAAGACGGAGTCGGCGATGCTTAATGAATCGCTGCGGTGTCCACCGACGTGTCATAAGTCCTCCAAATCTGTCTGGAGTGATGTATCCAGGCTGCCGTATCTTTTCTATTTTACTTATTTCCTAGGAATTAAGCTATTTTTAGTTATAATACAAACGATTTCGCCATAATTACCGAATACTTACCGAAGGTAAAGCAAAAAATAAGACAAAACAAAATACAGCAACCGACAACCAGCCTTAAACGAAATATAAAAATGGGGGCGGGAATGAAGGGGAATGGAACCCGCCCCCACCGCAGGAGCCAGGTTGATTCTCCTGCTTTGCCCAGAATTCGCGAGAATTCGGTGGGACTTCTCTAGAAACGTTTATATACCCTTATAATGCTTATTGTACAACCTTTTTCAGGGGACGTGTACAAAAATAGGAGAAAAATAGGAAAAACTCATGGAATAGATCTTGCTGGAGTGAATCTTGGAATCGTGCAGGAGCGAAGTCAGTAGAAGTAGATTCTGCAGAGGAAATCCAAGAACAGCTATAAGGAGATTATTCCGGTGTAGGCTGAAGATTATGAGTAAGGACAAGATAAACCCAGGGAAGCAGGCGAGCAGGAGGGGCAAATACACAGGGCAGGCACATGGCAAAATCATTCTTATTGGGGAACATTCTGTTGTTCATTTCAAGCCTGCAATTGCCTTACCTTTAATGTCCACCTGCATGGAGGCAGCCGTGGAAGCGAATGGGTCCCTGTCATCAGCCCCGAATTTTTCCATCGACTGCAAATACTTTTCAGGTAATCTGGCAGATGCACCTGGCAATTTGTCTAATGTGAAATCTCTGGTGGCTATTTTGTCTCAGCAGCTTTGTCGTCCTCAAGGCTTGGGAGGCTTCAATATTGACATTAGCTCCTCTATTCCCCAAGAACGTGGTATGGGGTCGTCAGCTGCTGTTGCTGTGGCTCTTATACGGGCTATAGCTGACTATGCCGGAGTAGTTCTGGCCGATCAGGAAATATTTGATTATACGCAAATAAGTGAAAATATTGCACACGGCAATGCGTCAGGTCTTGACAGTATTGCTACTGCTCATGATAAGGCAGTCTGGTTTGAGCGTGGGCAGGAATTAAAAGTTTTCGACTGCCAATGCCCTGGAACCCTCCTTGTTGCAGATACTGGTGTTAAGGGAGGAACTCGTCAGGCGGTTGATGATGTGCGAGCATTGCTGTACAGTCAGGAACGGGGTTTGGCTAGGAAAGCTGCTGAAGATATTGACCGCCTGGGTCAGCTGACTGAGGAGGCTGCTCAGGCATTGTCCGGGGGATATATGAGGAAGTTGGGGTATATTTTGGATGAAGCACAGGATACTCTGTCTGCCCTTACTGTTTCCAGTCCGGAACTTGACAGATTGATTGATGCGGCTAGACAAGCGGGGGCGCTGGGGGCCAAACTGACGGGCGGCGGCCGTGGGGGGTGCATGATTGCTTTGGTTCCCGACGATGATCCGGGTTCAACCCTTTTAAGTGTGGTAGAGAATGCGTTGAGGGCAGCAGGAGCTCGGAGAACTTGGCGGCTTCCTCTGCATGGATAGACGGATAGTCTGATGAGCGCGACGAATAAGAACTTATAGAAAGGTAAGAATCCATGGTCCAGGCTGCTGCCGCTCGGGCACATACCAATATTGCCCTTATCAAGTATTGGGGTAAAAGGGATGACAAGCTGATTTTACCTACCAGCACCAGTTTGTCGTTGACTTTGGATTCTTTTTATACCGATACTCATGTGTCGCCGGCCAGGGGAGAGGACGATCAGCTGATCCTCAATGGTCAGGTGGGGGGACTGCAAGAAACCAGCCGGGTTCATGATTTCATCAACCTTTTTCGGGATGAGGCCAGAAAGAAAGATTATTCTGGCCAGGAAACTGCTTTATGTGCTGCGCCGATAAGAGTTGACAGCTTTAATCATGTTCCCACAGCAGCTGGTTTGGCTTCATCTTCCTCAGCCTTTGCCGCCCTCGCCTGGGCCCTGCGGGATTATTTTGGACTAGCTGACTCTATGGATGATCGTATCTTGTCTACTTTTGCCCGCCAGGGATCGGGGTCGGCTACTCGCAGTATTTTTGGCGGTCTGGTTGAGTGGCTGTATGGTTCCGACAGCAGCGACTCTTACGCCTATCAGATAGATGATGGCAACTGGGACTTGGGCATGATCGTTGTTGCTCTGAGCACTGAACACAAAAAGATCAGCAGCCGGAAGGGGATGAAGCATACAGTTGATACTTCTGCCTTTTACCCTTTGTGGCGACAGGCATCGGAAAAAGATTTAGCGCAGGCGGAGGCTGGAATCCGCAATCATGATCTGGATCAGCTTGGCCGGGCTATGGAAGCCAATGTGATGAAATTCCACGCCACCATGTTTGCGGCGGACCCCCCTATCACCTATCTGACTTCCCGCAGCTGGGAAGTCATTGAATATGTGTGGGATCTGCGTGAACGGGGTATTTCCTGCTATTTCACCATGGATGCTGGTCCCAACGTCAAAATTCTCTGTCATAAAAGCCAGGCAACTACTCTGGCAGAAGACCTGCGGACAGCTTTCCCTGACGCGTTGGTCTGGCAGGCTGCTGCCGGCAGCGGACCGAGCAATATAGAAAAAGGCGAGTGGGATAAGATGTATGGAGAATCATAGATTATAATATTTAATTATAATATTTATATATAATTTTGATATCTATATTTATATTTATAACTGATATCTATAGTCTTTTGATAACTGTACTGTCAATAGAAATCAGACCTCGTCCGCCGGAGGCTGACCAGAGAACAATCGATGCGATAAGAAGAACTATGCATACTTCTGGAAGAAAAATTTGTCCGTGAAGATAGGCAGAGAATTCAGCCGGATATAGTCTCAGGGCGAAGCCAGACCGGATTTGAACGTTTTGAGAGACAGTATTACTGATCATAAGAATCAGTCCAAGCCCTAAACCGTAGAAATGGCCCAGCACAGCCATACCAAGGATAAAGAAGGATAAGTCAATAAGCGCGTTGGTTGTTATAAGAGAGAGAGGAACAGGATCCCTGAAGGTATTCATGGAGCTGAGTAGCCAACTGAGCAAGTAGTTAGCTGCCACTGGTATAAAAATAAACTCACTAGAGATGAAGAAAGAAGACAAACGTATACGGCGGCGGTCGCATTCCTCCCATGAAGGCATGAGGGGTGAGAGTGCAATAAAAATACCAATAATACAGCAGGCCAGCATAATTTCAAGCATGGGGGTGACATCATTGAGGGAATGATGTCCTGGAGGGCAGACGGTTGTAATGTCTTGTCCTGAAAATTGCTCCGCATGAGAATCAGGGAAACATACAATACTTGCAAAAGCCGGGAAGCGGTAGGCGCTGTGGAAAATACAGATCAGAGAAAATGGAGCGGCAGCACCAAGAAGAGAAAAAATAAAGGCAAGGCGGGAGTGCCTGCCAGCGAGCCAAAAGTAACTATTTTTCATTTTTCCAGCTGCTTACTTACTTCTTGGGGGCTAATAGTACACTTCTCCAGAGCAGGCAGATTCTTGGCGACAAAGGACTGCAACCTGGAATCCGGAGAATTCTGCAAAAGCTGGACGGTTTTATCCTGGGATGAATCAGCAAAGATGCTCTGTGGACTTCCTCCGTTCTTGCTATATGCCAGAGAGGCCATCCTTTGCGGAAGCTGCTCAAAAATATAAGCAGTAACCTCAGGGCCAGTTGTGAGTCGATCCAGATTATTGATTTTCTGAAGGGCGTTTTGCGCGCATGGAGCGTGCAGACGATGGTCAGAGAGGTAAGCCATGACGCGTGCCAAATCACTGTATGGAGCTGTTTCCTGAGTAAGTGTGTCTGTGCTGACCTGAAGGACAAGTCCTTTCCTGTTCTTGACCAAAGATAATCCGCGCCTGGATAAATTCCAGGGTGATGCTGTTTGAGTTGAGGTAAAAGAATTGCCCAGAAGAAGGGTAATATTTTTTATCTTCTCTTGGCTTTTTTCCAGCGATGGCTGACTTTGAGGGAACCATCCGGCTGCAGAACGCATATAGGAATAATATCTACGATTTCGCGCTTTATCGTCAGGGTGAGAACATACGCTTACCTGAATTCGGGGAATTTCAGTGCAGATGGGAGTAAAAGATGCAGATCTGATCCAGATTTTTGGTCCGCTCCAGGCAAGGGTTCCTCCTATAAGCGCAGGCACCAGAATAAGAATGGCTACAGAGCTTGTAAGCCAGCTGCTGCTGGAGAGTCTCCATAAACGGGAAGCTGCAAGGCAGGCTGCCAGGCAGGTTGCAGTAAAAGCAAGAAGCAGGGCATATCTGCTGGCGAGTGCCAAAGGATTGATGGTAATACCAGGTCCGCTGCCCATTCCAGTATCGATAATTGGCAGAACAATTCCCAGTGCCGACCCCCATTGACGAGGGAAGGTTTTCCCTGATGGAATTGTAGGCGAGAAAAGCATGAGCCCAGCCCAGCAGAGAAGGGCTGACAAGACAAAAGCAGCAGCAAGAGACCAGCGGCTTCCCATGAGCACACCCAGAGTGAAGCCCAGCGCGAACAGGAGGGCAGGCTCGCAGGCTCCCATGAGTAAAGCAGGAAGAGGTGAGGGCCCAGAAGTATGGGCTAGCGTTTGTATGATTGCCGGCAAGCATGACAGACAATAAATGAGCAGGCTGATAAACATCCCCTTACCAAGAGGAAGGGCATATCGGCGTAAATCGTTTTTCAGGCTGCCGCCGCGCCAAGGCGGGCTTATCAGGGACCGCCGGGAAGAGGCTTTGAATGAGGACCAGGCACCAAACATGCAGGCGATAATGTCTGGAACCAGATGCATCCAGAGGAGATCAAGCTGTAAGGCTGCGTTTGAGAGGGCCAAAGTTGACGGATCGGAACCAATACCAAAGTTACGGACACTGAGCAGAAGGGGAACCACGAGCATGGCTAAGGAAAAAATCCCCGTACTGATTGGAGATAAGGGCCACAAGAGACGAGTTAAGAAACCAAGAGAGGCAGCGTCGGATTTTAATTGAGGGGTGATTGTTGTTTTCATATTTATTTTCTTATTTTTTGCAGCTGTCAGTGACATCAGCAGCATCCTTCAGTCTTTCTTAGCATCTGTTGCTTGGCTGGCTGGTTCACCAGCCGGTGTTCCATGAGTGGTTAGAAGATTTTTATATCCTGATTCCCAAATCGTGCTCAGCTTGTCATCAGAATCTCCTAAAAAGGCCAGATCATCCATTGTCCCTTTCAGCAGAATTCTCCCTTTACTGAGGACTATGACCTGATCAGCCATCGCGGCCAGGTCATCAACTAAGTGAGTACTAAGAATAACTGTGTGTTTTTGTGCGTATGTATCAAGAAGCTTTCGGATTTGTATGCGCTGAATGGGCTCAAGACCAACTGTTGGTTCATCGAGGACCAGCAAATCTGGCTGAGTTACCATAGCGCAGGCTATACCTACCCGCTGTCTTGTTCCGCCGGAAAGTTTGCGAACAGGGGTATGTGTGTAGTCATCAAGATCCAGATCATGAATTACCAGGTTCGCAGCCCTAGCGGCCTCAGTTAGGGAAAACCCGTGAGCCCAGGCAGCATAGGAAACGTTACGGATGATACTGGAAGCGTTCATAAGCTCAAAACTCTGAGGAAGATATCCAACAGCAGAACGAATGTGTGATACATTGCTGCGGACTTTTGCATTATACCCATGGATTATAAGTGAGCCCTCGCTTGGTCTTGCCAAGGTTGTCAAAAGATTCATTAGCGTTGTTTTACCGGCTCCGTTAGGTCCGAGAAGTCCGTATAAACCAGAATCAAAAGAAAGAGTAATATCTTTTAGCGCTCGAGTGCTGCCGTAAGAAAAACTCACATGGCCCAGCTCTACCTCAGCCATTGAAGTATGCCTCCCCTTTACGATGGTAACAAAACTAACGATAACATAACAAATAGAATAAAAATAATACTGTATATAAACGTTGTAGGATGTGTACCGTCCCGTTGCGCTACAATTTCTTTATGTGGAGCATATTCGATCAACAAGCGCAGAAGGCGGGGTTCTTCCCCAGAGTCTGAAAGTTCATGTGCCAGGCAAGCTTTACCTTATGGGGGAGTACGCTGTTGTTGAAGGATATCCGGCAATAGTAATGCCGGTGGATCGGTATGTGACTGTTAGTATTCATGCCAGGCCTTCTGTTACTGAAGACTCTTTGCTTATCGGCTCGACGCTCTTTCCGCAGGAAGAAAGAGAGATTCTTTTTACTCACCTTGACAGCAACCTCGTTAATCCGGAGGATCCTCTCAAACAGATTCTGGTATCTGCCCTCCTTACCCTCAGGTATGCCAGCGAGTGCGGAGTACCTTTGCGGTCCTGCTCCCTGGTGATCGATTCCCAGCTGGACGATGCGACGACAGGACGGAAATTTGGATTGGGATCATCCGGAGCTTCCATGGTTGCTGTTGTCCGGGCTCTGCTGGATTTTTTTCTGGTCCCGGAGCCTACCAATGTTTCACGTGAAACCCTGGTCTACAAACTGGCTTGCTTTGCTCTGACAGTGGTGGGAGACAATGGATCTGGGGGAGATATTGCTGCTTGCGCTTGGGGCCGCCCCCTTTATTACATAAGGCCTCAGCGGGAGTGGCTCTTAAACCGGGTGCGGGATCTGACTCGTGAGGAGCGGCTGGCCGATACCGAGCAGCTAGCCCATAACGAACGGCTGAATCAGGTGAATCAGCTGGATTCGCTGTGTCAAGTGAAGAGCTTGCGGTCATGCGAGACGAAGATAAGCCTATCCGCCTTGGTAGCTGCTGACTGGCCAGGTTTGGTTATCGATCCCTGTCAGATTTCTCCTGATATCAGCTTTATTATTGGATGGACTGGGTCTCCCGCATCTTCTGATAAGTTGGTTTCTGCTATGGCAGAATACAAGGCTCAGAATCCGAAGGATTTCAAGAGTTATTGCAGACGAACCGAAGAGATTGTCAATACTTTTCGGCAGATCTGTTCTACACATGCTCAGGCTGCATGTTCTCTTATTTCCCAGGCTGAGCAGGCTATGGAAGATTTGTCTTGCAAGGTTTCGGCTCCCATTGAAACACCGAAATTACATCGTTTGGTAGAAATAGCTGCCTCCTGCGGTTTTGTTGGGAAAATTTCAGGAGCTGGAGGTGGGGACTGCGGCTTTGCCGCGGGTACGAATGGCAGCGCCTATAAAATCACCAGACTTAAAGCACTGTGGCAGGAGGAAGGTATTATTCCCGTGGACTTCAATTTTTTGCTCAATTCTGAATCTCACGAAGGCGAGGCAGGGGAGAACAGGACAGAGAGTATTCCCTCTGCACTCAGTAAGCCCAACTCGTCCCTGATAGATGATCGCAACCTTATCGCTTCCCGCAAGGAAGACCATGTGCGTCTGGCTAGGGCTCAGCAGGCTAGGGCTCAGCAGAGGAATCTGGGTGAGGAATATCAAGGTAGAGTTTATGATGAGTTGGACTCCTGCGAATTTATTCATACCAGTCTTCCCGAAATCAGTATAGATCAGGTTGATATCAGCACTGACCTTGCTGGTATTCGCCAAAATAAGCCCTTCTTTATTAACGCTATGACCGGTGGAACGGAGTTGACCAATGAGATAAACATGAAGCTGGCTCAGGTTGCTGGTAGAACCGGGACTCTTATGGCCCTGGGATCCATGAGTATTTTGGTCAAGAAGCCGCAGGTCAGAGATCTGTACCGCAGACTGAAGCAGGAAAATCCGCAGGTTAGCTTTATTGCCAACCTGGGAGCTGAACATTCGCCTGAATCTGCCCTGGCTGTGGTGGAGGCTGTTGACGCTCAGGCTTTGCAAATACACATTAATCCAGCTCAGGAAATAGTGATGCCTGAGGGATCACGGGACTTTCGGGGGTGGGTCGACAATATCACAAATATTGCAATTGCAATGAGAGAACGGTCCATACCGGTTATTGCCAAGGAAGTCGGTTTTGGTATGAGCAGGCAAACAGCTCAGATTTTGAAAGAAGCTGGAATAACCTATATAGATGTGGCAGGCAAGGGAGGGACTAACTTTATTACCATTGAAAATGCTCGTCTGCGCGAGAAACAGGGTCGATCCAGTGGCCAGACGGAGCCGCGGCTTGGTATTTCGGATTTTTCCTACCTGAAAAGCTGGGGAATTTCCACCCTGCGCTCGCTGATAGAAGTCAGGGGGGTTGAAGGTATTGTTCCTATAGCTTCCGGAGGGGTGCGCAATCCATTAGACGCAATAAAATACCTGGCCCTGGGAGCCCGGACTATTGGCCTGTCAGGAATCTTCCTTGATTCTGTTATGACTCGGGGGATTGAAGGAACAGTTGACCTGGTGGAAACATGGCAGGATCATATTCAGCGGATTTTTACCCTGTTGGGCGTGCGCACTATCCAGGAGTTGCAGGAGAAGAGCAGGATGGTCTTCCCAGCCTCTTTAATTGAGTATTGTCGGCAGCGGGGTCTCACCCTTCCGGATAGTTCTAATTAGCAGCAGGTAATTAGCAGCAGGAACTTTTAATTCCTGTCCCGGCATGCACCGGTTGAGGCACGAACGATCAGCTCAGGTTCGTACAGGAGAACATCCCTTTTTGCTGCCAAATCCGAATCTGCCTGCATGGCCAGCAGGCCGTTCATCAGGGCCTGACTCATAATAGTTACAGGCTGGCGGACGGTTGTCAGGGCAGGGGAAATATAGTTCATGGCGGTGCTGTCGTCATAGCCAATAATCGATACGTCATGTGGAATATCCAGTCCCAGAGAGGCTGCTGCCTTCATAGCTCCCAGAGCCAGTTGGTCACTGGCGCAGACAATAGCAGTAGCGCCATGGAGGAAAAGTTTTTTGGCAGCCATTTGACCGGAGCCAATCCCATATGTCGTCCAGGCTGTCAATCTGCTGTCATGCTTGAGTCCTCGGAGCTTAAAGAAGTTTTGCGCAGCAAGATACTTATTTCGGGTGGGATAGTGTTCCTTGTCCCCTAAAAGAAGACCAATTTTTTTGTGGCCCAGGTTAGTCAAATGGTTGAGAGCCATAGTCATGGCAGCTGCATCATCAGACTCGACATAATAGCCGTCGACCCCATGAGCCGAAGCGTTGAGAAAGGCCAGGGGAATTTTCCTGTCTGCCAGGTCCTGATAAATGCTTATATCAGTCCCCACAGTGTCATAGGTGCCTGACAGGAAAATGGCACCGGAAATCGGCCGCTCTTTCAGCATAGCCAAATAGGAAGTTTCTGATCCCCCCATGATGGTGTAAACACAGAGGATTGGAAGAATCTGCTGTTGAGCCATGAGGATGGAAATATGAGTGGTGAAGGAAGAAAAAATAGGGTTTGACAGATCGGGCGAAATCAGGGCAACCAGTTTGGAATCTGCTGCCTTAGCGCTTTTCCTCTCTATTCCTAGTTCCTGCATAGTTTTTAAGACACTCTGACGGGTGTCGTCGGATACGCCAGGCTTATCGTTAATCACTCGGGAAATAGTAGCCTGGCTTACTCCTGCTTTTGTTGCAATATCAGCAAGGGTTCTTGTTGGCATGATCCTTTTCCTTCATTTGTAATATGCCTATTATTTCCAGCTAATACGACAATGATATAAAGGGCTGAAGAAAGAAACACGCAAGAATAAAGCAAATTTGCACAAATATTTCAATAAGTTTACAATAGAAAATGCGATCCACAACCACAACGTCGGTGGGAGGATCAGCAGAAAGAAAGTATATATGGAGGATATTCAATGGCAAAGAAAAAGTATGGCTGGAAATTAGCGGTTGCAGCTGTGGCCGCCGCTACTCTGCTGTCCGGCTGCGGAGCTTCCAGCGGTGGTAAGAAAAGTTCGGATGGCCGTCCCATCGTGACCGTTCAGGTTGTGAAGGATGCTCGCACCAAGAAGATGGCAAGCCTTCCATGGACTAAAGATTTGGAAGCTAAGTGCGGCTGCGATATTCAATGGCAGGAAGTAGCAGCCTCATCATGGGATCAGCAGAAGAAAGCTGCCCTGGCAGCAGGAGAAGTCGCTGATGTTACCATAGGCGGTTTCGGTTCAGGAGATATGGGTGAATACGGCAGCCTCTTCCTGGATCTGAAGCCGTATGTGAAAAACATGAAAAACTTGCAAAAACTTTTCAAAACTGAACCTTATTCACGCGTTATTTCTACCACAGCAGACGGGAAGATTCTCGGTACCCCTACTGTTGGGCGCTCTGTAACTGCCCGTACTAGTAATCATATGTTCATCAATAAAGCCTGGCTTGATAAGCTGGGCCTTCAGGTTCCCCAGACGTGGGATGAGCTGGAGAAGGTTCTGATTGCCTTTAAGACCAAAGATCCTAATGGTAACGGGAAAAATGACGAGATCCCCTTGGATTTCAACTCTCCTGGTACAGGTGGTTTCGGTCTTTTCCAACCCAACGTCCTGCTTTCCAGCCTGGGTATCGTTGTTCCCAATGGTCCTTTGGGTATGTATGTTGACAACGGTAAGGTCAAGAATTATCTGACTGATTCCCGCTACAAAGAAGTTATTCAGTTCCTGCACAAGCTCTGGGTCGATGGGGTTATCTCTTCCGAAGCGTTCACTCACGATTGGTCCAAGTACACCTCCACCTCCAAGGGTGAAGGAAAGACAGCCAAGGTAGGCATGACCTGGATGTGGACCCCGTCCGACATCTTTGGTGCTCAGCTGGCTGACCAGTACATCACCATTCCTGCCCTCAAGGCCAAGAATGGGCAAACTCAGAAGCTTGTCTGGTCCTACAACGGTGATGATCTGGCTTATCAGGCCGATCGTGCTGTCATTTCCAAGAATGTCGCCAATAAAGATGCTGCTCTTAAACTGGTAGATTCCTTCTATAGCCCTGATATATCTGTCCAGATGCGGTACGGTGCCTTCGGAACCTGTGTCAAGAAGAATGGACCGAACAATTACACCGTTCTAGATCCTCAGGATAAAACCAAGAACGCCTCTGACTGGCAGTTTACCAATGCTCTGGCTGATGGAGCTCCTGCCTGGATTGGCGACGATATGAAACTGAACCTTCCTTCTCAGCACACTGAGTACCGGTCGGTAGATGCGGTTTATGACGTTAATTACAAGAATGTTGATTTCAATAAGGACATCTTGTATGCCAATATGCCCATGACCACTGAGCAGACTCAGACAATGAACGAAAACAACACAGGTATTACCCAGGCTGCCATGAGCAAGTTCGCTAAGTGGGTCACCAAGGGTGGAATTGACAAGGAATGGGATGCCTACGTTGCCAGCCTGAAGAAGAACAAGCTTGATGAGAATATCAAGATTGAGCAGCAGGTTTACAACGCCTTTAAGAAGAATATGGACACCATTGGTGTCAACCTCAACTCGACTAAGGAGTAAAAGAAGCCGCTGACCTCCCCTTCGGCTCCCCGGCAGTGGGGCCGGAGGGGGCAGGCGGAAATTTAAGAAACTTTTGCAGGGCCTGCACCAGAGCTCTTTGCGCAGCGCTTTCCCAGCAGAGGTATTTACCGGAGAAACCCATGACAGAAAAACAACGGTCCTGCCTTCCTGAAGGCGTCAAGACAAACGGATCCGACCCCAACCCTTGGTGGTCAAATGCAGTAGTTTATCAGATTTATCCACGGTCATTTTCGGACAGTAACTCGGATGGTTACGGTGATCTTAACGGCATCAGGAATAAGCTTCCTTATCTGGCTGATCTGGGTGTGGATGTTGTCTGGCTAAGCCCGGTTTACCAATCTCCCCAGGATGACAACGGCTATGATATCTCCAATTATCAGGATATCGACCCCATGTTTGGCTCTATGGAAGACATGGAAGCTCTCATTGCCAGCGCTCATCAGTTGGGCATAAAGGTTGTCATGGATTTGGTAGTGAATCATACCTCTGACGAGCATGAGTGGTTTATAAAATCTGTGAAAAAAGAACCCGGATATGCAGATTGGTATTGGTGGGAAGACGCCCGACCTGGACACATTCCCGGGATGTCAGGGGCTGAGCCCAACAAGTGGGGGAGCACCTTTGGCGGGTCGGCATGGGAGTATTCACCTGAAAGGGGCCAGTATTTTCTTCATACTTTTTCTCCCAAACAGCCGGATCTCAACTGGGAAAATCCGCAGGTGAGGCAGGCAGTTTACCGAATGATGAATTGGTGGCTGGACAAGGGCGTGGATGGCTTCCGCATGGATGTGATTACCCTTATTTCCAAATGGACGGATTCTCAAGGGCATCTGCCGGGGGTAAGAGGCAGCCAGATTGCTGATCTTCCAGCGGGCGAAGAAGGTTATTCCAGTCCCTGGCCCTTCAGCATGGATGGGCCTCGTCTGGATGAATACTTGCAGGAAATGCGGTCGGAGGTTTTCTCTTCCCGCCAGGGCTATTTAACAGTGGGGGAGGCCCAGGGAATCAGCCCTGAACGCAATCACTATATTACCGATCCGGCTCACGGAGAGCTGGATATGCTCTTCCTCTTCGATCATATGGGAGTGGATCAGGAAGGTGCTAAGTGGAATATGAAGCCTTTGGATCTTCCCAGGCTCAAAGAGGTCATGCGTTCTCAGCAGGAGGCAGTGGCTCAGTCTGGCTGGTCAAGCCTTTATTTTGGCAATCATGATCAGCCTCGGATTGTGTCCCGTTGGGGCGATACCAGCAGCGAGAGCCGGAGGGTACAGTCGGCAAAGGCCCTGGCTCTCCTTCTGCATCTACACCGGGGAACCCCGTATATTTATCAGGGTGAGGAACTGGGTATGACTAATGCAGGCTTTACCCAGCTGGATCAGTACCGGGATCTGGAATCCATCAATGCTTATAAACAGCGGGTTAACCAGGCTCAGATTCAGACGCCGGATTCTATGATGGAATCTTTGGCTCAGGTCAGCAGGGACAATTCCCGTACTCCTATGCAGTGGGATGATTCTCTGTATGCAGGATTTGAAGATTCTTCTGCCGCCCAGGCTCCATGGATTGATGTTAATATAAATAAAAATACCATCAATGCTGCTAGCCAGGTAGGGGATCCGGATTCAGTCTTTACTTTCTATAAGAAGCTTATTAATTTGCGGCACACCAATCCAGTGGTGGCGGCCGGGGCCTTTACCCTGCTGGACTGCGACGATCCGCATATTTATGCTTTTACCAGAACCCTGGACCAGCAGTCCCTGATGGTGGTGGTAAACGTCTCCTCTCATGAACAAGTTTTACCTAAGCAATCCAAGGATTTGCTGTCTGAGGAGCTGAGGGATCTGGCAGGAGACCTTCACAGTCAGAAAAGTGCTGACAGAATCCTTATTGCCAATATTTCCAGTTCTGATCTTGAAAGCGTGTTCGAAACCGGCATTGTTCCTCCATGGGGCGCCTTCGTATACAGCTTGACCGAAAACGATAAGGAAAAGTGAGGGGTATAGTAATGTCTACTCAGCAAACTTCCATTCACCTGACAGCGGCTGCTGCTCACGGTTCTGGATCTGACCCGGCCGGCCGGCAGGCAGTCGTTGACAATACAGCCCTAAAACGGCACCAGCCCTGGTTTAAGCGCCTGGCTTCCCACATTCATCTGTATTGGCAGCTGTGGGCCATGCTCATACCGGCTATTATTTTCACGGTTATTTTTGCCTACGTTCCCATGTATGGGGTACAGCTGGCTTTCCGCGATTATGATCTGACCAAGGGCTTAACGGGCGGAAAGTTCGTTGGTCTCAAGTATTTCCGCCGCTTCTTCAATGACCCCATGTTCGGCGAGATCATTGGTAACACCATCCGTATCAGCCTGTGGACCCTGGTCATGGGATTCATTGCTCCAATTATTCTTGCCCTCCTGATTAACCAGATTGGCAATTCTAAGGTCAAGAGCTTTGTACAGACCATCACCTACATGCCTCATTTTATTTCTACAGTGGTTATGGTCTCTATGATTAACATTTTCCTGGCTCCCGGCAATGGTCTTTTGGGACGTTTCTTCGGCAAAACCAGTTTGTTGGGCGAGCCCAGCGCTTTCACCCCTATCTACTGGATTTCTGAAATCTGGCAGCATACGGGCTGGAACTGCATTATTTACCTAGCAGCCCTGTCTTCCGTTGATCTGGCCCTTTACGAGGCCGCCCGCATTGATGGAGCCGGACGTCTGCAGTTGATCCGGTATGTGGATATTCCTACTATTATGCCCACTGCCGGGGTTCTCCTGATTATGAATATGGGCTTCGTTCTGGGCGTTGGTTTTGAGAAGGTTTGGCTGATGCAGAACACCCTGAATGTGACTGCATCTGAGGTTATTTCAACCTATACCTACCGGATTGGTATTTTGGATAATCAATTCTCCTATTCCACAGCAATCGGTTTATTTAACTCAGTGGTCAACTTCTTCTTCCTGATTGTGGCCAACATGATAGCAAAGAGGGCAAGCGATGTCAGCATCTTCTAAATCAGCCAAGCCGGAGATCTCGACAGTCTCCTATTCCCAGGCTCCCAAATCGCATATTCCCAGCAGTGATGTTCCCTTCAACAAGCATCACCATCAGAAGAAAACGGTATCAGACTGGGTGGTAGATAGTATCATTACGGCCATTATTATCCTTATTGTTGCTGCTATCATCTATCCGCTCTGGTTTATTATTATTGCTTCCTTCTCTGATCCCAAGTATGTTGCTACCGGTCAGGTAACCCTCTGGCCCAAGGGAGTCAGCCTGAGCGGATACGCTCAGATTCTGCAGGATTCCCGCATTTGGATCGGCTACAGGAATACGATAATTTATTCTGTTGTTGGTACCGCAGTCAACCTTCTGGTTACCATTCCGGCCTCCTTTGCCCTCTCTCGCAAGGAATTCAGGCCCAGGAGGGTCATCATGTTCCTCTTCGCCTTTACCATGTTCTTCTCCGGCGGCTTGATCCCCAGCTACCTGCTGATGAAGCAGCTTCACCTGCTGAACAGCATGTGGGTCTTCATCCTGCCTGGTGCCTTTGGGGTTTATAACATGATTATTGCCCGCTCCTTCTTCGAGACTTCTATTCCAGAGGAGCTTCATGATGCCGCCAAGGTGGATGGCCTGTCATACTTTGGTTTCTTTATGAAAGTGGTTCTGCCCCTGTCAAGTGCCATTATTGCCGTGATTGGCCTCTACTGCTTTGTTGGGCATTGGAATGATTACTTTACTGGTTTGATTTACATTCGCAACCAGGATCAACAGCCCCTACAGAATGTTCTGCAGATGATTCTTCTGGCAAATCAGACCGATCAGGGCAGCGTTGGCATGACCGCTGCCCAGTCGCAGAATCTGGGTGACCAGATTAAGTTTGGTATTATTATTGTTTCTACCCTTCCCCTCTTGGTGATTTACCCCTTCCTGCAGAAGTATTTCAACAAGGGCGTGATGATTGGAGCTGTCAAGGGATGAAACGGTTCGCAGTCGGGTATGAATATTTCTGTCGCATAGTTCTCATGATCTTTGTGGCCCATATAGCCTTCATTGTCCATACACTGTTGGGTGCTGTGGTCCTGGGACTTTTCCCCTCCATCTCCGCCACTTATTCCACATACAGGACGTGGGTTTTGGATAAAGACAAAAACCGGTCCTGGACTGTGCGGCGGACCTGGATAGTTTTTCACAGGTCCTGGGTGGATGACTTCTCGGCTGCGAACATTTTTGGCTGGATTCAGCTTATTGTAGGGGCTCTTCTGGCTTGGGATTATTATCTGGTTAATTTCAACAATATGGGCCGGCTGGGTTTTGCCGCCTCCGGCATCCTTCTGGCGGTCAACGTTCTGTATATTCTTTTCGTGATTATCTCCTGGGCGGTGAGATCCAATTACGATGAGAGTATGACCTGGGTGGCCCGTATGTCGGTCCACATGATTATTGCCCGTCCCCTCTGCACTCTTCTGTTGATTGCCATGATTATCATAACCGGCTATCTGTGGTACCACTGGATGGGTCTGCTGGCTGCTTTTGGGCTCAGCCTTCCTGTTTTCCTGATTATGGTCACTATTTATTCTTTCGGCCGTCTTCCGGGTATGAATGCTCAGGCGGAGAAGGAGTCGCAAAAAAGATAAAGATACAATTATCAGCAGATCAATTAAGTACCGTGATGCACATTCCTCATCATTGGCGAGAACGGCATCATCAAAAATTTGCGTGGAGCTGAGGAGAATCGAACTCCCGACCTCTTCGATGCGAACGAAGCGCGCTACCAACTGCGCTACAGCCCCAGAGTACTGCCTCTGTATCAGTACTCTGCCTACTATACCCGTCCCGGGCGCCAGGGCAGGAGGGACGTGTTAAGCTTCCTTTTCCCCGGTGCTGTTCTCAGTGCCACCCGTTGTTACTGTTCTAGCTGGCTTTTTGCCTTGTTTTTTCTGCCGTTCAGGTGAGCCTTGATCAGACCCACAAAAGTTGGTATCAAAGAAATAAGCAAAATCCCTACAATCACCAGCTCAAAATGTTGCTGGACAGCAGGAATGCCACCAAAGAAGAAGCCCAGAAGGGTAAAAAGCGAACTCCAGATCAGACCGCCCAGAAGACTGAAGGGAGCAAATCTGTGCCATTTCATACCACTGATACCGGCAAAGAAGGGCATAAAGGTGCGGATAAAGGGGAAGAAACGCCCCAGAAAGACAGCCAGAGGCCCCCACTTATCTATCATTCCCTGAGTTTTGGCAATGCGCTCGGGAGTCAGGGATTTTACCTTACCCGATTCTACTATCTTTTGACCGAAGAAATGACCAATGAAGTAATTGCACTCATCACCCAGAATAGGGGCTGCCCACATGAGTGGCAAAAGGATTCCCAGAGTTAGAGGATACTTGGGATCGGCAGCGAAATAGCCTGCGGCAAAAAGAAGCGAGTCGCCTGGCAGAAAAGGCATAAAGACGACGCCGGTTTCAATAAAAATAATTAGAAAAATAATCGCGTAGGTGGGGGCCAGCCCCAGAGTGGTGATCCAGCCTGCAATTGCCGTCCTGGGGTCTTTCAGAAGCCTAACGAAGAAGTTGATAACGCTCATTCGTCTTACTTTACACAAGAAGCTTGAGAAGAGAAAGAGAGACTAAATCCAGCTTTGTAGCCACATATGACTGTACCAGAAATGATAGGGGACAGGAATAGCGGTCCAGATGGGGAAGAAGTAGGCGGAAACCAGAAGAATTGCTCCAGTTCCCAGGAACAGAATAATCCTGTAAATGCTTGCTGACAATTCCTGCCGCAGCCAGTTGAGCACATAAATAATGCTCAAAATTACCCAGGGGAGGAAGGCTACTGCATAAAAATTGAATGTTGTTCGATTTTGGTATAAAAGCCAGGGAGCCCAGCCGCCTACCCAACCGGCCAGGACAGCTGCTGCCCGCCAATCGCCGCGTTTGGCAATAAGAACAATAACCAGGGTAAGGATGGCGCAGAGGGATCCGGTCCACCAGAGGAGAGGATTGCCCAGGGCAACGACGTCGGTCACACAGGTGGAAACTGGATTAGTCGGGCACAATCCAGGACGTCCCTGAGGCTCGCTCCACCAGAAACTAGTAGGTCGGATTTGCAAAGGCCAAAGCCATGCATTGGCCATATAGGTATGAGGAGTGTCAAGAGAAACGTGGAATTGCCACATTTCTCGGTGATACTCAAGGAAAGATCGCAGGCTATCCGGCAGCCATGTTACCCCCTGCCCAGGGTGGGCTGCTGCCCAGGAATGCAGGTAGGAATCAGGATGAATAAACCAGCCCGCCCAGGTTGCCAGATAGGTCAGGGCAACTGTGGGAATCATATAAAGAGCGGTCGGCAGTCCATCCCGAATAATGGCGCTGACAAACCAATTTTTATACCCCAGCTCATGCCTGGTGTAGGCATCCCAGAATACGGAGATGAGGGCAAAAACAGCAAAGAAATAAATGCCTGACCATTTAATGCCGCAGCTTAAACCCAGGAGGATGGCTGCTGCCAAGCGCCACCAGGAAAAGAAGACCAAGGGGCCAGGTTGAATGCTGGGGGTCTGACGGCTGATCAGATGTTCATCGGCGTAGTCTGTCAGCCTTCCTAAGGCCCATTCCCTGTGGTTGAGCAGGCAGAGGAAAGCTCCCAGGGCCAAGGTCATAATGAAAATATCAAGGATTCCTGTTCTGCTCATGACAATTCCCAGACCATCAACACTGAGGAAAAGACCAGCCAGAGCAGTGAGGGGAAGATTGTGGAAAAGCTTGAGAGTTACCCGGCACAGGAGCAGGATTCCCAGAGTCCCTGCCAGGGCAGTGGCAGCACGCCAGGCAGCAATGTTGCCAGCACCGCCGAAAAGTTCCAGCCCCAGGGCAATAAACCATTTGCCTAGAGGAGGATGAACCACATACTCAGCGCTGGCCAGCCAGCCGCCTGTGTGGCCGTGAGCAAAGAGTGTGTTGATTCCAGTGCCGTGAATCTTGGTCGGCCAGTCGCGGGCTTCTCCTGTAAGCAGCATAGTCCAGGCATCTTTGACATAGTAGGTTTCGTCAAAAACAATTCCTGCCGGCTGCCCCAGACGGATGAATCTCAGCAGTCCTCCGAACACGGTTACCAGGAGGGGAATTATCCATCCCATGACTTTCCAGCCCTTTGGTGTGGCACAATAGGATTTCAATTGGTCGCAGCGGAGGGACAGGCCGGGAAAAGAGGTCTTGTGGGAGGTAATTCGATTAATTCTGTGGCCGGTATTCGTTTGCCCATGGAGAACCTGTGGCACTGCCCTGTGCTTGTTGTGTGGTTTTGGTTTTGAGACAGGGCTTGGGTTTTGGGGAGGAACTGGCGCAGCATGACGGATTATTCGGTTTTTATCTGCATGCAGTCCCATTACCGTACCTCGCAAACTGATGAATCTACTGATTTGTTTTATTATTTACTGTTATTATGCTGACTTAATTCTGACTTAATTGTGCAGTCCCAGGCTGCATGGTCAGCATTAAGAGGGGCAAGCAGCCAGAGGCCGCTTGCCCCCTAATAGTACTCATTTTCTGAGTATAGTCGGAGGGGACTAGGTTTAAATTTAAATAATCCAGTAATCTGTAAGGCGTATTATTACAAGCATCAATGATGGGCCTTGTAAATGCATGAATTGAGGAGTTTTCTGCAAGAAGGTGAGGCTCACAAGAAAATGAATAATGCTAAGAAGGGGAGAATTCCAGTTTCAATTCTTTCTCAATTGTGTAATGCAAGTCAAATAATTTCGCACTGGTTTCGCTCTAATATGGATTTAATATACCTTATAGAAGGCTAATAGCATTTATCAGATTTTGAATGTGAACCATCGACTGTTGACTACAGCTAATTATAATGAGCCTTTTTGTCCTGCTCATTCGTAATTTAATAGTGGTTTCAGTCATGGGGAATGATAAAACAATCAATGGTGTGCTCTCTATACTATGAATCCCGAGGGTTTGAATATTCGATATTTCAAATTAAAAAATCCTGTAGAAACGATTGAAAGACCCATATTCGACAGATAGTAAGAGTGACTTATACAATTAAGCATAATAAATATAAAATAAATATAAGAAGAGCCAGGGCAATAATTTCTATATAAATTCGTGAAAAATTTTGAAGGCTCAATAAATAAGTGCAAATGCCAATAATGATGAGCAAGGCAGTTGATAACAGTGTTTTCTTTTTTGCTGACTTAATTTGTTCCATGCACAGGCTGCTTTCTCTTTTATCGGGGAAGAAAGCATCAAGGAAGCTCGCTATTGTTTTTAGATCGCCTAATGGAATGAGAGAATATTCCTTTCGGGAAGTGCCAAAGCCTCCAGTACTTACGGTAAGTTGATATCTATGGACTAAGCGCATGAGTAGATTCTGCGATACCGTTACCGACTCAATCCTATTCATAGGAATAAATTGAGCTCTTGGGTTAATAATGCCAGCTGAATAATCATACCCATCAGTAGTCCTTACTACTGTGATATTGGAAAACTGTACCCATGAACTAATAGTTCCGTAAGCAAGACCGAGAGCTATGACTAAAATAGCAATTCCCACTTTCGTCGCAGGAGTTAAAGCAAAAAAAGATAGAGCCTCTTCCACACTATCATCGCTGTATTCTTGATGGAGAAAAATAACACGAATTATAGCATAAATTGTAGGAATGATAACCAGGAATTGAGCATAAGTGAAACCAATCAGAAAGTAATCTTTTATTGACAAATGTGGGAGGAGGGATGTGGCTATTGTACTCGTTCTCTCGGTTGCACTTGTTCTTTTTCTACTTGCTGTATGCGACTCCATCACATCATCTTTTTCTGTAGACTGAGCTGCAGGAGATTGGTTGTGTAAAAATGATTTTATAGTCAGAGCTTCAGAACGTGGAATTGCAAAGAGCACGATCTTCTGTTCATCGTTCGTATATTGCATAAGCTCAATTTGCTGAAGATCCTTACTTCTTAAAATTGGATCCGTTACAGTGGCTGCCGATCGAATATCTTTCCACTGAATGACTTTTGTTCTTTTGTTAAACACCCCGGTCGTAAGAGTCAGTCCATGAGGGCTGATTGCATATCGAGTTGTTGCCCAATCATAGAAGAGAAAATATATTCTAGTGAGAATATAATAAATTAATATTCCTATGCATAGTATACGAATTGTCCCCCTAACGGATGCAATAACCGCCACAAGAACAAAGATCGCTGTAGCAGAAGGAATGATAGTTTTAACTAAACGACTGATTATCATCAATGGATGAAAAGATTTCATTCATTATCCTTTATTGAAGCAAAGCGCTGCAGCAGATCAAGAAGTTTACTGACATCTTCATGGGAAAGATAAGGGAGATGCATTTCTTCAGTAGTGGCAGTTATTTTTATTCTTGACTGCTGGAAGAATGAAGCTATGGGATCGTTGGTCTGAGAGAGCATTGTTATCCTTGCTATAGGAATAATTTTTGTTCGTATCAGCAGTTTCCCCTCTTTGAGAGTAAGAGCTTTGGAGTTGAGAGATATTACTGTAGTACGAATTCTTCGAGGAATGAAAAAAAGAAGATCACAGGGTGATGCGAGGCATATAAAAATAATTAGTGCATAACAAATTCGTTTGGTTACCAACGAATTATTCAGGAATACAGCAATTGACAAAAGAGCAATTGCAATGATGGCAGTGCCGATAGTAATAATTTCTTCTCGAAGTATTGCATTTTTCGGTGGGCGGAAAGTGTATACTGTATTACTGCTATCTGTCTTTTTTCGTTCATTATTCATGGCTGTTTTTGAGATAATCGAAGTATGCATCATCCACCTTTATCCAGAATAGTCCTGACCTGTGCCGCTTATGTGAAGCAAGCACATAAGATTGTGGGTAGATTGAAATGTTGTTAGCATCCTTTTTGATCTGCTGATCTTATATATCTGACGTGATAGGTTACCACTATGGATACAGGGGGCATGAATATGCAAAGTTTGGATTCTCTGCGGATATTTAAGCCCATGCAGGGGAAAGTCGTACTGGCGGCAACACCCATTGGGAATACTTCTGATGCTTCTGCCCGTCTGGCGGCGCTTATGGAGCATGCCACTATTGTTGCTGCGGAAGATACCCGTCGGCTCTATGATCTTGCAAACCGGATGGGGATACGGGTCGAGGGACGGGTCATTGCCTATCATGATCATAATGAGCGTCAGAAGGCTGACTCACTTTTGGATCAGGTTGAGGCTGGGGCTACCGTTCTGGTGGTTTCGGACGCAGGCATGCCAACTATTAATGATCCTGGCTTGGCGATTGTCAGACGCGCTATTGAGCGCGGTCTGCCGGTGACCTGTGCACCTGGCCCTTCTGCCGTCTTGGATGCTTTGGCTTTATCTGGTTTGCCAACGGATCGATTCTGCTATGAAGGATTTCTTCCCCGTAAACACAGCGAGCGCCTGAGGGCTCTGCGACTGATTCGGTCGGAAGCCAGAACAATTGTCTATTATGAGACCCCTCATCGTATTTCTGATTCCATGGATGATTTGTTGGAAATTCTTGGCCCCAACCGTCCTATGGCTCTTGCCCGCGAGCTGACAAAGGACTATGAGGAGGTTCGCCGAGGAAGCGTCAGCCAGATACGTTCAGGAGTTATAGCCGACCCTCCCCGGGGCGAGATAGTTCTGGTTATAGCTGGTTCTGGTTATCAGCCCAAAGACAAGAGTCTGCTGTCCAACCCAGCTCTGTCTGCTTCCTCTGCTTCCTCTGCTTCCTCTGCCTCATCTACCGATGCGCTGTCAGCGGAATCCGTGAATTCTCTAGATTTTCTTGCCCGTCTATCTCTTGATTATTCCAGGAAGAACCAAGTGAAAATCAAACAGGCAATTTCCCGGATTATTCCTGACCATCCTCTTGCTGACGGATCCGTGGCTAAAAGCAAGGATGTATATGCTGCCGTCCTGCGGCTTAAAGATTAGGCATCAGTCTTCTATGTGCCTGTCTTCATCTGCGTCCAAAGCAGCAAACAGAACAGTGAAGCAGTCCTTAACATGGGGCCCGCCTGCTTGAGAAATGTACTCCAATAAGTCCGGTTTTGCCCGAGGATTAGCAATCACCCAACAGCGCAAATCGGGAACATTCCTTGCTATATACCACAGAACAGCCTGATCGGTACTGCTGACAGCCACATAGGGAGTTAGCCGGAGTGGAGGAGGAGGGGGATGCAGCGGGTCTGCATAATGTGCCGAATCCTGGGGGCTGGTCCTGTACCTGTGATTACTTTGTTCGGATTTATGCTTAAAAAGTTCCGGTTGATTAGTGCCTGTCGTGTCAGAAGGCGATGAATATAAATTAAACGAATGAAGCATACTTTTCGTCCTTACTGGCAGAGGATTTCACGGTTGAAGCGGCGTCCATGAGATTTTTGAGCTGGGGGTTATTAAAGGTCATTACTCCTTCTTCATGCCCCCGCCACCGGGGATGGTTCCATAGTGCCTGCAAACAGTCATGACAGGTAAACCCGCATTTAATTGCTAAATCACCTATAGTTTGGTAGGCATTAAGTTCTTTTTTCTCCTGTGCTGTCAGACAGGACAGATCACAGGCTGTGCGCACCGGAGATGTCAGACGAACAGTTCCCACATATGACACCTGTTCAGGGGAGATTTCGCGGGAATTGATCCGTATTTGTCTGCCGTAGAGCAAGGTTCTGTAGTGGGAGTGAGAAATGAGATCAATCGTGTGAGGGAATTCTTCTCCACCCAGCCAGATCCATGCGGCCAGCCAGCCGCAGGGAACTGTTCCATAGGGGATAATACTGCGGACGATCAGTGCTCGCCCCTGGGCATCTTCAGCCTGGCTACGGGTAAAGAAGGAATCTTTGTCTAAGAGGGTGATGGCTTGCGAACAGAGGAGCCGCTGTAAACCAATATTTCCGCTCAACTGGCCAATTCGAAAAATTGGAGTTCGTTTCTGGTTTGTTCGTCCTCGCAGCTTGTAGAAGGAAACATGCGTGTTTGTCGACCCTGCTGCCTGTGGCCTTGGGGCTGCTTCCAGCCTGTGGCTCCCCAGGCCTGGGGTCTCCGGCTCACTGAGAGATTGATATTCCATGATGTCATTGCCACCTTTCGACTCTGTGTAGTCATAGCATATTCCTTCTGGAGCAGCAGGAGAAAAAATTCTGAAAAATTGTGGACAAGGGGGATAAGTGTCTGACATTTTCTGCTTATTGTGCATATTTGTCTGGTTACTCACTGTGTCAGAGCGATTGATCCCCCTTGAGGAGAGGGTAAGTCCTACTGTCTTCACCAAACGTCCTGTGGAAAACTGTTTTGCACAGGGATTACCGTGGATAACCCGACCATGAAGAAAGCAGTCTCTTTGTCTGTGTTGCTAGGGATAATCGGCCTTATGAGTCATGTATTAGTAGCTGTAGCTTGGCCATATGCCAACGGGCCAAGGCATATAGGGCATGTAGCCGGATTTGGTGTACCTTCAGACGTTTATGCCCGGTATGAGCGCATGAAAGGGAATGATGTGCTCATGGTGTCAGGAACTGATGAGCATGGAACGCCTATTCTGGTTCAGGCAGATGCTGAAGGGGTTTCTGCTCAGGAGTTGGCGGACCGGTATAACAGGGTTATTGCCCAGGATTTGTGCAATTTGGGTTTGAGCTATGATCTTTTTACTCGTACAACTACAAAGAATCACGAAAAAGTTGTGCAGGATATGTTCAAGCAGTGTTTAAAAAACGGATATATATATCAGGGCACCCAGATGGTTGCCATTTCTCCTTCCAATGGAAGGACCCTGCCGGACCGGTATATTGAAGGAACCTGCCCCCTGTGCGGTTACGACGGTGCTCGCGGAGATCAGTGCGACAATTGCGGCAATGAACTGGATTCCATTGATCTGATCAATCCTCGGTCGAAGATTAACGGTGAAATTCCCCGCTTTGAAGAGACTGACCACTATTTCCTGGATCTTCCAGCTCTGGCTGAAGCTAATTTAGCCTGGCTGAAGACTCGAAAAAATTGGCGTACCAACGTTATTAATTTTTCCCTTGGTCTCTTTGACGAGGTGAAGCCCAGAGCTATTACCCGTGACATAAATTGGGGAATTCCTATCCCTGTGGATGGTTGGGTTGATAATCCGGATAAAAAGCTCTATGTGTGGTTTGACGCCGTGATTGGTTATTTGTCTGCCTCCATTGAGTGGGCTAGGCGACAGGGTGATCCTGATTTGTGGCGTCAGTGGTGGAATGACCCTGAATCACCTGCCTATTACTTTATGGGTAAAGATAATATTACTTTTCATTCTCAGATTTGGCCGTCAGAAATTTTGGCCTATAACGGAGAAGGCAGCAAGGGCGGGGAACCCGGTGGCCTGGGTAGGCTCAACCTGCCCACAGAGGTGGTTGCCTCGGAATTCCTGTCTATGGAAGGCAAGAAATTTAGCTCTTCCCGTGGCATTGTTATTTATGTAAAAGACATCCTCTCTCGCTACCAGGTAGATGCTGTCCGTTACTACATTTCTATTGCCGGTCCTGAAACATCGGATTCCGATTTCACCTGGTCAGAATTTGTGCGGCACAACAATGAGGAGCTGGTTTCCAGCTGGGGCAATCTGGTTAATCGTGTAGCTGTTCTGCTTTATAAAAATTTCGGCCAGATACCTCAAATTGAATTGACTGCCTTAGAAGATATGGACAGGGACTTGCTGAAGACGACTGAAGAGGGCTTCCACACAGTCGGATCCCTGATCGAATCGCATAGGCAGAAGGCGGCTCTGACTGAGGCCATGCATATTGTTCAGGAAATTAACCGATATGTTTCTGCTACCGAGCCTTGGAAGCTTAAGGACAATCCGGAACGGCTCGCAGCTGTCCTGCATACGGCTGCTCAGGCAGTTATGGATGCCAATACCTTGCTTGCTCCCTTCCTGCCTCATTCTGCACAAAAAGTTTATGAAACTTTGGGGGGTAAAGGAACTTTCTCTCCTCTTCCTCATCTTGAAGATGTGCAGGATCTGGATAACCCTGACTTTACCTACCCCATTATTACCGGTACATATAAGCTGGGCGAGAATGTAAGGCCCTGGAAGCGGCAGGAGATTACTGCCGGAACCATTATTGCCAAGCCTTCTCCGATTTTCCAGAAAATACCGGTTGAAGCGGTTCAAGAAGAGCTTGATCGCTTCCAGCGAGAGCTTGCCGCTCGTCAGGAGAAAGAAGCAGCACGTCTGGAAACAGAAAAGAAAAAAATCGCTGAAGAGGGGGAGCCCATTGCTAAAGATGGAGAATCAGAATAAGAGTGCAGCATACATAAAAAATAAAAGTACCTGTACCGGTACCTATACCGTAGGTTCGGAAGGCGATTATATGCAGCAAAAGGTCTTTTTCTCAGACTTCTTTAAGGGAAACGCTGGGGAAGTATTAAGGATTGGAGTCTTTAATAATAACTACCAACGCAATGTTGGCTAAGAGATACCCACTCTTAATAATTGAAACCTTTCTTCTCTCCTTCTCTCTGATAGCCCGGCTTGTTCTTAAGTCGGGCTTTTTCTTTCCCACTTAGGTTTCCCACCTAAATCTCAGGCTTAGGCTTAGGTTTAAGCTCAGGTTCAGGTTTAAGCTCAGGCTAGGCTTAAGCTTATGCGCCGGATCCTAGCAGACCCAAGCAAATCCAGCATTCTGCCCATGCTCATGCGAATGAAAGACAGCCCAACCGAAGACAGCCCGAATGAAAGGCAGCCTAAGCCAGGGCGTTCATCTGGGAAATATGGAATTTATAATTCAAAAAGAGAAAATCATAGTCATACTCATCCAAGACATCATGGACCCGGTCTATGTCCCAAGGCTTTACGGTCTGGGTATGAGGGAAGGGCAGGGCATGCAGGGTCGTGGTAAAGTGCCGCAAAACAGTGTTCTTCCTCGTCTTGATCTGCTCGTTATACCGCCGGGGCAGTATCTTACGGTCTCTCGCCAGACGATTGATGGCAGTCTGATCGCACAAAAACATTCTCTTTGCTTGGCACATCCGCCGGCACTTGGCAAACAGACCACTGTCATATATTGCAGCCATATTCAAGAGTAAGACCCCTGAGTTCACATAGTTGCCTGGAAAGGTCAAACCGGCGGTGGGCATCAGGCGACCATAGTGGTCTGGTACCCCTGCTATTTGAGCCTTGCCCATATCCATAGTAAAGAGTTCAATCGGATCCTTCCGGCAGATCACGTCGGTATCCAGGTAGAGAATCCGGTCAGGCAAATCAACCAAATCGGAGTAGAGGCGAAGCATACAGTAGGGGGAAAACCGAGTTTTCATATTGGCTGTTGGGGGCTCATCATGAAACTGACGGCTGATGTCTATCAGAGTCACGCTGCCACCCTGACGGGACTTCTTCACCAGGGCATCTAGATACGCAATATCACCAGCAGTTATGGGGTCCCACACATGGTCGTCCGTCCTGATGGAAGCTGTCAAAACATAAGCATTTACAGGATCAGAAGATTGGTCAATCAGAGATAGCAAGGAGATCAGCAGTCCATCACGCATGCGGCTATCGCCGCAATACAAAACATCCATCAGGCCCGCTCCTTGCTGTGACTCCCGCTGTTCTCTGCCTGTCCTGTCTGGTTTACCTGGTCTGCCCGATCCTGTCGTCGGTATGAGGCATAGCGGTAGGTAGAAACTGCGCTCCGGGCAACCATTGTATCGTGAATCGTCGTTCGCAGCCGCTCTTCCTGTCCTTCTTTTCCGTCAGGGAAAAAGGGACCGTCAATATAGATGGTAACCCTGGGGCGTTTGAATAAGAGCCTCTTTTGATAGGTCACTGTTGAACAAAAAGAAGGAAGACCATAGCGGGCAGGGTAAGCAAAAGACTTGGCTGAATAGGGACGGATTCCCGTATAGTAGGGCCAGACATGGGCTTCGGGGTAGATAGCGATGGCTGTTCCCTCCTTAACCAAATTATCCATCTCCATGTGAAAGGCCTGGTGCTGTTCAGGAGTATGGGGAACGGGCAGCATATTAGCCCACTCAAGAATGTGGCCAATAAGAGGAATGCCAAAATTTGCCTGACTCATCATAGCTGAAACTGAATGTGGATAGTTAAGCATAATCGTTAAGGCAACATCACCCAACGGAAGGGTATGGTTCCCGTAAATGAAAAAGGACTTTCCTGCCCATGGTTTAAGGATTTCTTTGCCTTTGAAGCGCACCCCAAGCCAGAATCTAGCATAGGCTCCAAAAACCAGATAGAAAATGGTATAAGCGCACAGATACAGAAAGCGGAAAAGGCGTCCCCGGTGATACCACACGTGGGAATCATCAATCTGGTAGTGCTGGTTGGCTGTTTCTACCAGATCATCAGTGACAGTTGAATAGGCGTACTTTTTATGGGCCATATTTTAGTCTTGGCCGCCTTCTGAAAGGTCAGCCTGTTTACTCTCGGCCTGTTTCTTATCCTCATCCCCAAGCTGCTGGGTGTTAGCCTCTTCCTGAGCAGGCTCTGCATTCTCGGGATGCCAACCGGCAATATCAGATACATCAAAGGGGGCATCTATGGATTTACCATAGATCCGTTCGTAAGCTGCCCTGCGCTGGGCATCGTCAGCCAGGCGCATCCTGGTACTGTTCTCCTGGGGACTAAACGTTGGATCTGGGTAAAGGGTATCCAAAACATGAACAATATACCGGGTTTGGTTGAATTCAGGATCAGATTTTTCAGGTTTGCCAGTGTCTATGGGCTCAGTAAAAAGCGACACGATGGGAACGTTTAGCTGGGCTGCGTAATCATAAACTCCATGGCGGCCAGGCCTGGGCCGGCGGTAATTAAACCACATCTGCTCTTCCGGGTATATAAGAACAGCCCCATTGCTCCTGAAAACCCGCAGCATTGCCTCGGGGAAGAGGGTGGATAAATATTTATGATCTTTTACCAGAGGAATGGTATCGAAATATTTAAAGATATAGCCTACCCAACCGGTCATTCCCAAATTTAAGGCCTGGCTGACTGCATAAAGCCGCTTCCACCCAGCTTTGCGCATAGTTTTATGCAGAGCAAGGTTTTCCAGCGGATTGAAGTGGTTAGCTGTGACTAGAACACCACCGTGGACATCCTTCAGTTTTTCCAAACCTTCAATCTGAGTGTGACGACTGAATATAAATTCAGCTGCTCTCAGCCCTGTTCGAACAAGGAAATTATTGATTTTAAAAGTAACCGTCCGCATACGTTCAAGCTGCTGTCTGGCCATTCCTGTCAGCTCTTGTTTGTCTATTACCGGATCCTCAGTCTCAACTGGTTTATAGGGAGTATTGTTTTCAATTGCATGACGGATGTTTTCCGCAACAGCATGTTTTTTCCCACCAATAATCATATGTATGCTCCCGTTCCTGAGCTTAGTTTTCTCACCTGGTAAGGCGTTTGCAAGATTGCCTTTCTAAAATACACATTTTACTGGATGGGTTAGAGAGCAGGAGAGGATGGCAAATACGGCCAAGAATATACAACTTATAATTATGCTGGTAGAGATAGGGCGCCATAAGTTTTTGTATTCTGCCGTTATCTACAGAGTATGTGAAGTCTGACTCATAAATATAGAAATGAGCGGGTGATAAAAATCGACAAGAGGAGGCCTCATGACTGCAGCTGACGGACAGAAAAACTCCGTTAAGAACCCCGTAAAAAAATCCATCACTGAACTGATTGGCAATACCCCTCTAGTGGAGTTTGTCCATGTGGAAAAAGAAAAGAATCTGAAAGCTCGGATTTTCGGCAAAGTTGAATCCTTCAACCTGACTGGTTCCACTAAGGACAGGGCTGCCCTCTATATGATTGAGGATGCTGAGTGCAAGGGCAAACTCAAACCAGGGGCAACCATTGTAGAGCCTACCTCCGGTAACACAGGCATTGGTTTGTCGGCCATTGGCAGGGCTAAGGGCTACAAGGTAATTATTGTCATGCCGGAGACTATGTCTGTAGAGCGCCAGCGGCTGATGAAGGCCTACGGGGCTGAAATCGTTCTGACTGAAGGATCTAAGGCTATTTCCGGTTCCATTGCCAAGGCTAAGGAACTGGTTGAAGAGATTGACGGCGCCTTTATGCCTGATCAGTTCTCCAATCCTGCCAACGCCAGGGCTCATTATGAGACGACCGGTCCGGAAATTTGGCGCGATATGGATGGGTCTGTTGATATTTTCGTGTCTGCAGTGGGCACTGGCGGTACTATTACCGGCGCTGGCCGCTATCTGAAAGAGCAGAACCCTCAGGTAAAAGTGGTGGCTGTTGAGCCTGATGCTTCTCCTGTCTTGTCTGGAGGCAAGCCCGGCCCACATAAGATTCAGGGCATTGGTACCGGCTTTGTTCCTGCCGTGCTTGATACATCCGTTTTTGATGAGGTCATTCGGGTAACCAACGAGGATGCCTTCGCTGTTGGAGCTGAGCTTGGACGCAAGGAAGGTCTCTTGTCTGGTATTTCTTCCGGTGCTGCTGTTAAAGCTGCCTTAGAGCTGGCTGGGCGCGAAGAAAATGCCGGTAAAAAGATTGTGGTTATTCTGCCTGACTCCGGCGACCGGTATCTGTCGACCCCTTTGTTCGCCTAAGAGCTTTCAGTCGGGCTTACATCCGGGACTTATAACATAATTCACAATATATTTAATATTTATTATTTATATACATATATATTTGTGGCGATGCTTTTATGACTCAATCAGCAAACGACAATTTATTTCGTCAGATTCTCGATCAGATGAACGGTGCAGATGAATCCTTGCTTGAGGTTCCCCAGCCTGTTCCTGACCGGAAAGAGGCTGTTGCGCTTGTTAAGCTGACTCAAAGGGTGATTCTTCCTCAGTTTTACCACTATGAAGATTTGAGTCAGCAGGAGGCGTTGGAAGAACTGTATGCACGCCTGCAGGGCCAGATTCGTCTAGCCCTTAGGGTGGAAGAGAAAGATTGCTCTTCCTGCGGCAATCTGGCTCAGGGATTTGTCAAACAGCTGCCCAGAATCAAGGCAGAAGTCCTTACTGATATTCAGGCAATTTATGACGGGGATCCATCTGCTCCTTCCCGACAAGAAGTGGTTGCCTGTTATCCTGGTTTCTATGCAACCTTTATCTATCGCATAGCCCATACTCTTTTTGACCTGGGCGTTCCTTTTATCCCCCGAATTATGAGTGAGTTTGCCCATGAGAAAACGGGAATCGACATTAATCCCGGAGCTGTGATTGGGCAATATTTCTGCATCGACCATGGTACTGGCGTGGTTATTGGGCAAACTGCTCGTATAGGTTCCCATGTTCGCATTTATCAGGGAGTAACCATAGGGGCAAAATCGTTTGAGATAGATGATTCAGGCAGCCTGGTCAAGGGCGGTAAGCGACACCCTGATATTGGCGACCGGGTTACCATTTATGCCAATGCGACTCTTCTGGGCGGTCATACACGGATTGGAGATGACAGCGTTATTGGGGCCAACGTATGGCTGACACATTCGGTTGAACCAGGCTCTGTTATCACTTATCTTCCCAGCACGAAAGACAATCGTTAGAAATTGTTAGAAATCATTAGAAAATCGCTTACAGAGATATTAATCGGGGAAGAAAGATACTGTTGTGCCCCCAATCAGGCATAGAGAACTTTTTCCTGTGAGACCAAATAAAAGAGAAAACCGTTGATATCATTGAGAATAAAAGGATTATTCCCTATGATCCTAAATATTTTTTACAAAAATTTTCAGTATTTTTTGTGACACGCCCACAAAGAAAGTGATTTGCATAATCGCTGGAATATTGTATAGTAAATGATGTCAGCTTTGCTGACCAGGTTTAATCCTGATAACTGAACCCTTCTTCTCTCTTCTCTCTCAACCTCCCATGTGTTGCATGGGAGGTCTTTCTTTTCTTGGCGGATAAGCGGAATAAGCGGATAACATACAGATACGGATTACATAACTTTACTTTACATCAGCTTACGCTTGCTTAACTTATAGGCTTATAAGCCAGGCATTAAGGGCTGATGGGCTGATGGCTGTGGGCCGATGGGCTGGGGCTTAAGGGCTTAGGGTGCTCTATGGCCTATAACCTGCGCTCCTAAACAAGCTAAAGCTCTTAAGGCAGAGGCAAAAAACGCGACAGATCATCACGGGGAGAAACAGCGCTGATGTGTCCTGCTGATTTTTCTTCCTCCCAGCTGGTAATACCGCAGGCCAATCGTAGCCAGACGTCAGGTTCCAGTTCAATCACATCAGGCGGGGTGAGATTATGGGGATCGCTTTTAGGCCCGTCGAGAATTTTTACTGCTGCATAAGGAGCAACCCTGAGCTCAACTCCAGGGCCTGGGGCCAGTTTTTCCATCAGGTAGAGCGAGTAGCGCACAGCCAAAGCGTAGTCCTTACGAGGCAGGTTTGGACTGATGGTAAGGCGGTTTTTAAGGTTTTCCTTTGTTGTGGATGCTTCTATAGGGGATCCTTGGAAAGCTGCAAGAGCTTCTCCGGCCAGGGTTCGCCAGGTGTTGTAGGCGGCTTCTCCAGCAAGAATATCAGAATTTCGGATAACGGTCATATGTCGATTCTGCCACACCGCCTGTCCGCATTCCTGCCACTAGTGTAAAGTTTCCTGATGGACGTTTTTAGAACGTGCAAATCAGGAAGAACGATGGGAAGAAGCAGGCTCTGTTTAAGGGACCTGAGCAATGAAGGTTGGCAGATGGAAATGACTGGCCTGCGTTGCTGCTGGGGAGGTGCATTCTCCCACAGCAGATTTTGCGCAGAAGGGCGCAAATTATGCAGTGGGTTAAGGTAGGCCCCATAAGGCATAATAGATGTGCTAATAGTGTGCTGACAACAGAAGGATTTTTTGTTATGACACAGATTACAGCGCCAAAGGCGCCGGTTTCAGCTGATGCGTTTGCAGACGAGATTAAAGGCTATCTCCTTACTGAACAGGGTGTGACAGCAGCTGAGGCTACTGCTAAAGATGTTTATGTCGCCACGGCGAAGGCTACTCGCAACCATCTCATTGGGGCCTGGGCAAAAACAAAAGCAGACATGGTAAAGGGAAGCACCAAGGCCGTAGGTTATTTGAGCGCCGAGTTCCTCATGGGACGGCAGTTGCGCAATGCTCTCCTCAATGCAGGGCTGACCGACCAGTTTGCTGAAGCCATGGCTAAACTGGGCTTCAAGACCGATGATGTTATTTTCTCTGAGCCTGAACCAGGTTTAGGCAACGGCGGCTTGGGACGTCTGGCTGCTTGCTTTATTGATTCTTTGGCCTCTATTGGCGTTCCTGCCTTCGGTTATGGCATTCAGTATCAATACGGTATTTTCCGTCAGGAATTTGACTCCCAGGGCCGTCAGGTTGAACGGGCTGACTACTGGCTGACTAACGAGAATCCCTGGGGTCATATTGATTACAATCGCGACGTTCGTGTGAACTTTGGAGGCAGGGTAACAGAGGAAAACGGCAAGCGCGTGTGGCAGCCGGATTGGTCTGTTCGCGCCATCCCAGTGGACTACCTGGTTCCCGGCTATGAGTCAGGCCGCGTCAATACCTTGCGTTTGTGGACTGCTAAGTCTTACGATGAGTTCGACCTGCTCACCTTCAACAAGAGCGACTACGAAGGAGCTGTGAAGCCGCAGATCAAGGCAGAAAATATTACCAAGATTCTTTATCCTGAAGATTCCACCCCCGCGGGCAAGTCTCTGCGTTTGCAGCAGCAGTATTTCTTTGTATCTGCTTCCCTGCACGATGCCATCCGCACCTTTTATCCAGGGCAGGACAAGCCTGATCTTACTACCTTCCCAACCAAGATCACCTTCCAGCTTAACGATACTCACCCGGTTATTGGTATTCCTGAGCTTATGCGCATCCTCATGGATGAATATGACTATGACTGGGATACAGCCTGGGATATTACTACCAGGACCTTTAACTATACCTGCCATACTCTTCTGCCTGAGGCCCTGGAAGTGTGGCCGGCCCACCTAATTGGAGAACTCCTGCCCCGTCACCTGGAAATTATTCAGAAGATCAATCAGAACTTTGTAAAGCTCCTGTCTACCTTGACTGATGACGAAGGCAAGATTGACCGCATGCGCATTGTGACCGAGGGCGATGATCCCCAGGTTCGCATGGCTTATCTGGCAACTGCCGGCGGTTCTCACGTCAACGGTGTGGCCGAGCTGCATTCCCAGTTGCTGAAAGATGTAACCCTGCGCGACTTCAGCGATCTCTTCCCAAATAAGTTTACAAATGTGACCAACGGTGTTACACCCCGCCGTTTTGTGCGCATTGCAAACCCCCGGATGTCCGACCTGATTACTGAAGGTTTGGGAACTGATAGCTGGGTCAGTGATCTGTCCAAGCTGGAAGGGTTGGTTCCACTTGCCGATGATGATGAGTTTGTTCATCGTTTTGCTGAGGTCAAGAGGGCAAATAAGCGCGATTTTGCTCACTTTGCCAAGGAGCGCTACGGTTTCGAGGTCAACCCCAACACCATGTTCGATTCCATGATCAAGCGTCTGCACGAGTACAAGCGTCAGTCTCTGAAGATTCTATCTGTTATTGCCCGGTATGCAGCCATTAAGTCTGGCGAAGTCGACCTGGATGCTTTCACTCCCCGCACGGTTATTTTTGGCGCCAAGGCAGCCCCCGGTTATGCCATGGCCAAGGAAACCATTCAGCTGATTAATAATGTTTCCCGCGTGGTTAACAATGATCCGGCAGTGCAGGGAAAGCTGAACGTCTTCTTCCCTTGGAACTACAACATTGAGCTGGCTCAGAATTTGATTCCTGCCACCGAGCTTGATGAACAGATTTCTCAGGCTGGTAAAGAAGCTTCCGGAACTGGCAACATGAAGTTTGCCCTGAATGGTGCCCTGACTGTTGGTACTTTGGACGGAGCTAACGTGGAGATTCGTGACCGGGTTGGTCATGAGAACTTCTTCCTCTTTGGCATGACAGTCGATGAGGTTGAGGATCTCTACAAGGAAGGCTATGACACTAAGGGCCTGTCCCGGCAGTATTATCAGAGCGATCCACGCCTGCAGAGGGCCATCGATATGGTTGCTGATGGCACTTTCTCCAATGGAGACAAGTCAACATACCAGGCTCTGGTCAATGACTGGCTGAACAAGGATTATTTCATGACTTTGGCAGATTTCGGTGCCTATATGGATATTCAGGCTGAAATTGAGAAGACCTATGCGGATGAGAAGATCTGGTTCCGCAAGGCCCTGCTCAACACTGCCAGGTCTGGTTACTTCAGCTCTGACCGGTCCATTGCCGATTATCTGGAACGGGTCTGGATGACCGGTCCTTTGCCTGAGGATGCAGCTTTGCAGTCTCGTGAAGCCTGATCCCTGCTTTTGAGGTAAGGTCCTAGACTGATTGGATTATTCGCCTGCTGATACTTCAGCAGGCGAACTTTTTCTTTTGGAGTTTTGCTTTTAGCCCCGCCGATAGTCTTGCAAATGGCCTTTGCCAATAGCCGTGGCAGAACTGTCGCAATCTTACCAGGGTGCACAATGCCAGGGTACACATGAAGACACGAAAAAGCCCAGCCACACGTGCAGCCGGGCAGTTAGGTTGGATCTTGGAGAAATCAGCACTCCGCTGACTTCATAAGCTATAAGTAAGTTTTATTTACTTTTTATCGGTCTCTGTTGCCTCGCCAGTGTTCTTGGCTCCATCATCAGCATCGTCGTCATCGTCGGGGATGTCCAACTCAACAGGAGATGAGCTGTTCTCCCATGGCTCTTCCCAGGGATCATACTCAGGATTCTGCTGCTTATAGATGTAAAAGCCAACCAGCCCAGCCAACAAGGCGCCAAAGATCAGTGCAAAAAACTTCCAGCCGTTTCCAGACCTGCGATCGTCCATAGTGGCTCCTTTCAGTTTATGATTTTTTGATGTGCACCTTTCGCGACATCAGTACATCCTATTCTAGGCAGTAATTATGGCAAAGAGGTGACAACACGCCGACAATAAGCCGAGAATTTGTTTTTCTTAAGAAAAAACATTGAAAAACACGGCGTGTCTCGGCGTGTCGCATTTATTAGACCTCCTTCTGCCCCTTGTCTGCGATAAGATTCTGCTTATGAGATCTTATATGAGCAATGGGAATCCCTTCCAGAACCCTGGCCGGTCAGGCGGAAATCACCACCATTCACATCAGCAGGGCAAGCCTGGTTTTGAACTTCGCATGAGGCTGAGACGGTGGCGATATGACTGGAATCATGGGGGCAGGAACATCACCCTGGTTCTGATTGCCATCTGTACTCTCATCTGGCTGATTGAAGAAATAGCTTACTTTATTAACCCCCAAGCCTTGAGAGTAGCAGAAATTCCCTTTGAACTGGTTCCCTCATTTGTCAGTAGCCATCCTTGGACCATGCTCACCAGTATTTTCCTGCATTCTGTTCCTGGGATCACTCATATTTTCTTTAATATGGTTTCCCTCTATATTGGCGGTATAGTCCTGGAGAAGCTTCTCGGGCACTGGGAATTTTTGGCCCTTTTTCTGATAAGTGGATTTGGGGGATCTGTATCGTACATGATCTGGTGGAAACAAACAGACCCTTCTGCCTTGGTAGCAGTGATCGGCGCCAGCGGGGCTATTTTTGGCCTTTTCGGTGCCAGCCTGGTTGCTTCAGCAAAGATGAGGATGGAAACCAATGCCTTGAGCCTGGCAATTTTCCTGGGTCTTACCCTGATCGTTCCCATGCTCTTTTCAACGGTGGCCTGGCAGGTACACTTAGGCGGTTTTGTGACCGGAACTCTGCTAGCCTGGCTGATGACCAGCGGTCTGCCAGCCCTACGATCAGCCAGTATTGGGCGCCGAATGTGGATATACGGAGGGTCTGTCAGCGCTATCCTGCTTGTTGTATTCCTAATCTGCCTCGTGAACTGACATTACTCATGAACTGACACTATTGGCAGGAAGTTAGTGCCAGAAAGTAATGCTAGAAAGTAACGTCACTGAAAAGTCAGTGCCACCACATGAGCAGGATGAAGCCCAAGAAGGAAATTCCTGCACCGATTGCCAGGTTCCAGGCTCCAATGGCAGGAATGGGGTAGGATGTGGTCAGATAATAAATCACCACCCATAAAAGGCCGAGAATCAGGAGGAAGCTGAAGAGGGGAACGAACCAGGCTGGATTAGTTTTGGTGTCTTCAATCGCCTTGTCTACCCGTTTCATATGGTCTTCCTGCTGCTTCATCATATGCTCCATTTGAGGAGTTATGTTCTCTTGGCTCATGCCTTCTTCCAGACGTTTAACAGCAGCATCTACAGCGTCAGGATTTTCAGGTTTGAATTCATAAGACTTCTTCTTATTGCGCTTGAACAGAGGAGAGGAAGGGAAGGATTTTTTGGACTCAGAATCTGAATCAACTTCGGCTTCGGCTTCGGCATTGGCATCGGTCTTCTCAGCATTAGTTTCACCATTAGTCTCAGCACCAGCTGTGGTCTTGTCTGCGGCTTCTGCCTCTTCCTGCACTTCTGTGGTCAGGCTGGCATCTTCCTGGTCTTTTATTTCCTTGTCGTCAGACATTGTTCTCCTTAAGCTCCTGGAGTGTGATTCTCTTGAAATCAACCTGCGGTAAAAACACTAAAAGCTATTCTAACTGTTATGCTGGAAGAAAGAACTTTTGCGATCGGGGTGAAATGGTACTGTTCTCAAGGCGTAGGAAGGATCCTGCAAAGGGCTCTGCCCGTGCGGTTTCCAGCCATCGCATGCCTCAGAAGCCCTGGTATGCCTCTCTGGTCACTATACTGATTTTTTCTCTGGTTGGTTGGCTCTTTGCCGTTAATGTTCAGTCGAACTATGACTATACCCCCAGCACTAATACTGAGGAACTCCTGACTCAAAGAGAACGGAAAGTGACTGATCTGACCCAGGAAGTTAAGTCTTTAACCAATCAAATCGATGTTCTGAAAAAGAATATTTCTTCTGCTTCCAGGGTAAATCCAGACCAGGCGAATACGGGCACAGGTGACTCCGGCAATGCCAATGCTTCCTCCAACAGTTCCCAGCCTAATCTCACAGCTGTTAAAGGGACAGGGATTACCGTTGTCCTGGATGATTCTCCTCTCTGGGAGCAGCATGCACAGTCGTCCAATGATGATAGCACCAACAATGTGAATGATTACGTCATCCATCAGCAGGATATTGAGGCTGTGGTGAATGCCCTCTGGGCTGGAGGTGCCGAGGCTATGACTATTCAGGGGCAGAGGGTCACCGTTTCCACGGCTGTACGCTGTGTGGGCAACGTCCTTCTTCTGGAAGGTAAACAGTACGCTCCCCCTTATAAAATCTCTGCCATTGGCGATTACAGTCGCATGACTACCGCCTTGAATTCGTCTGAAGCGATAAAAATATACAAAGAGTATGTTAAGGCCGATGGTCTGGGGTACAGTGTGAAGAAAGAATCTGAGCTTTATTTCCCAGCTGCCACGGCAACAACTCAAACTCTGAAATATGCTTCAGTTTCGCGGTGAATATAATCAGACAGGGTGAATACATCACGCAAGAACACATCACACAAGGGTCAAGGTAGCGAAGGTGGTTTTCGATGGGTGAGATGAACAGCTCAGATGCCGTGCAGGGAAATTCTGGTAGGAACCAACCTGCTGCTGCGAGTCCGACAGGGCGGACAGTCAGACGCTTTTTTGCCTCTTTAGCTGGTTTTATTGGTGAAATTCTCATCACTGCTGCCTTGATAGTGGGGTTCTATATTGTTTGGCAAGTTTGGTGGACCGGGGTTTTGTCTCAAAAAGAACAGGCACAAGATGATCAGACCCAGACCTCCTCGTGGACTTCTGCTAAATCCTCCAGCGGCTATACTATTGCTCCCGCTTATCAGCCTGGGACAGCCCCGGTAGAAAAAGGGGCCTATGTAACCGGAAAAGTCATCGCTAAAATTTATATTCCTAGATTCGGAGCTAAATGGTCCCGCAACATTGTAGAAGGAACCAGCCTGCAGCAGTTGAATATGCATGGTTTAGGGCATTACAGTCAAACCCAGCGGGCCGGAGCAGTAGGGAATTTTGCTGTAGCCGGGCACAGGGCCGGCTACGGGGAGCCGCTGGCCCATGTGGATCAGTTCACCTCAGGAGACAAGATTGTTGTTCGCACCCAGAATTACTGGTATGTCTATCAATATACCGGGCATGAGATTGTGGAGCCAGCGGACATTCGGGTAGTGTATCCTGTTCCTAATCACCCGGAGCAAACGGCAAAGGACCGCCTGATAACACTGACGACCTGCGAACCCCGGTACGCTTATATTACTGCTGCTCATCGCTGGATTACCTACGGGAAACTGGTATCCTGGTCAAAGGTCTCGGAGGGTATTCCCCAGGCTCTGGCGGGGAAAACTGCGAACGGTCAGGTGACTTTTACTCAGGAAACGAGTGCTGATTCAGCAACCACTCTGCCAGATATGTCCCGGCTTATGATTCTTGCCCTCTGCGCGTATGCCATAATCTACTTGGCGGCTGCGTTGGTTTGGCGATACAGGGGGATCGCCTCTTATAGGGCTCTTGACCGCCGTCAACGCCCCATGTTCAGCCTTTACGGCTGGCTAATCCGCCTGCAGCCCGGGCCTGCGCCAATCCGGGTAATCCTGGTGCTGTTCTTGATTTTCGCCGGTTTGGCTGCCTGCTTCCAGTGGGGATATCCCTGGATGGCCAAGAATATCCCCTTCCTGCAAATATCGTCCAATTTTGTTGGCTAACTCTGCCGGTCCAGGACTCCTAGTTGCCGTCTCCTCCGTCACCTGACGATGAGCTGGGGGACGAACTGGGGGACGAATTAGATCCGGAACCGTTGGAGGAATTTGAGTCCGGGTCGGGGGCCGCAGACGTTGTGATGACAATTTTAGTGTTGGCTGCCAGCTGGGGGGATGATACTTCGGAAATATCTTTCCCGTTGAAGGTCACCGTATCTACCGGGTCGGAAGCAGACCCGCTGATAGTGACATTAGTAAAGCCCAAAGATTTCAGATACATCTGCATGGAGGTGCCGGAGTCAGCATAATTGCTCATAGTACTCTGAGAAGGAGTAGAAATCATCTTTGGCCCGCTGGACACATAGAGAGTAATAGTAGCCCCCTGGTCAACGGTGGTGCCTTCAGCAGGGGAGACGCTGATAACCTTGCCTGCAGGCACGGTAGAAGATTCCTGGGTAATAGCATTGGTGCTGAACCCGCGGGAGTTGAGTTCTTTCTGAGCTGATGCCTGAGTGAGACCAACCAGACCAGTAGGAACCGTGGTTTTGCCGGTAGAAATATACAGCACGACTGAGGTGCCCGCAGCCTGCTGAGTTCCGGCTGCCGGATCTGTTCGGGTTACATGATCCTTGGCTACCGTGTTAGAGTTTTCAGTTGCAATGGACGATACTTTAAAGCCGGCAGCAGATAGGACTGCTATAGCCCTCTGCTGGGTCATTCCCTTGACGGTGGGGATGGTTTTGGCCTGAGGGCCGGCAGAGAACCAGACCCTGACAGTAGTGCCCCTGGCAACACGTTTGCCTCCAGCCGGGCTTTGTTTGGTAAAAGTTCCTTTGGGCTCCGATGAAGAGGTATCTGATTCCTGCTGGAAAGTCAAGCCCGCTCCGGTAATGGCCTCTTTTGCCTGGGTGACTGACATGCTGGAATCTATGGTGGGGACGCTGACCAGTTTATTTTGAGAAGTAAAGAAATACCAGAGGCCGAACATAACAGCAGCTATTGCCACGATGGCAACAACTCCGCTGATAATCAGGGTGCGCTGGTGCTTTTTCTTTTGCTCCTGCCGTCTGAGCGCAGTTCTGGACTGGGGGCCTTCCACGCTGTCATTCTGATCAGAAAGGGCGGCAGTCTGAGGGTCAAAGGCCTCAGGCAGAGATCCCTCTGTCCAGCTCTTGGTTTCTTCCATATCGTCGTCGGCTGCCTGCATGGGCTGAGTAGCACCTATCGAGGTTTGGGCTGAGCTTTCTGATAGATTAGTCAGGTTACTGGCCCCTACGGCCGCAGGAACACCTCCATGAGCAATGGTGACAATATCTTGGCGGAAACTTGCAGCATCGCTGTAGCGATTGGCGGTATCTTTGGCCATAGCCTTAGCCACGATAGCGTCCCACTGTTTATCAAGTCCGGGAATTAGGGTGCTTGGAGGAGTTGCCGTCTCTGACACATGCTGATAAGCAATAGCAACCGCAGAATCACCGGTGAAGGGTGGTTTCCCGGTAAGCATTTCATAAAGAACGCAGCCAGCTGAGTAAACATCAGACTTAGTACCTACCTGCTCACCCCTGGCCTGTTCAGGGCTCAAATACTGGGCTGTACCTACCACTCCCTGGTTCTGGGTCATGGTAGCCGAAGAATCATCCAGAGCCCGGGCAATGCCAAAATCCATGACTTTGACTGTGCCCTGGTCGCTGATCATAATATTGCCCGGCTTAATGTCCCGGTGGATTATTCCCATCCGGTGGGAATAATCCAGGGCATTAAGGACCCCTACCATTACCTGCTCGGCATCGCGGGGGCTCAGGGACCCATTGACCTTAATAATGTCCCTTAAGGTCTGCCCTTTAATATATTCCATGACAATGTAGGGGACTCTTACCTTCTGCCCGGAAGCATCTTCCAGCTGTTCTTCGCCTGAGTCATAGATAGAGACAATGTTGGGGTTGTTCAGCTGGGCCACGGCCCGGGCTTCCCGGCGGAAACGGGTCAGAAAGATGCTGTCTTCAGCAAGGTCGCTACGCATGATCTTAATGGCTACTGTGCGGCCTAAACGGGTGTCAGTGCCAATGTGAACCTGGGCCATGCCCCCATGGCCCACAAGTTCACCAACTGTGTACCGTCCTCCTGCGAGAGACTGAGGGATAAACATACTCATAGGGCATCATCATCCTTTGGACTGACTGGTCTGGCTGGGTTGTTGTGATTAACCTGGTAAGGATTGGATGGAGTCTTGTCACCATAAGCATCAGGAGAAGCCATAGGCTTGGTGCCTTCTGCTATCACCCTGTTCTCATACTGATCCAGAATGGTTCCATCCTGAAGAATGAAATAACGGGGGATTACCATGTCACTGGTAACCGTTCGAGGCCGCATATTTCCGGTGATCTCAGCAAATTCACCGGTAGCCTCGTGCGCCTCCTGATCCAGGAGCCGACGCTCAATTTTGCCCAGTTCCCGGGCTACCTCCATGGCAGTCTTGGGCCTATCCTGAGGATTTTTGGCCAGCATCTGCATCACATAATCGCGCAGGGTGGGGTCAATATCATCAGGCAGGGGAGGAACAGGAGAATTAACATGAGCTGCGGCAATATCAACCGGCGTGCGGCCGGTAAAGGGTCGATGCCCGCACAGCCCCTCATAGGCAACTACTCCCAGGGAATAAATATCTGATTGAGGAGTGGCCGGCTCTCCCTGAGCCTGCTCAGGAGAAATATATTGGGCTGTTCCAACAACCATGCCATCCTGGGTAATCTGTCCTTGATTGGAGGATCGGGAAACGCCAAAATCGGTGATTTTTACCTCTCCCTCGCTGGAAACCATGATGTTGGCGGGCTTCACATCGCGGTGGACTACACCATGGCAGTGAGCTACATAGAGTCCCCGGGCAGTCTGAATAAGAACGGGTAGGAGGCGGGTAGGCTTAATAACTCCCCGTGCTTTATAGATATCAGAGAGAGAAGGATAGGGAATATATTCCATGACAATAAAGCCAATGCCATCGTTCTCATAATACTCAAATAAAGCAGCAATATTAGGATGAGCCAGGTTAGCAGAATTGTGAGCTTCAATCCGCAGGCGCTGGAGTTTGGTCTCTTCGCCAGCCAGATCGCTGCGCAGGGCCTTAATAGCCACAGGCCGCCGCAGCTCAATATCGTAGCCTTTCCATACTTCGCCCATCCCACCCTGGGCCAGACGCCGGTCCAGACGGTAGCGGCGATGTATGAGCTGTCCTTCCACCAGTTTCATTGGAGGTACTCCTGCATCAGTTGCTTCATAATCGGTCCCGCTGTGGTAACTCCAAAGGTTGTAGTGCCAGTAACAACTACGCTGATAGCAATCTTGGGGTTATCTGCCGGGGCAAAACCTGTAATCCAGCCATCATTAGTGGTCTTGGACAGGCCTACCTGGGCAGTTCCTGTTTTGGCAGCCACAGCAATACCTGAGATTTTAAGAGAGGGTGCGTCTTTTGTGATCACGGACTGCATGGCTTTGCTGAGACCATCAGCAGTTTGTGCTGAAAATGCCTGGGAAAGGATAGTTGTAGAACGGGTGGATATCACACTCAGGTCAGTAGACCGGACCCGGTCCACAATGGTGGGATGGAGCATGACTCCCTTGTTGGCAATAGTGGAAGCAATCATGGCATTAAGAAGGGGAGTTTCTGTAGTGTCTCCCTGACCTATGCCTGCCAAAGCCAGACGGTCGTCAGAAGTGGTATCAGGGAAAACTGAGGCTACCGAAGTCATGGGAGTGCCCAGGGTATCGTTGCCATCGATGGTAATAGAGCTGCCGAAGCCCAGTTTTTCTGCTTCTTCCTTGATGGCATCCTTGCCGAGAGCTACTGCCAGCTGGGCAAAGGCTGTATTGGACGAATATGCCAGGGCGTCAGACAGGCTGATTTTGCCGTTAACCCCGTTTGCTGGAATGGAGCTGTTGGTCAGCTTAGTGGTGGTGTTGGGCAGGGTGTAAGAAGGGCCAGCCGGTATTTGGGAATCCATAGTATATTTCCCGCTTTCCAGAGCGGCAGCCGCAACCACCAGTTTAAAGGTGGATCCAGGCGGGAAGAGCTGACTGGTTGCCTTGTTAATCAAGGGACTGTTTGAGCCTCCTGCCAGCTGGGACCAGGCTTTATTAGCAGCGACAGTGTCGTGAGAAGCTAGGATATTGGGGTCATAGCTTGGTGTGCTTACCATGGCCAGAATGCGGCCAGTGGTGGGTTCCATGGCTACCACGGCACCGGTTTTGCCCTGCATCAGTCGGTAGCCTAGAGACTGAAGCTTGGGGTCAATGGAGGTTTCAACTATGGCCCCCTTGTTGGCCTTACCCTCGATAAGGGATTGAACCCGAGCAATCCATAGACTGTCGCTCATTCCGCTTAGCTGTTCATTGCGGCTGGCTTCTACCCCATATCTGGCTCTCTGGTTGATGGAGAAAAAGCCGGTTACCGATGAATAAGCAGCTCCCTGAGGGTAGATTCTCTGATATTGAAAGGCATCTTTTACCTTTCTTGAGCTGGCCAGGACAGTGTTGGCGTCAGAAGCCAGGATGCTTCCCCGGTCGCTGGCGAATTCGCTGTATAAGGCCCGGGTATTGCGGGAGTCGGCGTTGAGGGAATTGGCTCTGACCACCATCATAAGGGAGCTGGAAATTCCCAAAATCACCATGAGGGCAATCACAATATTGAAAATGCGGCGAAGGTTAGCGTTCATCGGTCCTCCATCCTCATTTTTTCGGCAAGGGTTGGGCTGGAATCGTCGGAAGATGAATCCTGCCCGGCTGACTTTTTGCCAGCCTGGTCAAATTCTTCAGTTGTGCCATCTTGAACTTCCAGAGAATCGTCGTCCATATAAGGCCGGGCATCGGCCAGACTGATAGCTTGAGTTTCTTCAGAATCACGCCGATCATCCTCGTCTCTCTTGCGGATCGCCTCCTGCAGGTGACGCCTCTTTTCGTTAGCCTGAAGTACCTCCAGGGCCTCAAGAGCGGCTGTATCAGTCAGGGCAGCTTCTTCAGGCTTATGAGCATCGTTGGAAATAATCAAAATAAGGAAAGCCAGAAGCATATTTGCTGTCAGACTGGACCCGCCAGCCGCCACATATGGCAAGGTAAGACCAGTCAGGGGGATAACCAGGGTAATGCCGCCGATAACAATAAAAACCTGGAAAGCCATGGTAAAAACCAAACCGGAGATCAGCAATTTCCCAAATCCATCTTTGATTTTCATGGCTGTGACAATCCCGGCACCAATAATGATGGTATAGATGCACAGAATAGCGAAAATACCTGTCAAACCCAATTCTTCTCCCAAGGACGAGAAGATAAAATCTGAATTAGCCAGGGGAGTAATAGCCGGATAGCCCTTACCAATCCCTGTGCCAAAAGTTCCTCCGCTGGCCAGGCCAAAGATTCCCCTAACTAATTGGCCTGATCCTCCAGGGGCATTGTAAACACTGTTATCAAAGGGGTGGAGCCAGGCATTGACGCGGTTGTGAACATGGCCAAAGAATCGGTCAGCTGCCAAGGCGCTGGCAGCAAAGAAAAGCAGGCCAATCAGGATCCAGGAAGTGTGACCGGTAGCAACGTAGAGCATGCAGACGAACATAGCGAAGAAGAGCAGAGAGGTCCCTAAATCTCTCTGCATCACCAGAACTCCCATACAAATAGCCCAAACTACAAGGATTGGGCCAAAATCGCGCAGGCGGGGCAGCCGCAGGCCCAAAATTTTCCTGCCGCCTACTGCCAGCTGATCACGATGATCAAAAAGATATCCGGCAAAGAAAACTGCAATAAAAAGCTTAGCGAATTCTGCAGGCTGGACAGTATGAGACCCGATGCCAATCCAGATACGGGCTCCTCCAATGGTTTTGCCCAGGCCGGGAATCATAGGGGAGAAAATGAGCAGGAGGCCTATAACCATGCTGGTATAGGTGAGCTTTCTGAGAATCCGGTAGTTGCGCAGGCTGGCTGCTAGAAGTGAGCACAAAACCAGGGCCAGGCACAGCCAGATGATCTGATTCATTCCCGCATTAACAGCTCCGGTCCCCAAATTCCGGTTCTCATAATCAATCCGGATGATTTCCACAATTCCGATCAAAGACAGGAGCAGGACACAGAAGAAAATAATCTGAGACGAATATTTCTGGCAAAAACATAGAACAAGCCAGGCGGCAGCAATCACGGCTGTCATGACGATGAGGGCAGTAAGATATCGCTGGGGGACAGCCCCTTCAACCTTCATAAACATTTGGAAGAAGGCTAATGCCGCTGTGAGGAGGACAAAGAGCAGCATCAGCGCCTGCCTGACCCGGTTGCCAATCATTTCTTTGCTCCTGACTTAGACGGGGAAGGAGAAGGAGATGCTGTTGCCGTCTTCTTTTTGCTTGATTTTTTGGCCGCCTTCTCAGCTTCCTTCTTAATCAGTTGAGTGTGATTGCGGGCTATGGCCAGAGAATCCACAGGAATTCCCTGCTCCAGCTGATCTCTCCAGGTGGAAGGGAGAGAAGACACGGAAATAGTGGTCTTTTCCTCCACATGAGACAGGCTGAACCCGAAGATATTAGTAGGGACACCACGGTAGATAGCCACCACCCCATCTGCTTCGCCTACATAATAACGGTTCTGTGACCAGCGATAGCTTTCCACTCCGGCTCCTGCCAGTGCTGCGAGGACGAGCAGGGCAGCTACCAAGCCCCAGACCCTGCGCAGGATGGAACGATGATGAGCTTTCTTCTTAGCCAGAGCTTCCTGTTCCTGAACAGCCTCAGCTACCTGAGGGTCGTGAGGATCATCCGAGAAAGAGCCGTTATCTTTCTGAACGATGGGAATTTCCCCTGTTTCAGGGACAAAGCCATCTTCATGGGCATGCTGGGGAAGGGTCAGACTGTGTAGCAGTCCACCCACATCTTTCTTCTTCTGGCTGTTGTCGTTGCTCCCGCTGTCATCGTCATCTTCCCGCCGGTCGGCATGGGCCAATGCCGCCGCGCGGGAGGCAGGGGACTGGGGATCATTCTTCAAGGCTGGGGCAGCCGCCACGGGTGAATCAATAATATCGGCTATAGGCTGTGGTTCATTGCTGGCTGCACCGCCTATTAAGGGGACTTGATGTGGTTTACTGGCATCCTGGGCATCTTTGGCAGGAACGGCCTCTGCTAGAACGGCGCTGACGTTGTCGGTGCTGCCGGCTTTTAAGGCCATAGATACAAGTTTTTGAGCGCAATCCTGCAGATCTTCTGTTTCCTCCATAGTCTGACGGATTGTTTCATCTTCTAAAACCCCGCACAGGCCATCAGAGCACAAAAGCCAGCGGTCTGACGGCAGGGCTTTGCGGATGGAAATATCAGGACGGGGATCAATGTCAAAATCCCCTAAAACTCTCATGACTACGTTGCGTTGAGGATGGCTTTTCGCCTCTTCCTCATTGATGCGGCCGGTATCAATGAGGTGTTGAACGTAACTGTGATCCTTAGTTCCTCGGATCAGCTTTCCATCCCGCAAAAGATAGGCCCGCGAGTCTCCCAGATGCGCTAAAACCCAATAATTCTGCACTAAACGTAGGGCAACTACCGTGGTTCCCATACCTGAGAGTTTGCGCTCGCGTCTGGCTTTGCCAACAATAGCATCGTGAGCAGCGATGATGGAAGTTTTCATAATCGTGGCCATGGCATCGGGATCCGAATCTTTTACAGACTCAATATGGGCCAAAGACCGAATTGCTATAGTGGAAGCGGTATCGCCTCCGGCGTGGCCTCCCATACCATCACAAACAGTAACCAGATGGTCACCGGCAAAAGATGAATCCTGATTGTCATGGCGAACATAACCAATATCAGAAACGGTTGTTGACCTAATGATAAGAGGTAGCGTATCAGTCATTGTCCTCCTACCTTAGTTCGAATGAAGTGCCGCCAATGCGTACGGGGACGCCGGCGGGGAGGGGAACTGAATGGCTCAGGCGTTGGCCATCAACCACTGTTCCATTGGTGCTTCCCAGGTCTTCAATGGCCCAGGTTCCTGTTGTGGGATCAACATAAACACGAGCATGGTGGGAAGAAACAAACTCATCGTTGAGAACAACAACATTATCGCTGGCCCGGCCCAGTGTAATGGACTGGCTTCCTAAAGTGTAGGTGGTGCCAGACAGGGGACCGTCAATAATGGTCAGAACGCTGGCCCGGCCCTGCTGCCGTCCTGATTCTGCCCCCCGCAGAGGGGCAGGCGATGCCGGAGCAGCCGTCGACCGGGCGAAGTGCTGATCTGATTCAGCTTTTTTGCTGCGTTTGCGGGGAACCGGACTCATTTGTGATACATCTTTGCGCAAAGAACGTACGGCAAGAAAAACAAAGAACCACAGCAATGCCAGGAACCCGTATTTCATAACGGCGAAAGTGAGGTCTGTAATCATTCTTTTGTCCGAAATCTTAATTAGGCGCAGCTGGTGAGGTCAGGTGCAGCGCTTGCAGTGTAGTGTTCCCTGCTTCTGCGCTTCTTTTCCTGCCGGCCAGGCTGCAGCGGTCTGGTGGTCACCGTGCTCTCTACTGTTGCACCTGTGAAGATGCCCAGAAGAGGATGCGGGTGCGGCCAATAGTAATGGTGTTTCCATCTACCAGTGTAGCAGCAGGAACTTGATGTCCTTCCACAAAAGTCCCATTAGTGGATCCCATATCCCGGGCAATGACCCCTTTATCGGTAATGTCTATTTCCAAATGATGCCGGGAGATACCAGGATCGTCAATCACGATATCGCAGTTGGATCCCCTGCCCAGAACGGTTTTATCAGCTGTTAGCAGATATTGACGACCGTTAATCTCCAGGATGGGGCAATCCTTACCTTCGTTGTCAGTAGTGACAGGGGCGGCATTTCCCTGCACAGATTCGCTGGTCAGCTTGTAGTCTCCCCGGGCTAAATCCAGATCCTCTTCGAAGATCACCACCACCGGCCCCACAAAGGCATAATGCTGACCTTCTGCATATTTGGTCAGGTTGTCTGCGAGCTCGTTGGCCAAAGCTTCCGATCCCCACTGCTCAATATGGTCGAAATCTGGGGTAGAGAGTTTGAAACGATACTCGTTGGGGGCCACTGTCCGGTCTCCTCGGACAGCCATTGCCTGGGAATCAATCTCGCGCTCTAAAGCGCTGGATAGGTCCACGGGCTGAAGGTCCTTGGAACCAAATTTGGAGAATACGCCGTTGACGGCGCCTCCAATACCTTTTTCGAATTTATCGAGAAAGCCCATAACAGTCCTTCCTTTTGCGCTCTTCGCCTTAGCGGTGTACGGGTACTGGTCTTATGGCTCAGGCGACGCGAGATATGCGCAGCACAAACCACACTATTACTAGGTTATTATTGCAAAGACTGAAGAATTGCATCTTCTTTGTCCTGGATTTTTACTGTATTTCCATCTATGGGGTCGCTTTAAGGCGGTTATCAGGCCTGATGGGAATTGTGTTTCTCCTTTTTCAGGCGCCTAAGCGCCTCGTGTTGGATAGCGATGATGGAATTGGAAGCAGAGATATGAGCGGCCAGAAGCTGATCCCAGCTGACCCAACCGCCTGTAATAAATTCTCCCTGATCCAAGTGCTGAGCCTCCTGGTGCCAGTTGTGCAGGTGGATTACTGCAATGGAGGCCAGCTCGTTGGACATGCCTTCAGACGAGTAGAATTTTCCTACATGGTCAATGGAATAGGAGCCATCAGTCTGGTTGGGAACGATCCCTGTTTCTTCCTTTATTTCCCTCAGCATTGCCTGCTCCGGGCTTTCTCCCTGATCGATAAAGCCAGCCGGAATGCCGGGGACTATAGCCTGGGCTCCAATCCTGTACTCATATTGGAGATAGTAGCGGTCATGTATACAGTCATGGACCAGCATGACTGCAACCGGAGCATGACGAATCAGATCCCGCTCTATCTGGACAGGTTCCTGCTCTACCCCCTGAAGTTCTACGGTTATTCGATCAACTGCAAAAATACGGCCAGTAAAGAGCCGATCCTGGCGAAGAATTCGGCTCCTGCCGGCGGGTGTCAGATCCGGTGCCATTTTTTATTCACCTATTTATTCCCCTATCTATTTCCCTATCTATTCGCCCAGGAAATCAATCGATTGCTCAAGGACTGGAGCTAAAATATGGTTGGGTCCTTCGGAGAAGTCATGCATAGCCTGAGGAATGAAAACTTTCTCCACATCGCAGTCAGCTGCCTGAGCCATATCAATAAATTCGTCCTGTCGGTCCAAACGGACAAAAGTATCATTTTCTGCTTGAAAAAGCATGATGGAAGCCTGGATTTTAGCACAATTTGCTGGATTCAGCAGAGATTTTTTCAGTCCAAAGGTCTGCAGGACCCACTGGTAAGAGGCCGCACAGGTTTGGTACCGTTTGTCGGTCAGTCTGGTATCAAAACGCCATTGGGCTCTGGCAGCTGATAGGCCCCGAATGCTGTTAGGATCCAGGACGGGACTGAAAGGTTTTTGAGCAAATACCCGATTCTTTCCTTTGCCTGCCCGGCAGAAGGCTCTTGCTATTCTTTTGGCTACAGGCCCTGGAATACCGGCCATTTGGGCTTCAATCATGGGGGAAGTCAGGATGATCTTACTGAAGATATCAGGGAATTGTTGGGCCACACTGATCCCAATGCCTCCTCCCATGGAATGGGCAAAAAGATACAGATCACCGCTGGTTTGGGGGCGGACTACCTCCTGGGCGAACTTAGCTAGATCCACCACATAGCGCCGCCAGTCATCAATCCAGATAACTGAAGGATCTGTCACATCATGAGGGGACAGCCCATGACCACGGTGTTCCATGATCCACACATCGAAACCGGCTTGGAAGAAATAGTAGGCAAGCTCGGTGTAGTGGGGAATAATGCCTGTAAATCCATGAGAAATGACTATGCTGGGGCGTTCTTCAATGGTGCTTCCTTCAGGACCGCTGCCCTGGCCGTCATTACCCAGGTCTTGATTTTGGCTGGAAGCCAGAGGATGCCGGTAAGACACATAATGAAGCATGCCATGATGTGAGCCTGCAGGGGTAGGCAGCTCTTTCAAGCCAGGGTAGGTTGCCGGGTTCATCCATCCATGCGTGCAGACCTTGGTCGTAGCAGGGAGAACTGTTTTCTCCATTGTTTCTGCATAGGTATTCTCATCCAGCAGGGTGATGGCCTTGCCCTCTGTAATCATCGTTGAAACCATATGTTTATCTTAAAACATACTCACGAATGCCAGGCCGTCTTCTACCTCTTGGGTAGTATAGTAAGTTGTTCAATAAGCGCCGGCAATTCAGGAGGCAAACGCAACATGGTGTGGCGGATTTTTGTGCGGGATTTTCTCCGTGTTTTGCGCAATCCTATTGCACTTATTGTCACTATTGCCATTATATTTTTACCCGGCCTGTATTCGTGGGCCAATATAGCTGCCAACTGGGACCCATACTCCAATGCTAAAAATCTTCAGGTAGCCGTAGCAAATAATGATGCCGGTTCCCACAGTCAGTTGACCGGAACTATCAACGTGGGCTCTCAGGTAGTGACACAGTTGAAAGATAATCATTCCCTGGGCTGGCAGTTTGTGACCAATGCCCAGGCTAAGGAGGGGGTAGCTTCTGGTAAGTATTATGCAGCCCTGATTATTCCTGAAAATTTCAGTTCTCACTTAATCGGAGCCTTACAGGGAACAAGCAGCCGGCCTCGCCTGGTTTATTATGTGAACGAGAAGCTAAACCCTATTGCTCCCAAAGTCACTGATATTGGGGCAGAAACAATAGAAGAGAACATTAATACCCAGTTTATCAAGCAGGTGAGCAAGGCTGTTGTCCAGCAGCTGAAGAAGGGCAAATCCCAGGCACTTGGAGATATATCCTCTTCCAGGAATGATGCTGTTGCTACTATCGATGATGCTATAACTGATATCTCTTCCACCCAAAATTCCATGAACTCTGTGGTGGCTTCCCTGAATAAAGCCAAGGGATCCTTGGATTCGGTAGATAAGACTTTGTCCGATCTGGATGGAACTATCAGCAATCTGAGAACATCTCTTAAAACAAGCCAAAATCTTATTGATACTACTCAGTCCGGTCTTCATAGGTTTAGTTCTTCAGCCAGTTCTGTTCTTACTTCCGGGGCTGCTAACATGTCTCTTCTGGCGATTCAGGTCAACACGGCTTCAGCTACGGTAAATCAATCCATCAGTGATGTATCTGCCCAAGCTGGTAAAGCGGAAGCCAAGCTGACTTCTATTGTTGCCCTGAATGAGAGTGTGGTTTCCCAACTGCAAACAGCCTTGACCTCATCGGGGCTGAACAAAAATTCAGATCTGTATCAAAAGCTCAGTTCCAGAATTTCTTCCTTGAAAGCCCAAGCAGATGCTCAGCGTTCAGCCCTGCAAACATTTACTTCTTCCTCCTCTGCTTCCCTGGCTGCTTCTCAAAAGGCCGCTTCCTCTTTAGGATCGGCTATATCTTCTGCTGCGACCAATTCTGCTAACACATTGAACACAGCTAATTCCCAGATAACGGGCACTATGATCACATCCCTGGATTCAACCCTGGGATCCCTGAGGTCAGTCATGGGATCAGCTGACGGAACCCTTATTGCCCTTCGGTCCGACATTCGCCAAAGCCGGAACATTCTTGTTCAGCTGTCAACCCTGATGGATCAGACCTCTTCTACCCTGAAAGCCGGCAGAAAATCGTTGAATTCTGCGAAAAATCAACTGGACTCTGTTCGCACAGATCTGATTGCTTTAGACAGTTCAGCCGCATGGAAGAAGATTCAGGGAATTTCGCCTGATCCTAAGGAAATAAGTGCTTTTATTTCTTCCCCTGTTTTACTGAATACGAAGACTGTTTACCCCATCAGCAATTACGGATCGGCCATCGCTCCTTTCTATACCAATTTAGCCCTGTGGGTAGGTGGTTTTATTCTTATTGCTATTATCAAAAGTGAAGTTGACCGGGAGGGCCTGAAGCGTTTTAGTGCCCGGGATGCTTATTTGGGCCGGCTGATGATGTTTCTCTTAGTGGGTCTTATGCAGGGCCTGGTTACTGCTGCCGGAGACCTTCTCATGGGAATTCAGTGTCAAAGTCCTGGTCTCTTTATTCTTGCCAGCGTCTTTCTTTCCTTTACCTATGTAAGCATTATTTATTCCCTGGCCATAGCTTTCAAGCATATAGGCAAGGCGATTGCAGTTCTTTTGGTTATTGTGCAGATTCCCGGATCATCCGGTACGTACCCGATTGAACTTATGCCTAAATTTTTCCGGTCTATTGAACCGTGGCTTCCCTTTACTTATGGGATTAATGCCATGCGTGAGACCATAGGAGGTATGTATAGGGGAGCATATTGGCATAATTTGGCCATGCTCCTGCCTTTTGTTATTGCAGCTTATTTCATTGGGATTTTTGTTCGGCCTTACCTGTTGAATCTTAATGCCCTCTTCGACCGTCGTTTGAGTGAAACCGACTTATTCATTGCGGAAAAGAATAATTTGACCAATTCCCGCTTCCGTCTGTCCAATGTTTTGCAGAATTTGTTGGATAACGATGAGTATAAGGAAAGAATCCAGAAGCGAACTCAGGCCTTCCTCGAGGTTTATCCTCGTCTGGTAGTGGCTGGGATTGTAGCCATTGCGGTTATTCCTGTTATCTTCTTAATTCTGATGTTTGTGGTTCCTGTCAAGATAGGCTTCCTCATTGCCTGGATTGTGTCCATTATTGTTATTGATACTTTCTTGATTGTCTTGGAATATATGCATGATTCTTATATTCGCGAGCTGGGTTTGAGTGAGATTCCGGATGAGGGAGCCAGGCTGGATTTGCTCAGACGCATTCGAACCCGGTGGTTCCCCAGCAACTCTTCGGCTGAACGCCTTAGTAAAGAGCATCCTCATATTAAGGAGGAGCACAAGTGAAGTATATTTGGCGTATTTTTATTCGTGACTTAGAGAATGCCACCAAGAATGTAATTGGTATTGTGGTTCTGATGGGACTGGTCATCGTGCCAGCCATGTATGCCTGGTTTAATATTGCCGGCAGCTGGGATCCCTATGGGAATACCAAAAATCTAAAAGTAGCAGTGGTCAATTCTGACAAAGGGTACAAGTCTGATCTAGTCCCGGTGACTATCAATGTTGGCAGCACAGTGGAATCTACTTTGCGGTCGAATAAACAGCTGGACTGGCAGTTTCAGGACCAAAAAGCTGCAGTAGATGGGGTTTATTCGGGAAAATATTATGCTGCTATTATCATTCCCACGACTTTCAGTAAGGATATGATGACTCTTTTCTCGCCTCATGCTCACCGGGCGAAGCTGATTTATTATATTAATCAAAAATCAAATGCTATTGTTCCCCATATTACCGATCAGGGGGCTGATACTATTGTTGCCCAGATTGATTCCACCTTCTCTAAGACCCTGGCCAATGTAGCCCTGGATCTGGCTCAGTCCCTGTCTCATTATGCCAAAGTTGGCAATCTGGACTCCTACATATCGAAAGCCATAACCAATGTAGATACTTCTGCTTCCGGTCTTGAGACCGCTGCTCAGCAGATGAAAGCCTATTCTCAGCTTCTGGCCAGTTCTGCCTCCCTGCTCATTTCTGCTCAGGATCTTATGCAATCAACGGGGGATGAAGCTAATAATCTGGCCGATTCCCTCAACAGTACAGTTTCATCCCCTACTTCCCTCGAATCTGCTCTAAAAACTTCTGCCGCGGCTATGGATGCAGCCCTTCAGGCTGGCCAAAAAAGTCTGGATTCTGTGGCCAGCCAGATTGATTCTCTGTCCGAAGGGGTTTCTTCTGCTACTCATCAAGTTAGTCAGGAAACTCAGGCTCTGTCAACAAAAGTGAGTTCTCAGGCTTCTGCTTACACCAATGCGGCTAACTCCCTGCAGAAGCTTCGGGATTCTATTGCAGCGGCTCCAAGTCATGGTACTTCTGACTCTTCTTCCCTCAACTCTTTGACTGAAGCTGCCCGATCCCGTCTGGAAGGTGCGCTGGATGCTCAAATCAGTCAGCTGCGCTCGCTGGCGGCAGATCATGCCAATCTGGCATCGCTGGTGAGGCAAGTCGGCGCATCTTTGCAGAAGACAGACTCAACTCTGGCTTCGCAGAAAGCAGCCATGAAGCAGCAGATAGCAAAAACTCAGTCAGGTCTGCAATCAGCCCGGACTCAGTTTAGGACTACCGTGGAGCCTCAGCTAGATAAACTTTCTGCTTCTTTATCCAGGGTTTTTGCCAGTACTCGGACACTAAGCCAAGACTTGTCTAAGGCCGGCGGGCAGGTTTCCAATTTGAACAAATCAACGGCAGCAAGTTTGGCCAGCGTTCAAAAATCTCTCAATTCCAGTTCTCGGCATTTGGATCAGGCTGCAAGAAGGCTGCGCCGCTTGTCTTCTACCTTGAAAAAAGGCGGTTCTCAGGGTTTGTTGGCTACTATGAAATCCAGCAAACAGACCAATGCAGCTATGGTGGCGACCCTTTTGTCTCAGCCAGTGATTCTTTCCCGACAGGCAGTTTTCCCTGTAGAAAATTACGGGTCGCAAATGGCCCCCTTCTATACAATTCTGGCTATTTGGGTGGGGAGCGTCATTCTTGTGGCCATGATGGAAGTCAAAATTTCAGATAAAGGTAAGGCTGATGCCCTGCGTTTAAAGGAGATTCCTGTCTTTGCTTCTGGGAAGCCATTGCGGCCCCAGACCCCGGGCAATATGAAATCCTTTGGCTTGCGGCTCGACCATGAATATTTTGGACGCTATCTGATTTTCCTTCTTTTGGCTCTGGCTCAAGCCACCCTGATAGCTATGGGTGATTTGTGGTATCTGAAAATTCAGTGTCGCGATCTCGGGCGTTTCTTTGCTGTTTGTTGGCTATGCGCCTTAACTTTCTCCAGCATGATGTATGCACTGACTGTTTCCTTTGGGGCAGCGGGTAAGGCTATTGCGGTTATTCTGCTGGTAATGCAGGTGGCAGGGACAGGCGGAACCTTCCCCATTCAAATGCTGCCCAAGCCCTTCCAGGTTATTTTCCCTCTTTTCCCCTTTCCCTATGGAATCACTGCTATGAGGGCAGCTATTGCAGGGTCATATCAGAACGAGTTCACTGTTTCTATGGTTCAACTGTCTCTCTTTATTCTTGTGGGCCTTTTTATAGGGATCGTCCTTCGCCGGCCTTTTGTACTCCTGACTACCTGGTTTACTAATAAGGTAGACAGCACTAAAGTCTATTAGAATCTGCCAGAGTCTGGTTCACAACAATAGTTTTTAGCAGTTTCATTGACCCGTTGCCATTGACCCGTTGATGGTTTGGTGGTGACCTGGTGGTGGATTGGCGGCCGCAGGTTTTACAGCAGGCAGGTCAGGAGAGCTATGATTGCCAGCCCGCCCTGCCTGAGAATAATCATTCTATCAACAGTAAAGCTGCCATAAGCTGCTACTGCAATAATATAAACTAAAAGACCAATCACCGCTGTCTTGCTTCCCAGAAGAAAAACTGCCAGCAGAAGGAGGACAGCAATACCTAGGTTATAGACGCCCTGATTCTTCATGGATACGTTCATATCATGGCTTTTCAGGGATTGGACCGATACTCCAAAAGTTTCAGCGGTTTTCTTTGATGTTGTCGCCAGAGTTTCCAGATAAAAAATAAAAATAAATTCGAGAGCCACCAAAATGCAGAAAATCTTTGTAACGAGGGCCATTTTTCTCCTTATAGGTATCACAGGTAGGAGAGGGGAATGGCAGATGCAAAATCAAAAAGGCAAAGGTGCGTGATTCTTGTTTTCCTATCTGACATCCCGGGACTACCTAAAGTTCTTAAAAAGGGAAAACGATAAAAACGTGCGCACGGGGGGAGTTGAACCCCCACGACCTTAACGGTCACTGGCACCTGAAGCCAGCGCGTCTACCATTCCGCCACGTGCGCGTACCTGACAAACTTTAACACGGCCCCTTCCCACACGCAATCCCTGTGTGGGAGGAGCGTGTCTCACCCTTTTGATCCATCCTTGTAAAATCGGGCCAAAGTCTCTTCCTTAAAATCAGCAAAGTAGCCGCCATCAATGGAATCACGGATTTCATCCAGAAGTCGAACAAAAAAGCGTTCGTTATGAATAGTGGTTAAAGTAGCCCCGGTCATTTCCCTGGCGTGTAGAAGATGACAAATGTAGGCTCGGGAATAATTCCTGCATGTGTAGCAGTCGCAGTTTTCTTCAATGGGTCGGAAATCTGTCCGCATGGAGGAACGCTTAACATTCCAGCGTCCGTCATGGGTGTAAACGGCTCCATTGCGGGCGGTACGGGCAGGGGCAACGCAGTCGAAAGTATCTCCTCCGTTTTCTACACAGGCAAAAATGTCATCAACTGCCGCGATTCCCAGAACGTGGCGAGGCTTGTTCTCGGGTAGTTCATCGCATATCCAGGAGCAGATCTGGCCAATTATTCGCTTTTCAATAGCACCGCCAATACCAAACCCATCAAAGTCGAGAGAAGCAACCTGGCTGGCGGCCAATCGGCGGAGGTCTTCATAATTTGCCCCCTGCACAACTCCATAAAGGGCTTGATAGGGTTTGCCCAGCCTTTGTGCTGTCAGCCTTTGATGCTCTGTCAGACATCGTTGGGCCCATCTGAAAGTGCGCTCCACAGACCGTTCCTGATAGTGGCGGGTATTCATAAGGGTAGTCAGCTCATCAAAGGCGAACATGATATCAGCACCAATTTTATGTTGGATCTGCATGGAAATTTCCGCAGAGAAACGTTTGCTGGCACCATTCAGCGGAGATTTAAAGGTAACGCCCTTATCATCAACAAAGGCAAGTCTATTTTTCCCTGAGGCAATAACGTCGTCTGATTTTTTGCCCTCAACATCCATCGCTAAGGTTTTTTTGAAGCCGGCTCCCAAAGAAAGAACCTGGAATCCGCCTGAATCCGTAAAGGTCGGTTTATTCCAATGCATAAATTCATTGAGGCCGCCTGCTGCGTCAATAATGTCTTCACCTGGGCGCTCAAACAGATGGAAGGCATTGGCCAGGAGACATTGAGCGCCAAGGGAATCCATCTGTTCCGGCAAGACCGCCTTCATGGTTGCCTGGGTGGCAACAGGGACAAAGGCAGGGGTGGCTATAGTACCGTGGGGAGTATGAATAATCCCGGTTCTCCCGTGTTTGCCGGGAATGCGAGCTTTAAGTTCGAATCCAAAGGCAGACCGGTCTCCGGGAGTTCCCGGGGCTGCCCCCAGAGGGGCAGGGAGCTTTGGCTGCGCCTGAGGGATAATTGTTTTCTGCTCTGTACCGCTAGATGCGCTGTCATTCATAGTCACTATCCTTAGCGGAAGGGATAGAAAAAAGGTGCAGGTATGACAAGTTCGCATAATTTAAGTGATTATGATCCGGATCCGGCTCAATCAGGATATGCTCAACGCCTACAAGGTGACATTAATGATGCTGATCGGCGGATAAGAATGTATAACTCTCAGCTGTCAGAGGCCAAGAAACGACTCATTCACCTCCATTCCATGCAGGACTCTCTGGGGCGATTTCATGCCCAGTTTGACGAGGACCAGAATAATCGGTGTAAGGCTTTGAGCGATTTGCGGGCCATTGGTATGGACAGTAAAACGGTCAGAGGATATGTAGAAGCGATGACAGCTCATGTTAATGGGAATTTAGCTACAAGCGTTACTGATAATTTCTCGGCTTCCCAAAGAAAAATATCTCATGCAATTGAAGAAGCTCGCATGCAGGTAGACCACTTGACGCGGATGATTTCTCTTGCTCAATCTGAAAAAGCACAATTACAGGAAAAAATGAGTAGTCAGGAGGACCAGTGATGACAACTGCTGTAGGGTCTGAGGACCCCAAACTGGTAATAGACGATGACTTCTTTAATAAAATTGGGGGACTCTGTTCCAGCGAGGGCAAACGACTGGAAGAAGTCTTTGATAATTATGTGGATATCCTTCAAGACATTGCCGATGAAGCTGTTAAAGATGGCGATATTCATAAAAGCACTGTGCAGTTTATAACTGCTGCCCGTATGCTCAAAGGGAAGGCAAAATCGATATCCGCTACTGCTAAGAAAATCTGTGGGGGATTTGTTACTCAAGTAGATACAGACGATCAGGAGTTATACATTTAATTCGATTGAGAACCCAATTTTTCTCTTATCGCGAGAACGGAATAGGTAAATGGCTGAAATAAATGTGAATAAAGATGAACTCAAGCAGCAGATTGCCCGCCTTAATAAGCTGGCTCAATCGTTGGAGGGAAAGTCGGTAAAAAGTCCCAGTGCCGGGAAAGGCTCTGGCTCTGCGCAGAGAGCCGCGATTTCCTTGCTGAAAGAATATAAAAGTCTGAATGATTCTTTGCAGAGGCTGATTACTAATTCTGCGGTCTTCTACCAGAATGTGCTGAATAGCATGAGTCAGGCAGATAAGAAGGCTGCCCAGAGAATACAAGGGAAGTAGGAGGGCGGACGAATGACAACCAGGGATTTTACATCAGAAACAAAAAATAAATTACTGAAGGTTGTTGACCAAGTATCAGTTCCTTCCGATGCGGCTTGGTACAAGCGATTTGCTGATTGGTTGGGGGACAATAATGCCCTGGTTCATGAACAGATGGACATGGATTATGTGAACGGGCTCACCAGTGTATCTGCTTACCAAAGAGACCTGATTGATCGTAATAATATGACCAAGCAGCAGATAAAAAAGATTTGGACTACAATCAACGAAGATAATAATGTTTATACATCCCGTCTTTCTGCTGTTGAGGCTGACCTTAACGGTCTTATTGCTGCTCTTGACAGGTTGGCTGAGATTATCAGCCCAAGCAAAGGGGCTTTTACTCCGGATGCTATAGCGAAGATAAATGAGGACCTTAACCACTATCTTCAAAACAGCAGAATTCTTGGCAAGCTGGCTAGTAAAGGTCTGACTGCCAAGGATTTAAGTGATTTAGGGAAGCAAGGACAAAAAGATCTGATAGATGGTATTCTAAACTTTTGGCTTAACTCGGTCAACCCCACCGGGGCTGAGGGGAAATGGTCCCTCTCACTGGGACCTTACCTGAAATTAACCTACTCTGTTTCGGCTGATGCTGACAAAGACAGTCCTGTCTCTCTCAAAGGTACTATTGATGATCAGAAGAAAATGATGCTGAACCTAAGATATACGGGATTTGCGGGCAATTCTTTTGGGCTTAATTCTAATGGCAATCCTACCAGTACTCTTTCGATACCCAGTGGTCCTGCTGCGAAACTTGGCGGCGGGTGGAGCGCGAGTAGTAGTACACAATTTAGCGGCGACGGTTCAAGAGTTGGTGTGTGGTCGCGTACCTACAAAAATACAACATATAGTTATTTTTATGGATGGAATACACATAATAGATCTATACACATTGGCTATAAAGTTTCATCTGATGTTGGTAAGTCTCGTGTAAGCAGCGAGGCGAAAATTGAGGCTAGCGTACCAACTTCAGGCTGGGGTAAGATTCCAGTTCCTGTTCCGTATACAGAACCTGCGCTTAACTGGTCCCCCGCTAAATGGCCGCGGTTCGCTGTGCCACAAGTTCATATGGATCCGGAGACTTCTCAATTAGTGGTAACTGTGCTAGGGCGTACTTTTGTTGGTATTACGGCAATCCTCATACTTGTAGGTATGGGAGCTGCTTTAGCGACGGCATAAAGTATTACATTAAAGGATTGAGGGCTTTAATGAAAAATAAGAAAAGTAATAAAGTTATATTTTCTCTGCTTATTGTGGTATCTCTGATATGTACTGGAGGTTTAGTTTATAGGTTTTATGCGTATAGAGTGCCTGGCGTTCATCAGGAACAGCGGTACTCCGTTTCGTCGGATCAGCGCTGGGTGAAGGTTGTTTATGATAAGGATTATGTGAAGCGGTCCGGTTTGTCGCCTCAGCGTATGGCAAAAAATCTTCACATGCTTATGGGGGTAAAGGTAAAAAAAGCTTACGCGGCTAAAGATGGGAGTGTTGTTCAGGTAATGACTGAATCGCAGCGTAAGAAGATCATACGAGCATTTAAAGAGGATATTGCTAAGTTTGGTAGAAGTACGAAGAAAGAAAATAAGAAGTATCGATATGTTGTAGGGAGTGATTATCGGTATTTGTCTGTTTGGCTAGATGAGAGAGTGAGCATGGACGGATATACTCAAGTAGTGGTTTTTATACCCGAAGGGTATAGTTATTTGTATTATTTGGAAGGGCATAGGGGTCCTTGGGATATGACGATTCGTATTTATAATTGTCATTCTGGTAAGTTGAAGTTGTCTTTTTCGTATTGGAAGCAGCCTCACGTGACCTGGCCCTTAAAAGTATTGAAGTGAGGGTGGTGTTATGAAAGATATGAATAATCAGGCTTCACCATATTCCGAAGTACCCGCTGCTTATATGCTCCCTATCGATACGAGTATTGAGTCGCACAAGCGTCTTTATTCCCGATCTATTCGGTGGAATCTTTTCCTTGTGGTAGGTTTCTTCTCTGCAATATTCTTAGTTTATGGTCTGCTGTTTTCTCTAGTGCCAACTGGAAACTCTGAATTTTTCTGGGCAGCTACTTCGTATATACTCACTGCGCTGATGCTTTTAATCCCCTATTTGTTGGTTAGGCGAGCGTTGACGTTATTTAAGAACAATAAACTGGGTAGATCGCTTTCTTGTCTGATTCTCTTTGCTGATGGTTTTGTTATTAAAACCGGAGATAACAATAGTTTAATAAATATTCCTGCTGAAAGAAAAGATGAGTTTATTTTCAGTGTTCAGAGGTTAAAAATACCATATCAGCTTCTTTATTCAGTAGTCGAGTCTAAGGATAGCTTTGATATTTTTCTTAACCGTACCGAGGCTGTTGTTATTCGTAAGCAGGATTGTTCGATTCAGGAAATACAGTTTCTGGCGGCCATTACTGATCGCTTTGGTTTGAAGAAAATCGAATATGATACAAATCGTGCATACAAGTGGCTTGGAACTGTTATAGGAATAGTCCTGGGCCTTTTGGCTTGTTTTGCCATGATGTTGAGTTCCGGAATGATTAGATATGGTTCTGGCCAGGGGAGTTCCCATTCTGCTAGCGGTATCAGCAAGTCGGTTTCCCATCCGTCGGATCAACGGCTGGTGAAGATTGTTTATGATAAGGATTATGTGAAGCGGTCTGGTTTATCTCCTCAACAGTTTGCGAAGACAACTCGAACGCTGATGAAGGTGAGGGTAAAGAAAGCTTATGCTGCGAAGGATGGGAGTGTTGTTCAGGTAATGACTGAATCGCAGCGTAAGAAGATTATTTATGAGTTTAAGGATTTTTTTCATACTTTGGATGCCCCCTTACACCGGGATAGTAAGGAGTATCGGTATGTGATCAGTGGTGATTACGGGCATTTGGATGTGTGGATGGACGAGAAAGTTAGTATGGATGCATACGGGCTTACTGTATCAAGCATCCCCTCCTGTTGTGGTTATTTGTATTATTTGGAAGGGCATAAGGGTCCTTGGGATATGAGGATTCGTATTTATAATTGTCATTCTGGTAAGTTGAAGTTGTCTTTTTCGTATTGGAAGCAGCCTCATGTGGTTTGGCCCTTAAAAGTATTGAAGTGAGGGTGGTCTTTTATGAGTGACTTGAGTGTTCAGAAAGAAGAGAAACCTCGCATACTGAGAACTATACTTGCAATTTCACTAATAGTGGCTATCGTTTGTTTAGGTTATAGATTTTATTCGCACAGAATTCAGAGTTTGCAGCAGGCCCAGTCATCTCCCCGTCCATCGGATCAGTGGTTGGCGAAGGTCGTTTTTGACAAGAATTTTGTCAGCAGAATGAGCTCCTCTCCGCAGAAGTTTGCTAAAACATTTCGTCTTCTTGCCAATGAAAGAGTGCATAAAACGTATGCAAAGACTAATGGTGATGTTGTACTGATCGTAACACGAGGACAACGGAAAAAGATAATTAATAATTTTAAAATACAAATTAACGGTTATCGCCAGAACGTAGTTAAAGAGAACAGACAATACCGGTATTCTATAAGTGATGATTATAAACATTTGAATGCCTGGCTGGATGAAAAAGTTAGTATGGATTCATACGGGACTATTAGTAGCCTGCTACCCTATGATTATTCGTTTTTGTATTATTTGGAAGGGCATAGGGGTCCTTGGGATATGAGGATCCGTATTTATAATTGTCGTTCTGGTAAGTTGAGGTTGTCTTTTTCGTATTGGAAGCAGCCTCATGTGGTTTGGCCCTTAAAAATACTCAAATAAAAGTCGATTAAAGGAAATATTTATGCAAGAAGATGACGGATTGTATGCTAATCAAGCTCCAGAAGAAAATGAGGAAGAGGAAAAGGAAAATAGAAATCAAGCAGAGACCCTTATTTTCGCTGGGAAAGTCAGGCTTCTGCTTCCCCAGGATTATCGTCCCTGGTCTCTTCCTGAAGATGTCATGAATAATCCTATTTTTTCAAGTCAGATAGACCTGACTACAATAGCTGCGGATTCCTGCTTTAGGGATCAGCGCGATAAGAAGACAACCTTGGTGGGCATGACAACAGACACACACTGGCAGAAAGGGAAGCTGGAAGAGCGTCTGGGCTATTACCACGTTGCTTTCTCCCGGTCGCTGCCCCTTTTCAATGATCATGATATGTCCTTCCGTCAGCTGAAATCTGAAGAAGAGACTGTTCCCGGTGCTTTCATTGGTCAGATGAGGTACAGCTTTGTCACCCCTGACCTGGATTGGTTCGGAGTCTTCCTCATTTTCCCTCTTGACGGTAAGGAAACTCTAATCAATATGACCAGCACTACTGAAGATTCTATGCATACTATGTTTGATTTTCAGGAGATTTCCGACTCTCTTGCTTATCACAATAGTCGGCTCTAAAGGTTGAAAATAGAGGGCATCACAACATGTAGTGATCGTGACAAATATGAATATCAAGACTTACTATTAAAATAAAGAGCGAAGTTAGGAAAGTCCTCTCTTCATATGAAGTATAAGAAGAACGCGCATCGCAGGATGCACGGCGCCACAGGAAGGATTCCGTTACTATGGCAGGTCAGATTAGAATTACTCCAGATCAAATGCGTTCTCGTGCCGGCGAGTATCGCGGTGAAGCGAACAAGGTTCAGGAAGTTATTTCAAAGATGGACTCTTTGCTGAATCAGCTGCAGTCAGAATGGGAAGGTCAGTCTTCTCAGGCTTATTCACAGCGCTTTGCTGAACTGCGCCCCGGCTTCGTAAAGGCTGAAGATCTGATTAACGAGATTGCACGGAGCCTGGATACGACTGCTCAGTCGCTTGAATCTACAGACCAGAGCATTGCCAGCCAGTTCCGTGGCTAAGCTTTTGCTTCTTTTCTGTTTGTAATTCACAAACGGATGGGATGGGTATGGCAGGCCGCTGGTCCGCCGAGCCCATCCCTTATTTTATAGTTAAGAAAGCACCGTGTATAGTGCTTTATGGTCATGGAATAGTAGCGGCAGCCTTACAGGACTGTCTGCGGGGATGGTGAAGGAATGGATCCTGCTCTGCTGGTTTCTGTATATGATTCACGGGGAGAAACGACAGATACTGTTGTCCTCGGTACTAATGGGATTTTACATTTGTATGCTGGTTCGACTCCTCAGAATCAGGGGGAGGCCCCTCTGATCGCAAAGGTGCACAGTGGTCGCCAGGGAATCAGGCTTAATTCCGAGAACGGTTACGCATTGAGTCGAATTCCGGCGCATTACAGGCGGGGTACTGTCGATAAGCAGGAAGGTCAGACAGATCAGAAAGGTCAGGAAGACCAGGCGGACCAGTCCGATCTGATTGATCAGGTTGATTCCCGTAATTTCGATGCTCCCAGCAGCGCAGGAAGCCTTGCTGTCGGTGAGGTTCATTCAGTTGAGCTCTCAGCCAGCCAATCGTCCATATACAAAGTAACCAGAACTGATAAGGAGCAGGCCAGGCAGCCTCAGTACACGAAGGATGGGCGGGAGACTGCTCCTGGCAGGCCCATGTATATTTATGTTCGCCCCAGTGATCAAGGTTTCAGATCATACCGCAAACTTGCTGTTACATCCCATCGCAGAATTTTGATAGGATCCGGCAGCAGCGCCGATATTCAGTACTCTCACCCCCTGGTTTCCTCAGAAAGCTTTACTCTTCAGCTGCAGAGGAATACTTTTATTCTTCACCCGCTGACAGGGCAAGATCCTGTTTTTATTAACGGCATGGCTGTTTCCCCTGCAATGTCATACCGTCTGCAACTGGGAGATGTTGTTGTTGTGGCAGACTTAACTCTGGCCATAGGGAATAAATTCCTCAGCCTCAACTCGCCGGCTGGCTTAGAAATAAAATCTTCTGTGTCGGATCTTAAACCTCTGTTTCATAAGGAACTGGTGAATTCCAGTCCGGAAGTTTCTTCTTTATCCGATTCGGAGAAAAGGGAAGAAAGTTCGGATCAGGATTTTTTTGCTCCAGCTCCTCGCTTGATGCAGAGCGTTCATCAGCGGTCCTTCAAATTGGAATCCCCTCCCCAGAAGGAAGCAGAAAAAACCAGCCCGGCAATAATGCAGTTGGGGCCTTCCTTCCTTATGGGAGTCGCATCAGTTTTTATGATTGTATCAACGATTTCACGGCTGCAGAACGGCGACGGGATTATGTCTGTTCTGCCCACTATTGCTATGGCAGCCGCTATGGTGGCAGGAATGATAATCTGGCCCATTATCAGTAATTTTTACGATAAACACCGACGCAAAAGAGCAGAAGAGAAACGAGTCAGCCGGTTCACTGATTATTTGAATAGGGTAGAGGTGGAGCTGCGCAAAGAGAGCGATAAGCAGGCTGAAATCCTCAAGCACAACAGGATTGAGCCTCACACTATCATTGATCGGGCTCTGACCAGATCCCCGGAGCTGATGAACCGCAATACTTCTCACAGCGATTTTATGGAACTGAGGCTGGGGATTGGTAATGAAGAGCTCCAGGCGAATATAACGTACCCGGAGAATCGCTTTACCTTGGATAACGACCTCCTTTTTGATCGTATTTCTCTGATGAAAAAGAACAGGCCGGTTATTTCTCAGGTTCCTGTGGCTTTGGATTTATACCATAATCATGTTGTTGGGGTCATAGGGGAACGGCCTCTGGTCTGGTCAGCCCTGCGGGGTCTTATGGTTCAGGCAAGCGGTTTATATTCATACAATGATGTCAAGATTATTCTTATTGCTAATGGGCAGGATTCTCAGGAATGGGACTTTGCCCGCCGCCTTCCTCATCTCTTCTCTGACGACCGGCAGCTGCGCTTCTTGGCCTGTGAGCCGGAAGACATGATTCGGGTAGACCACTTTCTTCAAAAACTGTATGATGAGCGCTCGGGCAGGCAGAACCGGCGCTCTCAGGCAGATTTTGGAACTTTTTATCTAGTCTTTTGTACTGACAGAGATTTGGCTTCCCGGTCGCCTGCCCTGTCTAAATGGACTCATACAGCAGCAGATATGGGGGTTTCAGTTATTTTCAGCGCATCCAGCCTGCGTTCTCTGCCTAGTGAGTGCAGCACAGTGGTGCAGATTACCGATCCGGAATCAGACGCTTCCCAGGGGAAATCCTCCATTTTTCTGAAGGATGACGTTGATGGGACTTCGCGGGATTTCTCCTGTGACATCATGCTGGACCCTCGGATATGCGAAGACTATGCTCGAGCTTTAAGCGGGATTAAATTGCGCAGAGCAGGAGGGAAAAACGCAGGATTTCCTCAGTCTCTGGGTTATCTGGATATGTGTCGGGTAGGAAATGTTGGTGACCTGAACGTGGCTGAGCGCTGGAGGACTCACGATGCCAGCCGAACACTGGCTACTCATATTGGTCTGGATGCCCAGGGTCAGCCTTTTGTTCTGGATCTTCATGAAGATTCTCACGGTCCGCACGGGCTTATTGCCGGTACCACCGGTTCTGGAAAATCTGAGTTGATTATTACTTATATTCTGTCTATGGCCCTGGATTATGCTCCTGACGAGGTCGCTTTTGTTCTCATCGATTATAAGGGCGGAGGCCTGGCAGGAGCCTTCGCTAACGGCCGCCATACTCTTCCTCATTTGGCTGGAACCATTACCAATCTGGATGGATCTGCCATTAACCGCTCTCTGGCTGCTATACAAAGCGAGTTGGAGCACCGGCAGAGGCTTTTTAACAAGGCCAGAGATGTTACCGGTGAACCTACTATGGATATTTATAAATATTTGTCTTACTACAGGCAAGGAGTTGTCACTGACCCCATGCCGCATTTATTTATTGTTGCTGATGAATTTGCTGAGCTCAAGCAGCAAGAGCCTGATTTTATGGATGAACTCATCTCTGCTGCCCGCATTGGTCGTTCCCTGGGAGTCCATCTGATTCTGGCAACTCAGAAGCCCACTGGTGTGGTTAATGATCAGATTTGGAGTAATTCTCGTTTTAAAATCTCCCTTAAGGTGGCAGATTCTGCTGATTCCAAGGAAATGATCCGGCGTCCGGATGCAGCGGAACTAAAAAATCCAGGCCGTTTTTACCTTCTGGTAGGTTATAACGATTACTTTGCCCAGGGGCAGAGTGCCTACACTGGTGTTCGATATTCTCCTCAGAGTGAGTATGAGGAACATCATGATACTATCGTCACTCTTATTGGTAATACTGCTGAGCCACTTGCTTCCCTCAGGCCGCAGAAAAAGGACGGCGCCTCCCAGCAGACCGAGCTCGATGCAGTTCTGGAGCAGTTGGGACAGACTGCAGACGATATGAAGATTCATGCCCATTCCCTCTGGCTTGATCCTCTTCCTAATCAGATGAGCGTAGAAGAATTCAGGCGAAATTATGCCCGTTTGTGGGAGCAATCTGCCGGATCGCCTCAGGGCAAGGCAACTGGTCCTAAGACTGCTCCTGGTACAATCACTCCTGGTACGGTCACTCCCGGTTCCTGCATTGCCACCATTGGTATTATTGATGATCCCAAGAGGCAGAATCAGCATCTGCTCCAGATTGATTTTCCCCAGATTGACAATTTGATAATTTATGGGCAGACCTCCTACGGAACGGAAAGTATGGTGTCTACCATTGTTGATTCCCTGGTGAGGGACTACCGGTCTGACCAGATCAATCTCTATGCTCTGGATATGGGGGATGGCACTTTGACTGCTTTTAATGATGCCCCTCAGGTGGGTGGAACCGCTGTTATTGATGATAAAGAGCGGGTCATTAGCCTAATTCATTTTATTTCCCGTACTATTGCTCATCGCCGCCGCCTTCTGAATAGTCTGGGGGAACGGTATGAAGACTATATTGCTGAAGATAGGGCAGGCTCTGCAGATAATCTCGGTTCCGGTACAGACCCCACTGCTGGGATCACTTATGAAACCAGTCCTGCCGATAGTCAGCGAGAGCCTCTTCCCAGAATTGTTGTTGCCCTGACTAACATTGCAGCCTTCAATGAAGCGTATCCTCAATTCTCTGACATGCTTACTGAGATGGTTCATGAAGGCCCCCGCTACGGGATTCATTTTGTGGTGACGTCGACTAATTTCAACCAGGTGAATTGGCGTCTTCGAGCACTTTTTGGGCTTTCTCTGGTGACTGCCTTCAATAATGATGATGATTATGGCGGAGTTTTGGGCAGTATGGCAGGAACAACCCCACCCAGGCACTACCTGCGTGGTTTGCTTTTGGAGAATAATGAGAAGCATGAATATCAGGCAGCAGATGCTGGAACAGGCAAACAAATTCGGGAGCGGTGCAGGCAGCTGAGCCGTAATTCTTCCGGAACTTCTGCTCCTGAGATTCCTCGCCTGCCAGGCCTTGTCACCCCTGATCTCATGGTTCCTGCTGTGCAGGAAGAGCGGGATATTCCTCTGGGATATGACAAGCAGGAAGTTTATCCCTTGGCTGTTGATGGCCTCAAGGCTCCTGCTTTCATTATTACTGGTAATGATGCTGAGGCTCTTAATTCCTTCGCCCGCGGTTTGGGAGGGACTCTGGCTTCTGCTGCTGGAGGGAGAATCCATCGGGGAGTTCTGATTGTGGATTCCCTGCGGCTCATGCGGGACTTGCCGCAGGATAGTGAGAACTTCCATATCGCTACAGATATAAGTGATATTGCTGATAGGCTGGAAGCTGTCTGTTCCGGAACTGCTCAGCCTGCTATGGTTCTTTTTACCGATATACTCCTGACTCTGTCTCAGCTTCCTGCTCAATCGCGAAACCGGGTGACTTCTTATATTGAGAACGGAACTTATAAAGATACAACAAATCTTGTTCTTATTATGGAACGATGGCGGATTGAAAACACCTATGATGCCTGGCTGAAGGCGGTACGGGCTAATCCTCAGGGATTGTGGATAGGCGAAGGTATTAAGCAGGAATCCATCTTCCCCAATTCCAATATGCCGGTTGAAATGAACCAGGCTCAGGCTCAGACTGATGGATGGGTTTTTTACCGGGGCGGCAGGCATTCCATCAGGGTTATTCACCGGGCGCCTGACAGCGAAGGAGGGCAGCAATGAGAGACGATTTTATGGTTTTGAATATTTTCCTCCCTGCTGCCCGCCGCAGCTATGAGTTTCGAGTACCGGTCAGCATGACTGTGGGGGAATCGCTTGTACTTATTGCCGATCTTATGGCTTCGGTTCAACCGGAGTTTTACCAGAATAATCAGGAGGCTGATCTGATCATTCAGCAGGCTGGCCCTCTTCAGGGGCTGATGCTGAACCCTCGTGAAACTTATGCTGCCTTGGTTGATCGCGGGCTGCTGTCTTCCGGAGCTCAGCTTGTGCTGGTATAAAGTCCGGGAAGTTTCCGGTTTCGAAAGCAGTATGTTGACTTATCTGTCCATCTGCTTTACAGCTGCAGAATTCTTGCGAATGACCATACCCTTTTATCAGCCTGATAGGAATCCTGCCCAATCCTGCTCAATACTGCCCAACAAAAGGCTCCTGACTGTCCTGTTGCTCTCCGCTATTTCCCAGGATTCTTATCTTTATTTAGTTAGTAAATTTGAGCTCGTTGCCACATTTTGGTATAATGAAAAAAGCGCAAAAGTAAGAAAAGAGAAAGGGTCTTTATGGATGACAACCAGAAGCAGATCCAGGGCCAGATTGATAATTTAGCTACTAGCAGAAACAACTTGCAGTCTCAGGTCTCCGGCCTGCAGTCTCAGGTTGATAGTCTGAATGCTCAAATAGCGGATCTGAATAGTAAATTGGTTACTGCCCGTACCTTCCGCAGCGATGTGGATACGTCATTTGCACCAAAGAAAACTGATCTTCAGAATGAGCTGGAGAACGGGGTGTCTTTGCTGCAGGATGCCGTAGACGACAGTTCGGCTGGCTCTACTCTCAAAGAGCACAATGCTGATATTGATTCCAAGATTTCTGCCGTTACCTCTGCTGTTGATAAACTGATCAGCCGGCTGGAATCACAAATAAGCACTTTGAGCAAGAGCCTGAGCTCTGCCCAGTCTTCTCTGCAGTCAACTCAGAGCCAGCTTGATTCTACCCAATCTCAAATAAATTCCCTATCCGATCAGATTAACAGTTAACTGACATGCAGACGTTAACTTCAGAAGAGTAAAGGTCAGGTATACAGATGGCAGATCCGAAGACTTCAGGTGAAATTAAAATCACTCCGGATGATATTAAACAGTACGGGGATAGTTTTGTTACTAACGCAGGCGTTATTAAGGCTCTTGGGGAGAAAGATGGAAGCTTAAATTCGGCTCTCAGCGACTGCGAGGGAGCCGCCTATGAGGCCCTGGTAAATCGGCTTAAGCAGGTGAGCCAGGCAGCAGATAATATTCACCAAGGTTTGTCTACCTATGCAGACAATTTGAACAATGCAGCTGTCTCATTCGAAGGCGTGGATGCCTCTATTTCTCACAAGTATGGCTCGGATGCCGGTGACAATTTCAAAGGTGAGGGCGGCTCCAATATTACGCGGGGTCGTCATCATGACCGGAGTACTGATATCTCTGTTGATGAAAACGGAGTTTCTGTTGATAACAAGGATAACTATAACCGTAAAAACGGTGAGGGTGAGTATCAGGAGAGTCGGTCATCCAACACAACAGTTAACAATAACGGTGTTTCGCATTCGGAATCTAGGTCCGCTTCTCATACTCCTAAGCAGAAGAAAGGAAAGTAAGGCATACCTATTGTTGGCAGAAGCGTAAATCTTATAGTAAGGAGCTACTAATGTTTCGACTTAATACCACGGGTCTGAAGGAGGTGTCGCAGAGCGTCACCAGTGCTAAAGACAGGTATGGATCACAATTTGACAGTGCCAGAAAACAGAACATTTCAACGCTCGAAGGACAAAATGGCTGTTGGGCGGCTCAGGCAGAAAATTCCTATACTCTGGTTGATGTTCAGATGACCAGTTTTAGGGCAGCCTATGAGATTTTTGCCACGGACCTGGCTCAAGCTGCGACTGATGCAGTTGATTCAGTGCAGGCAAAATATAAGGCACTATTTTCTGCCATAGGGACAGACCCGCAGGACGAGACAAAAATCAAATGCAATCCAGACAGCAATTTCGGTAATGTTATGGGTGACGCAGCAACTGCAGCTGACTCTTTTACAACTGAGGCTTCAGATCTATCTGGTCAAGCTGCTGGGCTGGATAACGAGCAGGGGGAGAGAGATGAGGTTATTGCAGCCCTGGATAATATCCAAAGGTACACGAAAGCTCAGGCAGATTCTTACCGCTCAATTCAAGATTCCTGGACTGCTTTGAGCTCTGCCGTCAGAGATTTTGATGGTCAGTATTCTTCCAAATTCTCAGGAGATTTTGTTACCGCTGAACAGACTCAGCAGGCACGGCAGGATGTAGCCCGGGCCATCCTAGGTAGCCTTATGCTGTCATCGGAGGGAAGCGCCTCAGGCAGCACAGACAGCAATTATACAGATGTAAGCACTAAGGGCACTGTCTCTATTGATGAAAACGGGAAAATATCTATGGATGGTGAAGCAGAAGCTGCTTATCATTTATGGAATGCCCAAGGAAATGCTTCTGCAAGCTTGAATTTATTGGGAATAAATTCAAGCGCTGATGCCAGTGGCGAAATCGATATTTCTGCCGGAGCAAAAGCAAAGGGATCCATCAGCAACATGGGTGCATCAGGTGAAGTTTCCGTTCATGCTGGTATAAAGGCATCCGGCGATGCCAGCATTAATGTTGGGAACAACCTTCCCTTCGGTGGCGTTGGTGTATCTGCCCATGGCGAGGGTGAAGTTGGCGCTGATGCGGCCGCTTCAGGACAGTTTGGCTACAATCCAGATGATGATTCTGTTGGTGTTGGTGCCCATGCAGAGGCCTTTGCAGGAGCGAAAGCTGAGGGAAGCGTGAGCGGAAGAATCGGGCCGCTGTCCATCACCGGCGATGCTTCTGTTCGGGCTGGAGCTGGGGCGGACGCTGATGCCGGAATTAATTTTAAGGATGGCAAGCTGAATATTAATCTTGGTGCCAGCGCGACTGTTGGTGTTGGGGCAGGCGCTCACGTTTCAGCATCGTTGGATATTGGTTCTGTTGCTGATGAAGCAACCAACTTTATCGGCAGTTTTTTCCATTAGACTGCAACAGTTTACAATAGTTTTATACAACGGAGGTTCTTATGACACATTTTCCTGATACCGCAACAGTGGATATTCCCGGTTTTTCTTTCGAGTTGCCTCAAGGCTGGGAGATTATCCATCCAGACCGGGTGCTTTTCTGCCTTATCCACCAGCAGCCAGGCTTCTCGCCCAACACCGTGGTGGCCCTGGAAAGGCGGAGCGCAGACCTGACAGGTGAGACCTTGATGGGTGAAATGAGTCAGTATGTTGCCAGCCTGAAGAACTCTCGGATTACCGCCCAGCAGGGAGGGACCAACAGCCGGGGACAGGACTGGAACATTATTGAATATATTTATGATCATGAAATTGGTACTTTGGCTGGATCTTTGGCCATCCTCACCGTTAAGCACGACGGGGTGGCAGATACTTATCGTTTCCATTCCACTGTTACCGGACAGACTGCTGCCCAGGATCTGCGGACTATCCATGAGTTCCTAGAAACTGTCACCCTGGATAAGGAGGAAGCCGAAAGATAATGCACAGTACTTTATTTTTCCTGTCAGCTTTACCTGCCCTCTCTGCCAAGGAACACGTTAACCTGCCTGGCTGGGGGAGAGCTTTAATTATTGCGGGTTTTGTTCTGATCATTGGCGGCGCTCTGGTCCTTGCCGGTTACGCTGTGTACCTTCACCTTAAGGGGAATGATGTCAGGGTTTCCCTGGGAGCAAAAAAAGCCAGAGAGGTTGCCACCAGCCGGGGTGGCCGTTTTATGGCCAGCGTAGGCAGGGCCTTGAGCGGAAGCTATTCCCAGGTGCAGGACAGGCACAGCCGGTCTCATTTTGTGGCAATGAATGATAAATTCGAAGAATTCTGCCGGGCTAAGGGAATCTGGGTTCCAGCCGATAAAGAGCCGTTTGCTTCCGGGAAAAACAGGTATTTGCTCAATTATGTGGAAATCCCCCGACCCTACGGTAACCTTGCCGCCTATGAGCTGCGCTATGATGACCCGGTTGTGGACTGGCATTTAGCCATGGTCTATGACATGGCCCTGGACCAGCAGGCTGCTGCCGGGCAGGAAAACGAAGACAGGCAGGCCCTCTGGAATAGTCTTTCCCAGCGGGTTTGGGCCCAGCCTCCGCAGGAATTAATTGTGGGGAACCATCACCTCCTCTTCCTTATTGACGGACTGCCAACTAAAATCAACGATCATTTTGAGGCCCTCCTATCTCTCAGCTAGGTTCTTTGCAGAAGTTGACAGTAAGCACAGGACAATAAACACAGGATCAGACAGAGAATTTTATGGCAAGCTGACAGCAAGCCTTCAGTGGAAAAAGGACAGTAAGTAAGTGAAAGTGAGAATAGTCAGAGACTGGCGCTCCCGGTCCCGAACCATCAAGGTTACTCTGACAGGCAAGGAAAAAATTAACTATTCCCTGGCAGAGTGGCTGCGGCAGGCGCGCCTTCCTTTTCTCCCTCCTTTTACTTACCAGCTGAAGGGGGAGTCTGCTGTTTTCCTCTACGACATCACCGGGGCAATTAAGCTGAAAACGTTCCTCAAGGCAAGAATTTCCACAGATCAGTACGGGAGGCTTATTCGGTCTATTGCCGATGTTATGGATACCTGCACCAGCCAGGACGCCTCTGCGGAAAATGTCCTCTGGAATAAACGCTATATTTATATGAATCAGCCCGACTCTCTTCCTCTTTTCGTCCTTGTTCCCGGTAAGGGATTGGCCCAAGGTCGTCCCAGTGTCCACGATTTGATGATGTATCTGAGCGAGTCCTCTCGGATTCATTTCCCCAATGAAGAGGATAAGGTCAAGGTTGAGATTGTTCGGGACTATATATGGAGGAATCCTACTTTTTCTTCTGTCGCTATGCGGGATTGGATGCTGACTAGGGGGGTGATTGGCAAACAGGAGGCAGACCTAGATCTGGCCAGCTTGTCAGAAGCCAGAACCGGGGATGCAGTATCGAGTGAAGATCTTTCTGCCTCTGGTACAGAAAGTCTGGAAAGAACTCAGGCCGGGCAGGCTTCCCACAAAGTTGACGACGGTCAGAATTGGGCAGCTTTAGCATGGGATCCGGTTCAGACCATGGCCGGGGGCGGTAGTCAGGCTGGCGGCTCCGGCTCTTCTTTCGATGACGCTGCTTCCACTCCCATTGTTGATTCTTCCTCCCTAACTTCATCTGGAGTAGGTGTTTCCGGTGCGAGAGGATTTGCAACAGGTGCATTTGCGGCGCCTTCCCCGCCTGAGGCGACGTCACCTTCCGACACGGCCCCTCTTCCTACTTTCATTATCAGACGGGTCAGTGATGGGATGTCAGTCCGGCTATCTGCTTACCAGGCTTCCATCGGTCGCTCACAAAGAGCCGATGCTTCTTTTAGCGGAACCAATACTATGAGCAGGGTTCACGCTTGGGTGGAATATGTGGGACCTGATTCCTTTGCCCTCGTAGATAACAAGGCTCCCAACGGAACGTTCATCCGAGGAGTTAGGCTGCCCTCCGGCAGCAGAACAATTCTGAAAAGCGGATCAGTTTTTAGCCTGTCAAGCGTAGAGTTCCAGGTGATCCTCATCCCACCCATTCCACCCGAAGGGCAAAACAGAGGAACAGAGTATCGGCAGGACAACATTAACCGGGATCAGGAGGGGGTCTATGGCACAGGAAAATGACATTATTGGAGACCGCTATCGGATAATTACCCAAATTGGCCTTGGCGGAATGTCTACTGTTTATCTGGCTTTAGACAAAACTCTCAATAAACAGTGGGCAATCAAGGAAATTAAAAATATTGATGACCCCCGCAAGAGGGAGGTCATTGTACGCAGCTTGGTAGAAGAAGCAAATCTCATCAAGGATTTCGATCATCCTGCTATTCCTCGCATTGTCGACTTAATTGATGATCAGAACAAGCTGTATGTAATCATGGACTATATTGAAGGTGAAACTCTGACCAATCGCTTCCGGCGCCAGGGGCCCTGCAGTCAAAAAGATGTAGTGGACTGGGGGATTCAGCTCTGCAGCGTGCTCGATTATCTTCATCGCAGAAATCCGCCGATTGTTTTTGCAGATATGAAACCGTCCAACGTTATGGTTAAACCGGACGGGACGGTTATGCTTATCGATTTTGGGATTGCCCACCGCATGGGGGAGGATTTAGGACATTTGTCCTACGGAACTCACGGAGTTTTTAATTTGGGTACTCCCGGTTATGGGGCTCCTGAACAGTTTGCGATTAACAAAAAACTGGATACCCGTTCTGACGTATATTCTCTGGGCATGACCCTGCATTTTCTCTTAACGGGGTCGGATCCCCGGCAGGAGGTTCAACCTATCAGGCAGTACAGGCCGGAGCTGTCTGAAGGGCTGGAGAAGGTCATAGATAAGGCAATTGAAAAAGATCCGGACAAGCGGTTCCAGAGCTGTGCTGAATTTGCCTATGCCTTGAGGCACTATCAGGAAGAAGATCGGGCTCATCACAGGGTCCTCCTACTCAAGTGGCGGTCTTTCCTGTCCGCGGTTATTGCAGCTCTTGTCTGCCTGGTTCTTGGGGGCGGGGCTTTGATTGCGGAAAATGTTACCCGCAATAACAGTTTTGACTATTGGATGAGTCTGGCTGAACATGAGCTTGATGACGAGCAGGCAGAGGCTTACTATCTGCGGGCCAGCAACCTGCAACCTGATTCCATCAAGCCTTATGAAGGCCTGCTTAACCGGTATAGGAATGATGGAAAGTTCACCCACCAGGAAGCAACCCAATTTCTGGAGTCGATTCAGGACCATGAGATTAGCTTGAAATCACGGCAAATTCAGTGGGCCCAACTTTCGTATGACACAGGGCTTATGTACTGGTTCTATTACCAGGGTCCTCAGTCTTCTTCAGCTTCTTCTGACAGCTCCTCACTTCAGTATGAGCGGATTCGTTATGCCGGACAGTGGATGCAGGATGCTGCTGCAGTCAAGAATTTCTCCCGCCAGCCTCAAGCCCGGGTTTATGCAGATATAGCATCTTTCAATAGCAAAGTAGTGCCCCAAATAGTTCAGGGTACAGATAAAGGTCAATTTAAGATTTATTTTGGTAAAATTCAGGGTCTTATTGATATCGCCAGCGAAAGCAGGAACGAAGTCATGAGATTCAATGTTGCTCAGTTTGTGGAAAGCGTCTTGAGCACATATCCTCGAAAATTTAGGGCAGATGGTATTTCTCAGCAAGATATGCTCAATCTGGTGGATCACTCTGTTGCTTTAGCCAGAAATACTGCCTCAACCTCGACATCAGGCGATGAAATAAAGCAGAATATTCTCCGGCAGGAAAACGACGCCAAACAATCTATTATCAATGGGTTTATTGATTCCAGAAAGGTAGGAAACTGATGAAACCGGATACCTGGCATACTCTGGCACTTGTTTTCTTCTGCCTTGCTGCCGTATTGGCCTTGGTAGCCCTGACACTTTTCTTTCTTCTGAAGATTCCTTCCGTCCGCAATACTTTAACTGGGAAAACTGCAGAGAGGGAAATAGCCCAATTGCGCCACACCAGGCATGAGCTATGGCGGGCGCAAGAATCCGCATCTGGATCGAGTGACAATTCCCACAATAAACAGGAAAACCAGGATGGATCCATCGAAGTTCGTATGGTCAGCCCTGCTCTTGGCGAGAGCCAAACTGTTATAGCAGATGAATCAGAGACTGTTCTTTCAGCCCCTGATAAGGGGATAGAGAGAACAGCTGAGAAAGATAAGGAAAGCAGGGGATAAGATGAAGACTTATATCAGCAGCCGTATTCAGAAGGCGGTACGAAAAAGGAAAAACAAGCGGTTCGTTCTCGGGCTGAGTATTTTCTTGGGGATTCTCCTGATCATTGGCCTGACACTTATGACAAAAACTTTATCTTATGCAGCTGCCGATGACCCGGGAATTGTTGCAGTCCGTCTGACTGCTGCCCAGACTGGCGCCGATCCAGCCAACGATCCTGACTTTGAAACTGACACCGGTACGGGAACAGCTGTGGGCCGTTACTTGCTTGCCCAGGAAAATCTCAAACTGAGAATCCAGATTGGGGCAGCCTCCCAGCTGACGGAAGCTAGAGCCAGCTATAAGTATACAACAGTAGATCATAAAGGGCGGTACAAGCAGGAATCGAACAGGGGCGACTCTGTGAAGCTTCAGGAGGATACAAGGGCAACTGTCAGCGGTGACAGCAAAGTTCTTCTCTTATCCTTGCCCCACGGTGGTATTTACCGGTTCGATCAGGTGACTTTTACCTTAACGTATAATAGCCGGAACCAAGCCGGGCAGAAGCAGGTTATTACTAAAACTCTTGCTGACCTGGTAAACGATTCTGCCCAGGTGGATCTTCCTGATGTCCTTAAAACCCCGGGGCTGGATTCCCTCCTGCTTACTTCTATGAACAGCGATGTATCTTTTAATTTGCAGGATGGCCAGGGTACAGATCTGGGCGATGATGCCTGGCTGGCTGCCTCTCAGGTGAAAGATGCCAGGCTGGTTTTGACTGTCAAGAACGATTATTTTTCCTGGGTGGAAGACTTCCGCAATGCCTGGCTGGATCGTGGTTCAGTGCAGGTCATCCGCCACAGCGACGAGACCAGGAAGGAGGCCCCGCTCGGTAGTTTTACAGCAGAGGGTAATGCAGATGAAGGGCTGACCTACTCCTACCGCCTGAATCAGTTTCAGTACCAGGGCCGCCTCTTCTTGGCAGATGGACCTTACACAATCGAGTTGAATGATGCAGGTGGAATCAGGAGTAGACTGCACCTGACCATTGATACTTTGCGTCCGCAGATTTCGGTAACTGTACCAGATAAATCCGACGGAAGCCTGGCTACTGGGGTGGCAATAGGGGGAAAGAAAGAGGATATTCTGGTTGTAAAAAATCAACCTCGTATTACCCTTACCCTGCAAGACAAAGGACGGATAGATCCCCAATCTCTAAAGATTACAGGAACCCGGCAGGCTGCTTTTAACAAGAAGGCTGAACCTGTGGATCTGACCCCCTGGCTTCGTCAGAAGAATCCATCAGACGGCCAGGACAGGGATAAGACTCTTACCTATGAGCTGACTCTGAAAGATGATGGTCTGTATGATCTGTCTGATATGTATCTTCAGGCATCCGATTATGCCGGCAACACCTTGACAACTAATAAGAAGGGTCTGGCATTGCTGAGCGTGGCATCGAATGTTTCCTATCAGTCGCTCTTGGTCACTACTCAGGAGGCAGCCCGTGAGCTGGTTCCCCATGTTGCTATCCTGCCTGCAGATAAACAGGTAGGGGTCAGGAAAACCGATGACACTACCTACTACCGGGGTGCGGTGAAGGAGAAAATTAGCCTGAAAACCAGGTGGCTGGAAGTTTATAAGCATATAGATTCCCTGAAACTCACTGTTCAGCAGCAGATCAAGGATAATCCGCTGCAAACAACAGCCGTCCCCCTGTCTGACCTGAAAGTTATCTCCTCTGATTCTTCAGATGACCCCGATCTGCTGATTTATGAGCGGACAGTCAAGGAAGAAGGAAAGTATCACATTCAGGCTGAGTTCTGGGGGCAAATCAGTCAAAAGGAATCTTTCCTCATCGATACCACGGCTCCAGCAGTGACCAGACTCAGCCTGGAGCCGGCAGGAAAGGTCAAAGGGCAGTGGATTTTCAGTTCCAACCCTGTTACGGTGACCATTGAAGGGGTGACTGACTCCACTTCCGGATTGGAACCGGCCTCTGCCGTCTTTGCTTCCTATAATTCAATCAGGGGAAACAAGCAGGCTCCTCTTCTTCATCTGGCGTCTTCTCCGGGTTCGCATAATCACCAGGGCAGCATATCTTTCACTATTCGTGGCGGTAACCAGAGAATGACTTTTGCCGGTACTGTTCTTTTAATTTCTGATGAGGCCGGCAACCAAACCCTTATTAAGCTTTCTGATTTTATTAAGAATGATAAGGGAAAATCTCTTTACCCTTCAACAGTGAAAGAGCAGGAAATAAAGGGGATAGTGATTGATTCCCAGGCTCCTCGCCTGTCCATCAGCTACGACAATAATGCGGTCCATCATGGCAGGTATTTCTCTTCAGCTAGAACTGCCACTGTAACCTTGATTGACCCTATTTTTGACCTCCTGAAGAGTGCAGATCCATCTGCCAGGGTTGTGACAGTGACTCATGATGGGACCAAGCAGTCGGTATCGGCGGATAAATTTACGCCAATTCCCGGTCACCCGGGTTTGTGGGCGGCTCAGGTTGCCTGCCGCAGCGACGGTCAGTGGGAAATATCTGCTTCCCTGGTACACCCTACTGGCCTGTCCGCCAGCGCACAGTCGCCACTTTTCATTATTGATACGGTTAAACCCCTGGCTTCGCTGACTTTCAACAATAATGATTCTCGCAGCGGAAATTATTATAAGGCCAATCGGATTGCTCTCATCAGAATTTCTGACAGGAATATCAATCTGGCCGCTACTCATATTGTGGTAACGGCTAAGGATCAGAACGGGAAAGTTTTACCTGCCCCTGCGGCCAGCGCCTGGACGGTGACTTCCTCTCCTGACAGCAAAGAGAAGATCTATTCGGCCACAGTGGCTTTTACTCAGGAATGCCACTACACCATTTCCCTTTCGTCGTCAGATTTTGCTGACAACAGCTCTCAGAAGCTGACAGAGCCTGAATTTATCATCGATAAAACCCTGCCGGAGCTCACCATTGGCAAAGTGGCAGATAAAACTGCATACGCGGATCATATTGCTCCCCGTATTCTGTCAACCGACAAGAACCTGGATTCAGCTTTGACTACATATCAGCTTACGGCCTCCCATCATTCCGGGACCATGATTTTCTATCCCCAGGTGCATAGAACCAGTACTAGTCAGGAAGTTATCTATGGAGATTTCCCCCACGAGCTTAAGTATGATGATCTTTATACTCTGACTGCGTCGGCTGTGGATAAGGCTGGGAATGCGGTTACCAGGAAGCTTGTTTTTTCGGTAAATCGGTATGGGTCTGTCTACTCCTTTGATCCAGTAACTCAGTCTATGCGCGGCCGCTACCTCAAGAAAGCCAGGTCGGTGACCATTACAGAAACCAATGTCAGCGGCCTGCTGAAAAATTCGGTCAGAATCAGTCTGGCCAAGGATTCGACCCTGGTCACTTTGAAGGCTTCCCAGTATTCACTCAAAACCAGCAATGACAAGGGATGGTCACAGACCACCTATACTCTGCCGGCTTCCCTCTTCTCATCTGATGGCTACTACCGGATTCGGCTCACTTCCCTCGATCAGGCTGGCAATCTGGCGGAAAATACCATGAGCAACAAGTCGGCGGACAGAAAAGCAGCCGCTGAAGTTAACTTCGCTGTGGATGCTCATAAGCCTACTGTGTCAGCCCTGGGAATCCATCAGGGAAAGGTTTATTATGCTCCCTCGAAGGCATTTACCATTCTGGCTGGGGACAACATGTCCACAAAATCAGTGAACCTGTATATAGATGGAAAGAAGGTACAGACCTGGTCCAAGAGGGATTTCCTGAGCAACCAGCCCACTTATACTCTGAAAGCTGATGGGCACAGGCATACACTTACCCTTGCAGCCGTCGATCAGGCTGGAAATAAGCAGACAGTGTCCTACCGCGGGGTCATGATAGTCAGCGATTGGTGGCAGTATGCGGTTAATACACCTGAGGTGATGAACCGCCTGGTGACCGGGGCAATTTTTGCCCTGGCCCTGCTAGCTGCCCTTCTGGTTCTGCTGGCGTACAGGCACAAGGCGAATAAGAACAAGCGAAACCCCTTCCACCACAGCCGGAAGTAAAATTTCCCGGGTAAAATTTCCCGGGTAAAATTCCTGGAGGCTGGTGACACCTGTCTCTTGACGCGATAGGATAAAAACCATGAATAGTATGAATACCGAGACTAATGCCACCGTGGGAGATACTCAGGAGAGAGGGACAACTGCAGGAGAAGGGCAGAATTCTGCGGAGAGTTATCCTCTCAAGGTTGCAGTGGTTGGAGCCGGACCGGCTGGTGTCTATACGGCAGATATTCTTCTGCGTCAGCTGAAGCAGTCGGGAGCCCGGCTTGGCCTTCCGTCTGATGCTTCCATTGATCTGTTCGAAAAGCTGCCGGTTCCCTTTGGCCTGGTCCGCTATGGGGTTGCTCCTGATCATCCTGCTATCAAATATATTATGGGGGCATTGGAAAAAACGCTGAACAATCCCCATATACATCTTTATGCAGATGTTGAGTTTGGCAAAGACTTATCGCTGAAGGATGTAACTGACCGCTACGATGCTGTCATTTTTGCCACCGGAGCTGTTGAAGACCGGCCGCTGACCCTGAAAGGCCATGATCTGCGGGGAGTTTATGGGGCTGCTCGGTTTGTAGAGTGGTACGATGGCTACCCTGATGCACCCCGGTTCTGGCCGCTGGATGCTGAGCAGGTTGCTGTCATTGGCGGAGGGAACGTGGCAATGGATGTGTCCCGTTTCCTGGTCCGCTACCCTGAAGATCTGCTGGGAACCGACATCCCTGACAATGTGTACCAGGGTCTGGAGGGTAATAAAGCCCAGGAAGTTCATGTTTTTGTCCGCAGGGGAGTTGCTCAGGCCAAGTTTTCGGTTCAGGAGCTCAGAGAGCTGGAGAAGCTGCCCGGAGTCCGGATTGTGACTGATGATAATGATTTCAATATGGATGAAGCGACCCTGGAGGTGGCGGCCCAGGATAAACTCACCCGGCAGATGGTGGAAGAGCTTTTTGCTGTTCACGATTTATCGCTTGACATGGAAGATGCCGGCGGCCTTGATTTTCAGGGGCAGAAAGCCAGGAGAACCTTCTACTTGCATTTTAATTCCAATCCAGTGGAAATTGTAGGCCAGGATGGAAAGGTGACTGCTCTTCGGGTTCAGCGCACAAAAACCAGCCCGCAGGGTCAGATGACAACCACTGACGATGTGACCGAGTATCCAGTTCAGGCTGTTTACCATGCCATTGGGTATAAGCCTGCACAGGTTGCAGGGATCCCTTATAACGATGCCCGCTATACGCTGACAAACGTGGGCGGGCGGATTTACAGCGCACCTGAAGACCAGGGAGGACATCCCCTTCCGTATGTTTATGCCAGTGGCTGGGCTAAGCGCGGACCTGTGGGCTTGATTGGATCCACCAAATCCGATGCTTTGGAAACAGTAGGGAAAATTCTTGAGGATTGGGCACAGTCAGGCACGGGCGGGCATGTTGCCCCGCATGGATCCGACACGATTGATGATCTGTTGGCTGAACGAGGCCTGTCTCCCCTTGATTACCAGGCCTGGAAGCGGATAGATGCCTATGAGCGGTCCCAGGGGGCTGCGGTTGGTCGCGAGCATATTAAGGTAATTGATTCTGATCAGCTCAGGGCAATTGGCCGGCAGGAATATCAGGGACAGTGAATCAAGGGCAGTGACTTCTTTTGCTATCTATCCGGCAGTCTATCCCACCATCTATCCCGCCGGCTTGCTTATTTCTGGCTATTTTTAGCTATTTTTGGAGCGTTTATTCTGCTTACTGCTATGCACTTGGGAATAAAGGAAAGGTAAAGTCATAAGAAGGCTGAAAGCAATCGTTTCCGGAAGCATATAGGATGAGTGACAGGCCTGGTAGATACTCCCATGGAAGAAAATAAGGATTCTTATTAAAGAATAAACAAGTACGTTTATTAATAATATCCCTAAAGTCTGTAGCCAATTTATAGATTTTTATCCGCTCTGTCCATGTATTTTCCATAATTGTGCACCAACCTATCCTAATTTGTTCATTTTACCACTTCTTATTCTATTAAATATTCTATTGAATTTATTTTATACACATAAACAGGGTATTTCTTGAATGGTATGAATGACATCCACTGTCTGAAAAAACGATGATGAAGGATAATGAAGAAATGCTAAACTTTAGGCAGACGGTATACTTGCATTCAGTAACCAGGTTAAATAACCGGGGTAATCGAAAACTGTAAAGGAATAGCATGATGACTACTCAGAAATTCCACGTTCATGGTCACGCCAACGGGCTGAAAACCATAACCCTTTTTGGCCTGATGTGGGCGGTTATTTTCCTTATCTGGTATGCAACCGGAGCCAGCAGATCATCGCTTGTTTATTACCTGATTATCGCAGTGGTTATGACCTTCAGCTCCTATTGGTTTTCTGACAAATTAGCTACCGCATCCATGGGCGCTAGAGAGGTTTCTGAGCAGGAAGCTCCTAATCTCTATGCCATTGTTCGTGAGCTCTCTTCTAAGGCAGGCAAGCCAATGCCGCGAATCTACATTGCTCCGACTCAGTCTCCCAACGCTTTCGCAACCGGCCGCAATGAACGTCATGCTGCAGTATGCTGTACCGAAGGAATTCTGCAGATTCTGAACTATCGGGAAATTCGCGGAGTTCTGGGGCATGAACTCATGCATGTATACAATCATGACATCCTCACATCATCCATAGCCTCAGCCATGTCCATGGTAATTACCTATCTGGGATATTCGCTCATGTATTTCGGTGGCTCAGACAGGGATAATGATCGCTCCAGCAGCCCTCTTGGTGCTCTCCTGGCCATGATTCTGGCTCCTATTGGCGCTTCGCTCATTCAGATGGCTATCTCCCGCACCCGGGAGTACGATGCGGATGAAGACGGCAGCAAGCTGACAGAAGACCCTCAGGCTTTAGCGGATGCCCTGCAGAAGATTGAAGCCGGGGTTAGCCGGGCTCCCATGAAGGTAAATAATTCCACCAGGACCATGTCTGCTCTTATGATTGCCAGTCCTTTTAATGCTGAGGCTGTAAGCCGGCTCTTCTCCACTCATCCTCCGACCGCAGACCGGATTGCCCGACTGGAAGAGATGCAGGCTCAGATGTATGGACAGTCTTCTCTGCAGCAGGGGCCGGTTTCTGAGCCCTATCTACAGCACTAGTTCCACCAGCTCTTTCTGAAGCAATCCCTGGAGCAGCCCTGTGGCATAAAGCGTGAGGTCGGACTCGCTGGTGTCGGCCGGTTCGTCCCTATGCTACACTGGTGTCGTTGCCTTGAATGCGAAACAAGTTGAGGACATAATCTTCAACTTTCTCCCGGCTTTTATCAGCTGGTTTGGCAACGATGTTTGTGCGGATGTAGTTCATAGGTAGAACGACAGCTTCCCAAGCTGTAAAGGCGGGTTCGATTCCCGTCATCCGCTCTTCTGGTAAGTCTCTATTTTTTAGTTGCAGCGTTAAAAATTCTTTTTTCTCTTTTTAATGAGACACTAACTGGCAGAGTTCCCTCTCTTTTGGTACATTGAGGACATGGAAGAAAATAGTAATAATACTTTTGAAGATGGGTCTGTAAACTATCAGAATACGGACCAGCAGCAGGGCTATGGGGTTTCCCAAACGTCGTTTGAGGGGACAGCAAGCACGGTAGGAGACCCAGCGAATGCTCCTTCTGCCAGTTCTTATGTGCCTGGACAGACTGCTCCAAATCCATCAGCTCCATCATCAGCTTCATCTGCCGCGTATAATCAACCTGATGCTGCTTCTTATGGAGCTCATTTCGGTGCTGATCAGGGAGGATATAATACTTCCTACGATGGGTATAACCAGCAGAATCCTTATGCTCAGCCTCAGAACCCGTATAGTCAGCCTCAGAATCAATATGCTCCACCACAGAATCCTTATGCTCAGCCGGGCCCGTATCCGTATGCTCAGCCTGGTCCGTATGCTCAGCCGATTGCGTATGCTCCTCAATTTGCTTATTTAGTCGGCACTCATTCCAAGCTTGCTGCCGGTCTTTTGGGCATTTTCCTTGGCTATCTTGGGGTTCACAATTTCTATTTGGGGAATACTTCCAAGGCTGTCGCTCAGCTTCTGTTGACCCTGATTGGATGGATTATCATTGTTGGTCCTCTTGTCTCTGGGATATGGGCTTTGGTCGAGGCTATCCTCATTCTTTCATCCAAGCCTGGCTCTCCCTGGCATCGCGATGCTGCCGGTTACGAGCTTCAGGATTAATTTACTGTAGAGTAGTTTCGGTAATTCTTGCTGATTTTTCCTGCGGCCAGTCAGTTTACGGCTCAGATTAGTCTGCCTCTTATCTTTTTGAGATAAAAGGCTTTTTCATGTAGTTCATGTGTGGGATAATAGGAATATGACTATTGCAACTCCGGAACGATACGCCCACATGCTCGATGAGGCTCGTAAGGGCGGATATGCATACCCTGCCATCAATGTAACCAGTACACAAACCTTGAATGCAGCCCTGCAGGGGTTTGCCGACGCTCAATCGGATGGGATTATTCAGATTTCTGTGGGATCTGCCGCTTATTTGTCCGGACAGCGAGTGGCAGACCGGGTTACGGGCTCTTTGGCCCTGGCCCGTTATGCTCATGAGGTTGCCGCACGGTATCCTAACAACACTATTGCTCTTCATACGGATCATTGCGCTAAGCAATATCTGGATGAATGGGTTCGTCCCCTGCTGGCTATTGAGCAAGAAGAAGTAGCAGGTGGCCATGAGCCAACTTTCCAATCGCACATGTGGGACGGATCTGCTGTGAGTCTGTCAGAAAATCTGGCTATTGCTGAGGAGCTCCTGGATCAGTCTGTTAAGGCTCATACCATTCTGGAAATTGAGATTGGCGCTGTCGGTGGTGAGGAGGATGGGGTTACCGGGGCTATTGACGATAAGCTCTATTCCACCCCTCAGGATGCTTTTGCCGTTGCTCAGCGTTTGGGAATGGGTGAGCGGGGTCGGTACATGGCCGCATTTACCTTTGGGAATGTTCATGGATCTTACAAGCCTGGCTATGTAAAGCTTAGGCCTGGTCTGCTGGGCAAAATTCAGTCTGAAACCCAAAAGGAAATCAATCAGGGGCTGATTTCTTCTCCCAGCCCTCAGGCTCCCGACGGCAAGCCTTTCCTCTTGGTTTTCCATGGTGGTTCGGGCTCTTTACCGGCGGAAATTGCTGAGGCTGTTTCTCACGGTGTGGTGAAAATGAATATTGATACCGATACTCAGTATGCCTTCACTCGTGCGGTGGCAGGGCACATGTTCAGCAATTATGACAAGGTGCTGAAAATTGACGGATCGATTGGCGACAAGGCTGCGTATGACCCCAGATCATGGGGTCGGGAAGCCGAGGATTCCATGGCAAAGAGGGTCGTAGAGGCCTGCATTAGTCTGGGCTCTGCCGGCAAGGCTTTACGCTGATAAGGCCGAGAGCGCTGAAAAACAGGTAATATGTCAATCGACTAGGAGATTGTCAGGCAGGAGCCGGCAGATAAGAGACCACGAAAGGGGATACTATGGCGGGAATTGTTCTTATTGGTGCCCAGTGGGGCGATGAAGGTAAGGGGAAGGCGACCGATCTCATAGGGACAAAGGTCGATTATGTTGCCCGCTTCAACGGGGGCAACAATGCCGGTCATACGGTAGTAGTCGGTGATGAGACCTACGCCCTTCACCTGCTTCCTTCCGGAATTATTAATCCTCAGGTAATTCCGGTTATCGGCAACGGAGTCGTGATTGACCTAGAAGTTCTTTTCCAAGAAATTGATGGCCTACAGGCTCGCGGCCTTGATTGCTCCCGGCTCCTAGTATCTGACAGCGCCCATATTATTGCCCCATATGACCGGGTGATTGACAAGGTTACAGAACGTTTTCTGGGCAAGCGTAAGATTGGCACTACAGGCCGCGGTATTGGTCCAACGTACGCAGACAAAATTAATCGAGTGGGTATTCGAGTCCATGATCTTTACCACCCAGACAGCCTGAGAGATAAAGTAGAGGCTTCCCTCCACCAGAAAAATCAGATGCTGGTCAAGCTCTACAACCGCAGAGCCATTGATATTGATCAGACCACCCAGGAGCTTCTGGCCCTGGGTGCCAGGCTAAAGCCTTATGTGGCTAATACCCAGCATGTGTTGAATGCGGCCCTCGACCAGGGGAAGACGGTCCTTTTTGAAGGCGGACAAGCCACTATGCTCGATATCGATCATGGCACCTATCCCTTCGTGACTTCATCCAATCCCACTGCCGGTGGTGCCTGTACAGGAACTGGTGTTGGTCCCACTAAGATAGACCGCGTTGTTGGTGTGTCCAAGGCTTACATCACCCGTGTGGGGGAGGGGCCTTTCCCTACAGAGCTTGATGGGCAGGGGGGAGAGTGGCTTCGGGCGCACGGCCATGAATATGGGGTGACCACTGGCCGTCCCCGCCGCTGTGGCTGGTTTGATGCTGTTATCAACCGGTATGCCACGGAAGTCAATGGTCTGACTGACATAGTGCTTACTAAGCTGGATGTTCTTACTGGTCTGAAAACTATCCCTATTTGCGTGGCTTATGAGGTTCAGAATGCCGACGGGACAGTCAGCCGGCATGAAAACATGCCGACCGACCAGGAAGCTTTTTCTACCGCCAGGCCAATTTATGAGTACATGCCCGGCTGGGATGAAGATATTAGCACTGTTCGCCATTTTGAGGATCTTCCTCGAACAACGCAGAATTATGTCAGACGGCTGGAAGAGCTGTCTGCCTGCAGGATTTCTGCTATTGGAGTCGGAGCTACCCGTGAGCAAATTATTTCTTTACACAGTCTGATTGATGATTAATGATGTGTTGCAGTACTGCTAAATAAGCACTGTCAATTACACCACCAGTTACACTACCAATAAGACGGGAGGATGCATATGCAGCAAATAACTAGTCTTACCTCACCCATGAAATTGAGCAACGAGGTACAGATTCCCGGTATGGGATTTGGAACTTTCCAGACCCCGACTGAGATTACCAGAAAAGTCGTCCTGGAAGCCCTGGAGGCGGGCTATCGGCATATTGATACAGCAGCTGTGTATGGTAATGAGGCTGAAGTAGGCCAGGCCGTCCGCGACAGCGGCCTGAACCGCCAGGATGTTTTTGTTACCAGCAAGCTGTGGAACTCCGAGCGTGGTTACGATAAGACCTTAGCTGCCTTTGATAAAACTATGGACCGGCTGGGCTTGGATTATCTTGATCTGTATTTGATTCACTGGCCAGCAAACCGCAAGCAGTTTGGGGCGGATGCGCCAAGAATCAACGCTGAGACCTGGCGGGCTTTTGAGGAATTATATCGATCGGGCCGTATCAAGGCTATTGGTGTATCCAACTTTCTGCCTAACCATCTGGAAGAGCTCTTGGCTACCTGCCAGGTTCAGCCTATGGTAGATCAGATTGAGGTTCATCCCGGCTGGCCTCAGGCTGAGGCAGTCCGGTATTGCCACAGACACAATATCGCGGTGGAAGCCTGGGCTCCTTTGGGAGAAGCGGCAATTCTGTCCGATGAGGTTATCAAGGCTGTGGCGGATAAGTACAGGCATACCCCGGCTCAGGTTTGCCTGAGGTGGGAAGTGCAACAGGGTATTATTCCTCTGCCTAAGTCTGTTCACCAGGACAGGATCAGAGAAAATACCCTAATCTTTGATTTTGAACTAAGCGAAGATGAAATGGATCTGATCGGTTCTCGCCGCCATATAGGCGGTCACTGTCAGGTTCCTGATCAGGTGACTTTTTAGACAAAATTAGGGGAGAGCGCTGGATCCGGATCCGGATCTTCATCCCCTTGACCACAGATACCTTCCAACCCTTCGCGTACATGGCGCTGATCCTGGCCGGAAAAGGTGACAATGAGAGCATCCCCGGCCAGGATTTTTGTATCATGACGGGGCACAAATTCCTGGCCGCCCCTGCGAATCGTAATAATAGAGGTGCTTTCAGGCCATTCAATGTTCCCTATCCGTCTGCCCGCAGCCTGGCTGTCAACCTGTACAGGAATCTCCACTATCCCGCTTTTAGCAGGTATAGCGGCTATATTTTTATGTTCATGCTTAATCATGTATCTTTCCAGGAGCGCAGGGTAGATAGGTTTGGTGTGGAGGGCATCAGAGACCAGGAGGGAGATCAAGGCTGTCGCGGCTACGGGGAGCATATGCACCAGGGAGCCTGACATTTCTACAACCAGAAGAATTGACGTAATAGGGGCTTTAACTGCCGCTGTCAGAGCTCCTGCCATAGCCAGAACGGTAAAAACTGCTGTCAGATTTGATGGGAGCAGGCCTGCAACAACCATGAGCCGGGCGAAGATTCCGCCCCCCAAAGCCCCCATGGTTAAAATAGGCATAAATATACCACCAGGAACTCCGCTGCTGTAACTGGTGGAGGTAAAAAGAATTTTTACGATCAGCAGAATGACCAAAATTTTCAGAGAACCAGATGCTGTTTCTGCAAACTTAATGGTGTTAGCTCCCCCTCCCAGCGATAAGGGCAGGAAGATTCCGCAGGGAAGGGCAAGAATCAGGGCCAGCATAGGGCGAAAAAGTTCCGGGATTTTTCCATAGAAGACCTGAAAAGCCAGTAAGCTGCGGTTAATAATAACTCCGATCAGGCCGGAAACTAGCCCCAGAGGAAGAAGCCAGGGGTAGTCCTTCAGTGGAATTTCATTGACATGGGTGAAATCTAGTACAGGTCTCAAACCGAACCAGTACTTGGCAACCGCATCCGAGGTAAGAGCGGCTGTGGACGCGGTCAGCAAAACTGTTGGAGAAAAACTCTTGTGAATCTCTTCCAGGGCGAACATCATCCCCGACAGAGGGGCGTTGAAAGCTGCAGATAAACCAGCCGCAGCCCCGGAAGTAATCAGACTGTTCTCTTCAACTGAGTTTTTGCTGGTTTTTGAACTCACCGCCTTGGCCGCAGCTGCCCCGATGTGGATGGAGGGGCCTTCTCGGCCAAGGGACAGACCAAACAAGCTGCAGAGAATACCACCCATATAACGAACGCAGAGCACAGGAAACCATCGAATGGGCAGCCCCCACAGGAGGGTCCCTTCAGTTTGAGGAATACCTGACCCAGAAGCCGATGGTTCCCAGCGAACCAGATAGGTCAACAGAAAACTGGATACCACAACAGCTGCTGCCCAGGCCAGCAGGCCTAAGGGATTGGCCTTGAGCCACAGGTAGGCTTTTCCGGCAAAAATCGTTCCATATTGGATAGCCAGGCGGTAGCCAACCACCAGGATTCCTGCTACTAGCCCGCAGAGGATCCCCTGAGCTGCAACAAGCCAGCGCATACGGTTGGCTCCCGACAAAAGCTGTAAGGTATGCGACTGCCTTGTCAGCTGCCGGTGAGAGGGCAAGGTCGCCTGCGGAGAGGGTAAGGGTAAGGGTACTTGGGCCTGCTTCTCCTGACGGTGGCGCTTTTTCCTTGGCATCTTCCGCTTCCTTCTCCGGAGGTCAGTCCCCGGCCCGTTCCTTCAGGGTTTTCTCTACCAATTGAGGAAGAGCCTGCTCAATAGGCTCCCGAATTAGGCGGTCAGCCAGGTAATCGTATTGAGTGGCTCCCATGTTCATAATGGTGATGGGGACGCCGGCCCGGGCGGCAATAGGTACCAGAGAAGCGGCTGGGAAAACCTCCAAAGTGGAGCCGACCACCCAAAATTCATCTGCTTCCTGCGCCCTTTGAGAACTTAATTCCATAGCTCCCTGCGGCAAGGCTTCCCCAAAATAGGTAACATCAGTCTTAATCAAACCACCGCAGGGTCTGTTCCCCTGGTAGGGGAGCAACCTGGTGCAATGAGGATCAGGATTGGCGTCCAGCTGATCCATGATGTCCGCTGTTTTGTACTTCTTATGGCAGCGCATGCAGTGAGAACTTGCTATGGTCCCATGCAGGTTAACAATCACGTGGTCGCTGTTGCCGGCCTTTTCATGCAAACCATCAAAGTTTTGTGTTGCCAGCAGGGTTAGAAGACCAGCTTTTTCCAGCTTTACCAGAGCCTGATGTGCTACTCCTGGTTGGGCATTCCAAACGGGGGACTCCTTCTGCCATCTCCAGGAGTATTCCCGATCGTCTTTGCTGGTCAGAAATGCTTGAATATCGTAAACATTCATTTGCTCCGGATGCTTGGTCCAGACTCCTTCAGGTCCTCTGAAATCGGGGATGCCGGCGCTTGTTGAAATGCCGGCTCCGGTAAGAACGGCTATTTTGTATGGTTTTTCGGTCATATCTACTCCAGTAATCCGTATCCCGCAATCTATGGTTAGGGTGTCTCCTGTCTCTTGCGGGGACATCTCTGGCCGTATGCCTCAGGTACCTGCTGTGGTAATTCTTTGTAATTTCTAATCTTATATAAATAATCTAATATAGATTTACTCTTTTGGAGACCAGAAGGACGAAAAAGTGCAAAACGTTGAAATTTCTTTTGCGACACGCCGGGGGGTTGTGGTGTGGGGTGGGGTGGTGTATTGTTTTTTTTTGCTGCCTGCGGGGTTGCTTCCTTCGTGGTTGGGGGTTGTGGCTGGTTGTGTGGTGGTGGTTTGAGAACTCAATAGCGTGTTTTGTGCTACTTTTTATGCCTGAACTGAAAGTTTGTTTTTGGTTTGGTTTTTGTTTTTTGATTGCCAGTGTGTTTCTCATGGGTGTGCTTGTGTGGTGTGCTTGTGGGGGGCATGTTTTTTGTGTGAGGTGCTTGGCTGCCTGTGGGTGGTTGGGTGTCCTTGTGCTTTTTGTTTTTTTCTTTTTTGTGGGCTTGTTTTGAGTCTTCTGTGAGGTTTTTTTGTGGAGGGTTTGATTCTGGCTCAGGACGAACGCTGGCGGCGTGCTTAACACATGCAAGTCGAACGGGATCCTGCTTGGTTTTTGCTGGGTGGGTGAGAGTGGCGAACGGGTGAGTAATGCGTGACTAACCTGCCGTGTAGTTGGGTATAGCTCCTGGAAACGGGTGGTAATACCGAATGGTCCACTGGGCTGCATGGTCTGGTGGGAAAGTTTTGTGTGCTATGCGATGGGGTCGCGTCCTATCAGCTTGTTGGTGGGGTGATGGCCTACCAAGGCTTCGACGGGTAGCCGGCCTAAGAGGGCGACCGGCCACATTGGGACTGAGATACGGCCCAGACTCCTACGGGAGGCAGCAGTGGGGAATATTGCACAATGGGGGGAACCCTGATGCAGCGACGCCGCGTGCGGGATGGAGGCCTTCGGGTTGTGAACCGCTTTTATTGGGGAGCAAGCTGGCCCTGTGTGGGTTGGTGAGTGTACTTGGTGAATAAGCACCGGCTAACTACGTGCCAGCAGCCGCGGTAATACGTAGGGTGCAAGCGTTGTCCGGATTTATTGGGCGTAAAGGGCTCGTAGGCGGTTCGTCGCGTCTGGTGTGAAAGCTTACTGCTTAACGGTGGGTTTGCGTTGGATACGGGCGGGCTTGAGTGCAGTAGGGGAGACTGGAATTCTCGGTGTAACGGTGGAATGTGTAGATATCGGGAAGAACACCTATGGCGAAGGCAGGTCTCTGGGCTGTTACTGACGCTGAGGAGCGAAAGCGTGGGGAGCGAACAGGATTAGATACCCTGGTAGTCCACGCTGTAAACGGTGGACGCTGGATGTGGGGCCTATTTCCACGGGTTCTGTGTCGGAGCTAACGCGTTAAGCGTCCCGCCTGGGGAGTACGGCCGCAAGGTTAAAACTCAAAGAAATTGACGGGGGCCCGCACAAGCGGCGGAGCATGCGGATTAATTCGATGCAACGCGAAGAACCTTACCAGGGCTTGACATGTGAGCGTTGATCTTAGAGATAGGGTTTCCCTTCGGGGCGCTTTCACAGGTGGTGCATGGTCGTCGTCAGCTCGTGTCGTGAGATGTTGGGTTAAGTCCCGCAACGAGCGCAACCCTTGCCTTGTGTTGCCAGCGGGTCGTGCCGGGGACTCACAAGGGACCGCCGGGGTTAACTCGGAGGAAGGTGGGGATGACGTCAGATCATCATGCCCCTTACGTCCTGGGCTTCACGCATGCTACAATGGCTGGTACAGCGGGATGCGATACGGTGACGTGGAGCGGATCCTGTAAAACCGGTCTCAGTTCGGATCGGAGCCTGCAACTCGGCTCCGTGAAGGTGGAGTCGCTAGTAATCGCGGATCAGCAGTGCCGCGGTGAATGCGTTCCCGGGCCTTGTACACACCGCCCGTCAAGTCATGAAAGTGGGCAGCACCCGAAGCCGGTGGCCTAACCCTTGTGGGGAGAGCCGTCTAAGGTGAGGTTCGCGATTGGGACTAAGTCGTAACAAGGTAGCCGTACCGGAAGGTGCGGCTGGATCACCTCCTTTCTACGGAGATGTGTGCCCCCTGTGTGGGGGTGTTTTTTCTGCCAGTCGTGTGGCTGGTGTGGTGTGGATGAGTCGGAAAACAAGAGGGTAGTGTGGGGCATGCTGTTGGGTTTCCAAACCGCGACTGTGCGGTGTGGGGGCTTCCTGGTGTGTGGTGATTGCTGGTGGGTGGTTGCTGCGTGTCTGGGGTGGTGGTTTGAGAACTGGATAGTGGACGCGAGCGAATGCCTTGCCTGTTGGGGTGGGGTGTTTGTGGTGCATTTTCTTCCCGTGCTTCTCTCTTGTGGGAGGGGGGTGTGGGGTGAATGTTTTAGTTTAGTGTGATCATTATTGTGTGATGACAGTTGTTGTCTGGGGTCGTTAGGCTGGTGAGTGATGTGAGTGTTGCTTGCTGTGGCTTATGGTGGATGCCTGGGCACGCATGACCGATGAAAGACGTGTGGGGCTGCGATAAGCCTCGGGGAGTTGCCGACAGGGCGTTGATCCGAGGGTGTCTGAATGGGGTAACCTACTGGCTGTTGTGGGCTGGTACCGCGTGTGTGCGGGGGGTACGCAGGGAAGTGAAACATCTTAGTACCTGTAGGAAAAGATATTCTGTGAGTAGTGGCGAGCGAAAGCGGAGGAGACTAAACCATGCGCGTGGTAGAGGCGCCTGCTGATGCGTGTGTGGTGTTGTGGGGTTTCCCGTGGGGTGCAGGCGTGCCCCGTGCTAGTGATAAAGTTGGATATGAGGTGAACATGGTTGAATACATGACCGTAGAGGGTGATGGTCCCGTAGCCGAAAGTGTCTGGCCTGGTTGTGGAGTGTCCCCGAGTAGGACGAGACTCGTGGAATCTCGTGTGAATCTGCCCTGACCGTGGGGTAAGTCTAAATATGTGTGCGTGACCGATAGTGGACGAGTACCGTGAGGGAAAGGTGAAAAGTAGCCCGGGAGGGTAGTGAAATAGTTCCTGAAACCATAGGCTGTCAATCCGTCAGAGCCCTTTGTGTGGGGTGATGGCGTGCCTATCGAAAAATGAGTCTGCGAGTCAGTGGCATGTGGCGAGGTTAACCTGTGTGGGGGAGCCGTAGCGAAAGCGAGTGTGAAGAGCGCGTGGTTAGTCGCATGTTCTGGACCCGAAGCGGGATGATCTAGCCGTGAGCAGGGTGAAGCGCGGGTGAGACCGTGTGGAGGCCCGAACCCACCTAGGTTGAAAACTGGGGGGATGACTTGTGGTTAGGGGTGAAAGGCCAATCAAATTCCGTGATAGCTGGTTCTCTCCGAAATGCATTTAGGTGCAGCGTTACCAGGTCGCTTGCTGGGGGTAGAGCTACTGGATGCCGACGGGCCCATGGTGGGTACTAACGGCAACCAAACTCCGAATACCAGTAGGTGTGTGGTGGCAGTGAGTCAGCGGGGGATAAGCTCCGTTGTCGAAAGGGAAACAGCCCAGATCGTCGTTTAAGGTCCCTAAGCGTGTGCTAAGTGGGAAAGGATGTGGAGTCGCATGGACAGCCAGGAGGTTGGCTTAGAAGCAGCCATCCTTGAAAGAGTGCGTAACAGCTCACTGGTCTAGTGGTTCCGCGCCGACAATGTAGCGGGGCTCAAGCACACCACCGAAGACGCGGCAATCAGCTTGAAGGCTGGTTGGGTAGGAGAGCGTTCCCTGCTGGGGTGAAGCATGAGTGGAAGCTTGTGTGGACTGTAGGGAAGTGAGAATGCAGACATGAGTAACGACAGGCGGGTGATAATCCCGTCCGCTGGATGACTAAGGGTTCCGGGGCCACGTTCAACGTCCCCGGGTGAGTCGGGTCCTAAGGCGAGGCCGACAGGCGTAGTCGAATGGATGAACGGGTTGATATTCCCGTACCGGTGGTATACCGTCATAACTTGAGGCGCTGGTAGGGTGGTCCTGCTTGTTTTTTTCCTGTCTTTCGGGGTGGGAGAGAGGCGAGTGGTGTCATTACTGGCTGGTGTAGTAGGGTAGCAGAGGAGTGACACATGAGGATAGCTGTCCAGCCCGGTGGTTGTGGTTGGCTAAGCGTGTGGGGCGTGTGATAGGTAAATCCGTCACGGTGTGCGTCTGAGGCGTGATAGGCATGATCCTGTAAGGGGTTGTGTGATGGTGGGTCCTTGTGTCGAGAAAAGCTTCGCTGTCAGGTGTGCTACCGCTCGTACCCTAAACCGACACAGGTGGTCAGGTAGAGTATACTAAAGCGTTCGAGTGAATCCTGGTCAAGGAACTCGGCAAATTACTCCCGTGCCTTCGGTATAAGGGAGACCCTGCTGGGTGATCTAATGTACGTTAGGGAGCTTGACGGGGTGGCACAGACTAGGGGGTAGCGACTGTTTACCAAAAACACAGGTGCATGCGAAGACGTAAGTCGCGGTATATGCACTGACGCCTGCCCGGTGCCGGAAGGTTAAGAGGATCCATTAACCCTGTGGGTGACGTGGTGAATTTAAGCCCCGGTAAACGGCGGTGGTAACTATAACCATCCTAAGGTAGCGAAATTCCTTGTCGGGTAAGTTCCGACCTGCACGAATGGCGTAACGACTTCCCCACTGTCTCGACCAGGACCTCGGTGAAATTGCAGTACGAGTAAAGATGCTCGTTAAGCGCAGAAGGACGAAAAGACCCCGGGACCTTTACTATACCTTGGTATTGTCGTTCGCTGCTGGTTGTGTAGAATAGGCGGGAGACGGTGAAGCATGGTCGCTAGATTGTGTGGAGTCGACAGGTGAAATACCGTTCTGCTGGCAGTGGGCGTCTAACCTCGAACAGTTATCCTGTTCAGGGACAGTGCCTGGCGGGTAGTTTAACTGGGGCGGTTGCCTCCTAAAGAGTAACGGAGGCGCTCAAAGGTCCGCTCAACCCGGTTGGCAATCGGGTTACGAGTGTAATCATATAAGCGGGCTTGACTGTGAGAGTGACGGCTCGAGCAGGGACGAAAGTCGGAGATAATGATCCGGTGCCGGTGTACGGACGCGGCATCGCTCAACGGATAAAAGGTACCCCGGGGATAACAGGCTGATCATTCCCAAGAGTCCATATCGACGGGATGGTTTGGCACCTCGATGTCGGCTCGTCGCATCCTGGGGCTGGAGCAGGTCCCAAGGGTTCGGCTGTTCGCCGATTAAAGCGGCACGCGAGCTGGGTTCAGAACGTCGTGAGACAGTTTGGTCTCTATCCTCTGCGCTCGTTGGAATCTTGAGGAGCCCTGCCCATAGTACGAGAGGACCTGGGTGGACGAACCTCTGGTATGCCAGTTGTCACGCCAGTGGCATGGCTGGTTAGCTACGTTCGGATAGGATAACCGCTGAAAGCATCTAAGCGGGAAGCCTTCTCCAAGATAAGGATTCCCGAAACCCTTCGAGGTTTGAAAGACCCCCGGTAGAACACCGGGTTGATAGGCCAGACGTGGAAGCATGGTAACATGTGAAGCTGACTGGTACTAACGGTCAAGAGCAACTACTCTCTTTCTCACCATTCTTACCATCAGCTTATACGAGTATGTATGAGCATGCGGGTAAGAACAGTGTAACACTCCTCACAGCAACAAGAGAACACACTACTGTTAGTGACACACTCTCAAACTATATACTACACCACCCAACCTCAAGCAAGCAGCCGCCCCGTCCACTAACCGGTCCCCAACCCACCACACAATAAAACAACAGAATAATAAGAGAATAGAGTCTTGTGGCGGTCATAGCCCAGGGGAAACGCCCGGCACCATCCCGAACCCGGAAGCTAAGACCTGGCACGGCAATGATACTCCATCCGACAGGACGCGGGAAAGTAGCACACCGCCACACACAAACATTAACAGTACGATGAAGGGTTTAACCGGCCACACCAGTTAAACCCAATACCCACACCCAACCAAACACCTTAACTTAATTTTATTTTTTAATTGTTTTATTTCTTATTTTTAGTTATTATTGTTTGTTTGGTTGTTGTTTATTTTTATGGTGAGTCACCTGAATACAGGCGGACACTCCCGCAGCAATAAACGTAGGAACCGACCCCCACATAAGGAAACACCCTACAAGCGACCCCACACCCAACACAGGAAAACCAAAAAGCTTACTCCACCCACCAACATCATCATTGGGGAGTGCTGCAATCTGGGATAATTTCCATTCAAAGAATAAGTAAACACCTAATCCAATAAGTAAAACTATCATCGCTGCTGACAGCAATATGATGGTTACCTTATATTCTTTGAGCTCTTTCCTCTTCATATGTTTTAACCTTACATTTGTACCAAGGTATGACCTTAGACCAGATAGTTCATAATTGCATCAAGAATGCTGGATATCATAGATATGACAAATGCTCCCAGCAAGGCCCACCAGAAGCTTTTAAATGCAAGCCCTACGCCAAAAACCCCGGTTGCAAGGGAAGAAGCAAGAGCCAGGAGAGCAACATTGATGAGTATTGCTGTAATCCCAAACGACATGATAGACGCTGGAAGAGCAAGCATTTGGAGGAAGGGTTTAATTGATGCATTAATCAAAGCCATGAAAAGGGCAAAAGCGACATAGGCCAGCAGTTTGTTTCCCCCTACCACATAGGCTCCGGGAAGCAACCAGGATGTAATCCCGCAGGCAATCGTCATAATGAACCAACTAACCAGAAAATTTCTCATATGTCTATTATATGCAGACTTATAACCAGACAGGCGGAGATAAGTCGCTGGTAGATACCCAGTATAAATACCTGGAATTATAAATACCTGGAATAGATATACGGTATAAATACATTGCCCCGAAGAGATTTTTCTGGTAGTGGTGGGCGATAGTGGTGATTGGTAATGGTAATATCGGTGGCTTCGGTGTGCAGGTACAAGGAGGACGTGGGTATGATAGAGGTTACATATGATGACAAATAAAATAGACCACAGTAAAATAAATCACAGTAAAATAGATCACAGGCCATCACCTTTGAAGGACTGGGCTTTCTATCTTGTCGTATTTCTGGGCGGCTGCTTGGGAACTGGCCTTCGTTATGGCCTATCTTTCGGCAACCCAGCCGTTTTCTCTCCTGACAATTCAGCGGCCGCTGGCAGCAATCCTATGCAGGTGTGGTCCAGCCTGCGCTGGGGAACTTTGGTAGCCAATCTGATTGCTTGCTTTCTTTATGCGTGCCTGACGGCACTCTTAACCGGACTCAGCGTGATGGATAAACGGCAGGGACAGATAGTCAACAGGGGGTTGGGTATGGGCTTTTGCGGCGGCCTGTCCACTATGTCGACTTTTGCCTGGGAGCAAGTAACGATGATCCGGTCCGGTCACCTCGCAGCTTATGCATTATATGCAAGCGGCACTATTCTTGTGGGGCTCGTCTGTTCTTATGCAGGGGCCCGGCTGGGCAAAGCTGTCACGGGGAAGAGGAAAAGATGAGAGGAATGTCTGCCTGGCTGACTGTCCTTATTATTTGCCTATTCGGGGGCCTGGGGGCTCTGCTCAGATTTGTTCTTGATACCCTGATTAAACAGATCTGGGGAAGAGCTTTTCCCCTGTCTACATTGATTATTAATGCTCTTGCCTCCTTTCTCCTGGGAATTATTGCGACCCTTGGAGCATCTGCCCTGGTTCCCACTGCTTTGTCTTCTGTCCTGTCGGCTGGATTTTTAGGAGGATTTTCGACCTTTTCTACTGCTATGAATGAGATCACTGTCCTTTGGGAAAAGAAAAATTATCGAACAGGATGGGGATATTTATTCGCCTGCCTCCTTCTTCCTCCAGGATGTGCAGCTCTGGGATATCTGCTGGTCAGATAAGGGTACAGTCGGCGGATCGGACGTCACAATTTGTACTAGCTGACAGCTATATTTTTGTTGGTTACCGTGATGGACAAAATGGAAAAGGTTGGTTATGAAGAGGAATTACGCTTTGGATGGCATAAAGGGGATAGCTATTATTGCTATTGTCCTCTACCATTATTGCGGTCAGATTTTCCCCGGGGGCTTTATAGGGGTTGATGTCTTCTTTACCCTCACCGGTTTTTTGATTACCCTGTCGCTGATTAAAGATTTTATGACAGCGTGGAACAAGGATCAGGGTCTTATGAAGCCTGGCCAATGGGGGAAATATCTGGGACATTTTTATCTGAGGCGGCTGAGGCGCCTGTTTCCTGCCATGATTGTCATGATTCCAACCGTTACCATTCTTGCCTGGTTCATTAATAAAGATGCACTGGTGGGTTTGGGTAAACGGATTCTCGCTTCTGTGACTTTTTCTTATAATTATTACAGTATCTTCACCGGAGGCAGTTATTTTGATCAGAGCGTCCCGAACCTGTTGGAACCACTGTGGTTCCTAGCTATCTGTGCTCAATTCTATCTGCTTGCTCCTCTCTATCTGAGTCTGATTTTTGCTGCTGTCCTGCATAAAAAATCAGCAAAACAAACGGCAAGGGGAGGAAAGAACGAATTTTCTGCCACTATAGGACAATATCTGCAGACAACAGCAGTGATGAGATCAGTGGGGCTGACGGGGGCTCTTGTCTCAACTATTTTGTCTTTTGCCAGCGCTGCCGCCATGGGGCTTATTTTTCACGCTGATCCTTCCCATCCTACCCGGGTATATTTTGATCTAGGGACGCATAGCTTTGGTCTCCTGCTGGGAGCTGCTTTTGCCTTTGCTCTGGTGCATTCTCAGGGGATCAAGCTGAGGGGGGTAGTAGAACAGGCGTTTTTGGAAAGCACCTGCACGCCCAGACAGAAGGTTTTAGCGGATCTGGCTGACAGGATGAATCCGAAAAACGTTGCTAATAGCCGTTTTGCTCAGACTCCTCTGGGTAAATCTGTCCTTCCCCTGATTTCTTTTCTTTCCTTGATTGTCTTTTGCTGTCTAACCTATGGATTGACCAGCCGGGATGCTGCTTTTCAAGGGGTACTTTTCCTGACAGCTTTTCTGACCCTGGGAATGTTATGGGGGACGATGCCCCGCAAGTCATGGATGAAAGCAATCTTTGTGTGGAAACCTTTGCGGCTGGCAGGAAAATATTCTTATGGAATATATTTGTGGCATTGGCCACTGTATATTTTGCTCAGATTGCTTTTCCCCAGTCTCCGTGGACGATATGAATGGCTGATTGCTCTTCTGGCATGCCTGGTAACCCTCATAATGACTTGGCTCAGTGCCAGATATGTGGAAGAGCCTCGGCGACTGGCCAGCAATCTTCAGCGGGTTGTGGTCATGGGGCTAGTAGTTGTCTTGTGGATTGGCTGTCTGGCAATTATTGGCCATGCTCCTGCCCAAACATCAATTCAATCTCAACTGCAGGAACAGGAGCGGGTTCTGGCTTCTCAAACGGGCAAGGAACCTTCCAGCCGGAAACCCTCCAGGCAGAGAGAAAAGTCTGCCAAAACTCCCAGCAAGAGACCTTCTGCATCTCAATCCGACAGGTCATCCACGGCGAGCCCTAAGTCTGTGGTTATGCCTTCCGGCTCTCGCATAACCGCAGTAGGCGACTCTGTCATGCTGGGTTCTGCATCTGCTCTGCAGGCCAGATTCCCCGGGATCGTCATAGATGCAAAGGTTTCCCGCTTTCTCTATGAAGGCGCTGGCACAATCGCCAATCTGAAGGCACGGGGCTTGCTGAGACAATATCTGATTATTTCCCTGGGCACTAATGCTGCCGGGAGTCCGCAACAATGGGAAGATATCTACAGAACTGCCGGCCCAGGGCATATTTTTGTTGTTGTTAATGCTCATATGGACAGGTCCTGGGCGGCTGCTTCGAACCGAAATGCACAAGATTTTGTGAATCGTCATCCCCATGAAGCCTTGCTGGTAAACTGGGACGCTGCTGCCCGCAGTCATCCCCAGCTCTTGTCCAGTGACGGGATTCACCCGACTCCTGCTGGAGCCCCCCTGTATGCAGGGACAATCTATGATGCCCTCCATAATTGGCTTCAGAGCAGATAAAAGCTGACAAAACAGATAAAAGCTGATAAAAGCAGATAAAAGCCGCAGAAGTTTATGACCGCTATGACTGTCTTTTTTATGACCTTATGACCGCTTGTTTTATGACCGCCTGGTCTTGATGGCTTTCTTGGCAGCTTTCTTCCCCTTGCTGGGCTTGCGTTTTGCCTGCCGTTTGGTGACGATTTTTTCCGACCCGCGGGTAGAAAGCGCTGATGTTAGGGAACCTAGAGCTCCGGTCAGCGCTGCAAAGAGCATCCCCATAAGAATACCCTGCCCGGCTTCGTCTCCTGAGCGCAGTGCGGAATCATCCAGAGCTCCCTTAACCTCTGTGCCATGATTTTTAGCAAAATGCCCCTTATGGAAGATTGCATCCCAGGCTATTGTGGCAACCTTGCTCACAATAAAACCGGCGATAGCCGGTAGGGCTGTTTTGATGATTTTGTCAGTCAGATCATCGGAGTCAGCTTTAATTTTCTTGGTCTGCCGGGCAACAGCGTCATCTACCTTTGACAGAGACGAAACGAAACTGTCTACCTGAGAATTCAAAACAGAGCCTGAATCTGCCTGTTTATCCTTGAGCTTGTCTGACTTAGCTGTGAGGTTGACTTGTTTATCCGAGGCATCTGTCAGTGTCGACTTGCTTGTGGAACTCCGGTGGGAAGACTTGTGCATAATATTCATGTGTCTATTATCTCACGGTAAGCAGAGAAGGAGTAATCGACCTCTAACCGAGTCAGAGCGAGCTTCATATGAATTTCATAATCATGTACTAAGATAGGCTCATATAGGTAAGCAGCAGATCCGGCAACGATGCACGAGGTGATTTTATGGCAGAGACAAAAGCAAGCAGAGGCAAGTTTATTCTTTTACGTCACGGACAAACTGTGTGGAGCGAAAGCGGACAGTATACCGGGCGAACTGATATACCTTTGACTGCGGAGGGAGAAGAGCAAGCCCGGCAGGCAGGAGAGCGGCTCAGGGAGAATTTTGGACCAGAGCTGAATCGGGCTTTCGTTTTAACCTCCCCCCTGATTCGGGCTCGCCGAACGGCCGCGCTTGCAGGCTTTGAATCGGCAATTGCTGATGATAATCTGATGGAATTTGATTACGGTCCGGCAGAGGGGCGTACCAGGGCACAAGTGGCCGCTGCTATTGGGGAAGATACCTGGAATATCTGGGATCGTGGCCCTTTAACTCTACCTCAGAGTCTGCGGGGGACCAGACGGGAAAAGCTGGAAGGGCAGGGGACGGTTACCATAGTCAATGGAATAGGGGAGTCTGCGGCAATGGCCGGAGCCAGGACGCGGGCAGTTATCAATCGAGTCCTTCCTAAACTGGAAGCGGGAGAAAATGTAGTCTGTGTTGCCCATGCCCATATTCTGCGGATTCTTACTACTCAGTGGCTGGGGATGGAACCTTCCTGCGCTCGCATGCTTGAGCTGGAGACGGCTCATTTTTGTGTATTAGCCTGGCATCATGAGGATCGGGTTATCTATAAGTGGAATATTTAAGATTGCATAAGATTGCAATTTCCGCCTGGAGCATTTTTGCTGCTGTAAAGAGCGCTGCCTCTCGGTCATTCTGATTCTTCATTCATAATTTTTCTCCTGTAATTTTGTCCTATTTTCTTCCAATTTGCTTCCTAGTTTGTCCGATTTTTTCTCTTTTTCTCAGATTGTCCCTGGAGGAGGGAATACAAGTTGACAAAGTAAAGTTGAGTTGTATAGACTCAAGTTTAAAGTTGAGGTGAAACGGCTCAGCTTTAGATGAGCATACGATATATGATATGTAACGATTACATAGGGAGGATACATTATGGGACGTGCAGTAGGTATCGATTTGGGTACTACTAACTCCTGCATCGCAACACTGGAAGGTGGACAGCCAACAGTTATTGTAAACGCTGAAGGTGTTCGGACAACTCCGTCGGTTGTGGCTTTCAGCAAATCAGGCGAGATTTTGGTTGGAGAAGTTGCCAAGCGTCAGGCTGTTACCAACGTCGACCGCACTATTTCTTCAGTCAAGCGTCATATGGGCACGGACTGGAGCGTCGATATTGATGGTAAGAAGTGGACTCCGCAGGAGGTCTCCGCCCAGATTTTGATGAAGCTCAAGAGGGATGCTGAAGCTTACCTTGGTGAGCCCGTTACCGATGCGGTGATTACCTGCCCTGCTTATTTCAACGACGCTCAGCGTCAGGCCACTAAGGATGCTGGTACCATTGCCGGTCTAAACGTTTTGCGCATTATCAATGAGCCTACTGCAGCAGCTCTTGCCTATGGTTTGGAGAAGGGCAAGGAAGATGAGCGCATTCTGGTCTTCGATTTGGGCGGCGGCACCTTCGATGTGTCCTTGCTGGAAATTGGCAAGGATGAGGATGGTTTCTCGACTATTCAGGTTCAGGCCACGAATGGAGATAATCACCTGGGCGGCGATGACTGGGATCAGGCCATTATCGACTGGCTGGTTTCTGAAGTTAAGAATAAGTATGGGGTAGACCTGTCTAAAGACAAGATTGCCCTGCAGCGCCTGAAGGAAGCGGCTGAACAGGCTAAGAAGGAGTTGAGCTCGTCTTCTTCCACCAGCATTTCCATGCAGTACTTGGCTATGACTCCTGATGGAACTCCTGTTCATTTGGATGAAACTCTCACCCGGGCTCATTTTGAGGAAATGACTGCTGACCTGTTAAACCGCTGCCGTGACCCCTTCAATGCTGTTCTGCGGGACTCTGGTATTTCCGTTTCGCAGATTGATCACATTGTCCTGGTTGGTGGCTCTACCCGTATGCCTGCCGTTCAGGATCTGGTCAAGGAATTAACCGGCGGCAAAGAGCCCAACAAGACGGTCAATCCTGATGAAGTTGTGGCTGTAGGTGCTGCTGTTCAGTCAGGTGTTATTAAGGGAGACCGCTCTGATGTCCTCCTCATTGATGTCACTCCTTTGAGTTTGGGAATTGAAACCAAGGGCGGCATTATGACCAAGCTGATTGATCGCAATACAGCTATTCCTACTAAGAGAAGCGAAGTCTTCTCTACTGCCGAAGATAATCAGCCGTCTGTGCTGATTCAGGTTTACCAGGGTGAACGCGAGTTTGCCCGCGATAACAAGCCCTTGGGCACTTTTGAGCTGACTGGTATTGCTCCGGCTCCTCAGGGTGTCCCCAAGATTGAGGTCACTTTTGACATTGATGCCAACGGCATCGTCCATGTGTCCGCTAAAGATCAGGGAACCGGCAAGGAACAGTCGATGACTATTACCGGCGGATCTGGGCTGCCTAAGGAGGAGATTGATCGTATGGTGAAGGAAGCTGAATCTCACGCTTCGGAAGACAAGAAGCGTCGTGAGGAGGCTGAGACCCGCAACCAGGCTGAATCCTTTGCCTATCAGACAGAGAAGCTGGTTAAAGACAACAAGGACAAGATCAGCGACGACCTGGCTAAGGAGGTCACCGACAAGGTCAACGCTCTGAAAGAAGCCCTGAAAGGTGAGGATATTGAAGCCGTGAAGACTGCTCAGACTGAGTTGATGAATTCTGCTCAGAAGATCGGTCAAGCTTTGTATGCTCAGCAGCAGTCAGCTGGTGCTGATGGTGCCGCTGCTGCTTCAGGTGCTGGCGCAGGTTCTTCCGCTGGTGCTTCTTCCAATGACGATGACGTGGTAGACGCCGAAGTTGTGGATGACGATGATAAGGACAAGAAGTAATGTCAGATTTCAGCAAGGAAGATTACCTCGCTGGCGCGGATGAAGCAGATGACTTGGCTGGGCAGGGAAAGGCTGGTCAGCCAAGTCCGGCTGAAGAGCCTGATCAGGAGCCTGCCGAAGGGCAGGAAAGTCAGACCGATCAGCCTGCTGATGCATCCACTGCTGATGCTTCAGCCGAATCTGAGACACCGGACTCATCCCGGGACTCATCCTCAGCACCAGCTGATGGTACAGATGATGCGTTGACTCCTCTGGGCAAGGCCAAGAAGGAAGCTGCTGACTATCTGGAAGCTCTTCAGCGGGAACGGGCTGAGTTCATCAACTATCGTAACCGGGCACAAAAAGAGCAGGAACGTTTCCGTCAGCATGGAATCATTGATGTGCTGACGGCCCTGCTGCCGGCTCTGGATGATATTGACCGGATTCAGACTCATGGCAATCCCGATGAGTCTTTCACTGCCGTAGCCGCCAAGATTGATAAAATCTTTGCCAAGTTTGGGGTGGAAAAGTATGGCCAGGTTGGGGAAGATTTCGATCCTGCCAGGTATGATGCTGTTCTTCGTAAGCCGGATTCCACTGTTGACCATGAAGTTATTGATACCCTGGTTGAAGCCGGGTACAAGATTGGCGATCGGGTGGTTCGGGCAGCCCTCGTTGTGGTCGCTGTTCCCAGTGAGGCAGAAGAGGCAAAAGATAAAACAGCAGATTAGAATAATGCCCTGTGGGCATGATGTGTCTTCGATGAGCGGGGCTGGAAGCAGCCCCGTCTCTGGGATGGAAAGGAGACAAGATGGCAGAGAATGAATGGCTGAATAAAGATTTTTATGCGACTTTAGGTGTATCCAAGAGTGCTACTCCTGAGGAAATAACGAAAGCCTATCGAAAGCTTGCCCGCAAATACCATCCCGATTTGAATAAGACTAAGGAAGCCGAGGAAAAATTCAAGGATATTTCTGAAGCTTACGATGTTCTGAATAACAAGGAACAAAGGCAGAGGTATGATGCCATCCGCCAGTTTGGTATGGGAGGGGCCCGCTTCACAGGAGGATCCGGCTCTGGAGGTGCTTACAGTTCCGCTGATTTCTCCGATCTTTTTAGTTCCATGTTTGGCCCTTCTGCCGCAGGCTCGGGTGGACAGAATATTCATTTCACTACTACCGGCTCTGGCCCTGAAGGAATGAATCTCAACGATATTCTGAATATGATGGGAGGCATGGGCGGCTCCGGCGCATCGGGCAGCACAGGCAGCTTTAACTCCTATAGTCCCCGATCCCATGGCGCAGGCAATGGTAATCCCTTTGCTCCCCAGGAGGAATCTCATGAGCCAGTCAGGGGAGGAGATAAGAATGCTTCCATTACTTTAAGCTTCCGCCAGGCTGTAAAAGGGGCAACAATCTCTTTGGGATCCCTGGGGAAGAAATTTAAAACTCATATTCCTGCTGGAGTCAAAAATGGCCAGAAGATTCGTGTCCCCGGCAAAGGGAAAGTCGGTCGTTTCGGTGGTGCCAATGGTGACCTGTACGTCCATGTGACGGTTCAGCCTGACCCTGTTTTCACTATGGATGGCAGGGATCTAAAAATGACCCTTCCCCTTACCTATGGAGAGGCTGCTCTGGGGGCGACAATAGAAGGGCAGGATCTGTTCGGAAACCCGCTTGAGGTAGAGGTTCCGGCAGGCTCCAGCTCAGGTACCGAGATTCGCCTACCTGGCAGAGGGGTGCATACTCGGAAAGGAACAGGAGACCTGATTGTTGTCACCAGTATTCGTGTTCCGCAGAAGTTGAATGCTAAACAGAAGAAAGCCGTAGAAAATCTGGAATCTCTTACGGCTGACTTTAAGGAGAGCATTGCCCAGAAGCGTACCGGGAGCAAGCGATGAGCAGACTGTCAGCACGGGATAAAGAGGCATATGCGGCCTATGCCTTTGGGCTGATTTCGGGGACCTACGACATTGTTGGGGCTGAGGATGAGGGCTTTGACATCAACAGACCAGTTTTTACCGTGGGACAGACTGCGCAGCTGGTTGGCATTCATCCCCAGACCCTGAGGCAGTACGATCGACTGGAACTGATTAGTCCTCAGCGCACGGCCGGCGGGGCCCGCAGATACAGCCTGAGGGACATCAGCAAGCTGGTCTTGACCCAACATCTAGTGGCTGAATCCATCAATCTGTCGGGGGTAGCCCGGATTTTGCGTTTGATGGAAGAGAATCGCCAGCTGAGGCGGCAGATCCGGTATATGAAGAAGGCTACAGACCTGCGTATGTTCGAGGCTGCTGTCAACGGAAATGTGACCGAAGTTTTTGAGGATGACTCATCTGCTGGCAAGCTCAGGCGTGAAATGGCCCGCCGTCGCCGGGCTATGCGGATGGCGCGCGCTCGGGGCAGGGTGCTTCCTCCTGGTTATTATGGCCGTGTCCAGCTCTACATCACAGCTGGGGAAGATTCGTCTGGGGAAGATTCGACAGGAAAAAATTTCCCCAGATAAAAATCTCATACTCTAGTAATCTAAAAACCGGTGAGGAAACAACTTGACTCTGTGGATACTTTACTCCATGGGTGCTCTTTTACTTTACAGGCACTTCAGCAAAGAGCACCCACTGTCCCTCTTCTGCTGAATAACTAATTTTCCTTCCTTCTTCTTCAACCCAAGCTGTGTGGAATTGTAGACCTTGGTGGTTGCTGGGGGTGGAAGAAGTTTTCAAACTATCATGACTATTATTTGCGCTCGTGCTATGTTCTTTTAGACGATTCGTCTGCGTAATAGTCACAGTTTTTCCTTGATATGAGATAATAATATGATATGGCTCACTAGGATCTGCATATTTAGCAATATTTGTGAAAATCTCTGTGAGCAAGTTACAGGCCTTAGTTGGTACGGAATCTGTTCGAGGTTTGTCATCTGAGATAGCCATAATCTCATTTCCATTTTTATTACTATCACTGTTTATGCAGGATGACCCAGCTGTGTTTGCTGGTGACTCTACGCTGTTTGTTGGGCATAACCGTTTGTTGTTTATGGTGACATCCCCATGAAAGCCCAGGCTAAGAAGGTGCTGTGATTCCAGAGAACTTATTTCTTTGATTTTTGCTAGAAAACTGTCAGAAGTGAATTGATGTGTCGATTCCCATTCAGCAGTCTTGCTACCTGTGTCTGCAGAATTAAGTATGTCAATAACATGATGGACATTATCAAGAGTCATGAGAGCGGTTGTATTAACTTCTTCCCAGTCATGCAGTCTGCTTTTTATATCAGTGGCTGACAATTCAGTATAATCCGAGGAAGAATCAATTTTGCTCAGATTTTGCTTGTATAGATCAATATTTTTTTGGGCAGTTAGGGTAATGTAGGTTAGTTTTCCGGTGACTGTGTCGTGTGTTTGACTGGCAAGATTCTTCTCCTTTTGCATGAGTGCAATCGTGGCATTGCTGTTATCGAGCTGCTGATTGCGAAGTTTTATAACCTGATTTGTTATTTTAGGTGAGTCAAAGACCATGTGTGTTAGGGTCGAATAAAATGCGATTTTTGATTCGAAAGGATTCCGTGACGCACATGGCGTATCATCATCTTACCTTACATGAACTCGTTATGGTAGAAACGTATTGGAGTATGCGTGTTCCCGTTAGCTGGATCGCTCAGAGAATGCGCCGGGGTAGGCAAACTATTTACCGTGTTATCCACGCTTTCGACCGTGGAATGACTGCACTCGAGTATTACCACGAGTATAAGAAACATCGATATCATTGCGGCAGGAAACGTGTACGGTTACGCGCCCAGTATGTGCACCTGATTACCTGTTTTCTTCATCAGGGATTAAGTTTCGATGTTATCAGTGGCCTGTTCCCGCGTATGTTGCCTTGCTCGTCACGTACCCTGTATCGTTTAGCCCACACAGGCGTCTTCCCCAAGCAGAGTCTGCCATGGAAAGGCAAGCGTCATAAAAACGGGGTTAAAGACAAAGAGGCGGACGCTACACATTTCGTCGTACTCTTATTGATCGAGCGCACGCGTATCCTCGATTTGATACCGAGTTTGGTCATTTTGAAGGATACACTATTGTTGGAGCAAACAATCACAGCTGTGTGCTCACTCTCGCGGAAAGACAAACGAAAGCTATCATCGCGCTCCATACTAATGGGTGTACTGCCAAAGATATCGAAGACACGCTTGACGCGTGGCTATCAAGTCTGCCAAAAAATTTCGTAAAATCTATCACGTTTGATTGTGGTAAAGAATTCGCGAACTGGAAAACCATAGCGAATACGCATGATATTGATATTTTCTTTGCTCACCCCGGGTGTGCGGGACAACGAGGCTTAAACGAGAATAGTAACGGGCTACTACGAGAGACGGACTGTCTAAAGGAATGGACTTCACCACGATAAGCCAAGAACAGTTAAACCGTGTCACACGCTTCCGTAACAATATTCCCCGCAAAAGTCTAAACTATAAAACACCCATCCAAGTCATGACCCAACACATACGAGAAATGTCTCACTTAAAATGACAAATCAGGCCTGACGGCCAGTCAAATCATCCGGAAGACGGTTTGCATACGTGACAATGTCAAGAGTATTTTCATCGCGCTTCATGCCAAGGAAGCCCACTTCAGCGGTAGGAATCAGGCGAGTCATGCCGTCGAGCATACCTAGCCCTGCGCGCAGAATTGGAACAACCATAGGGCGTGGCTTAGAAAGCTTTTTGCCGACCGTTGGAGCTACTGGAGTTTCAATAGGGGCGTCCTCAACAGTGAGATCTCGCGTAGCTTCATAGGCTTCCAGAGTTACAAGTTCATAAACGAGTTCGCGGAAAGTGTTTGATGGAGTGTTCTTATCACGCAGAACGGTGAGCTTGTGATCAACCAATGGGTGATCCAAAACAGTCAAATGCATAGTCATAGTTTCAGCATAGTCTTAAGGGTATGAATTCGCCATATTACGAAGCCATGGGCGTGGCTCTTGAAAATGCTAGGAAATCCGCGGATTTTGACGAGATTCCAGTGGGGGCTGTGGTGCTGAATTCTGAAGGAGCTGTGCTCGCTGCTGAGCGCAATCATCGCGAAGAAAAGGCAGACCCTTTTTCTCATGCTGAAATTGAAGTTATGCGTGAAGCTGCGCGAGTGAGAGAGTCATGGAATTTTGAGGACTGCACTCTCGTTGTCACCATGGAGCCGTGCCCCATGTGTGCTGGAGCAATTGTGAGCGCGCATATGGGGCGAGTGGTTTTTGGCGCGTGGGATGAGAAAATGGGGGCTCTGGGATCTGTTTGGGATATTGCTCGAGACCCACATGTGGGTTTTCGTCCTGAAGTATTTGGCGGCGTGCGTGCTGATGAGTGCGCGGAAATACTAAGAGAGTTCTTTGAGGAGAAAAGACAGTGAGGTGTGGCGGAGCTGAACTGAGAATTACTGGTCGAGGCTGTCAGTGATTTTTCTGCCACAACAATATGAAATCTGCGATTCCAAAAACGACAATATATTTCACAGCATTGAGAAGTAAAGCTTTAACAGACATCGTGCCAAGAAAGAAGTCTGAAACATCAAAAGCAAAAAGCAGAAGTCCGATAATGAGAAATTGCACAGTAGGGTGCTTCTTAAAGAAATCACGCATATTCGTTCCTCGATTGCGTTATATTGTTGTGTTTTAAGCGTTGCAGTTCATATTTTACTCAGGATTGAGGGGCTAAGGAATTTTCTTCAACTTTTGCATTGATTGAATTCGTACTTTCGCAGATACCTCCTTGTCCCAAGAAAAAGCTAGGATTGAGCCATGGTAAGGCTCCCTGCGATTTCTTTGGTTTTGCCCTCGCCGCTGCCTGCAAGAGCGCAGCCTTTGCAGCGGAAAGAAATGAGTTTCCTATGACTGCCCTCAGCAAGAATTTTTTCAAGAAAGCAACTCCATTCCTTTTCATTCTTCTTTTCTGCAGTGTGGATATCGCAGTTTTCTGGCTGACTGTTATTCCTCACTCTCCTCAGTTGAGAGTCTTGCAGATTATTCTCGCGCTCGCCTCTCTTGCCGGAAGCATGCTGAGCATAAAATATCCTAAAGGAAGCATAGTCTGTCTTAGTATTTTTGCTGCAATTGCTTGGATTGCGCAGCTTACAGCAGATCCGTTCCTTATGGTTTCTCTTGCTGTTTTCCATTGTGCTGAACGTTCGGGAAAGAAACTGATTCCGCGTGCATTCCTCATGACAATCATTCTTGTTTTTGCTGCTGCAATGGGAGTGAAAGCGTCTAATAATCTTTCTCTCGTGCGCAATACTTTGCTGAGTATTGGAGCGGTAACTCTTGCGTGGTTTTTAGGGGTGCGCACGCAGCGCATCAAGCGTGATTCGCAGAATGAAGCTCGTATGCAGGAACAGGCTCGGCTAAGCAGAGAAATTCATGATGTGCTTTCTTACTCTTTGGGGACAATAGGAGTGCAGGCAGGGGTGAGCGCGCATGTTGAAAATATTTTGCCTGAGCAATTACGCCAAACTTTGCAGGGAATTCAAGCAACTGCGAATGATGGAATTGCACAGTTAAGGCAGCTGCTCGAAAAGCAGAATCGGCAGAATCCTCAAAATCATAGTGTGACTCCTCACTTCGATCTATCCGGTAAAATTGCTGAGCTTCAGCAAACATGCGAAAAATCTGGGCTTCGCATGGATTTCCAAGTTTCTGGTAATCAGGACGTTCTTGACTCTTTAGACGTTTCAATCCAATCAACGATTTACAGCATTATTCGCGAAACAGTTACCAATACGCTCACACATGCTCAAGCACATACAATTTTTGCAGCCATAGATGTCACTGGCTCTCACGTTCGACTTCATATTGCCGATGATGGCCGAGGAAAGGCAGCACATATCCAGTTTGGCCATGGGTTAACCGGCATTCAGGAACGTGTGCGTCTGCTGGGTGGTACACTCAAAATTACGGATGCGTCACAGCATGGAGTTGCCGTTGATGTAGAAATACCTGCTCAGAGTGGAGAGAGTTAAATGCCGTCATCTTCTCAAACTCACGTGCTCATCGCTGATGATAATCCTGCAATTCGCGCATCTCTTACAGCGCTTATTTCCAGTCAAGAGGACATGGATGTGGTTGCGGAAGCCGCAGATGGCAGTGAGGCAGTTGACTTAGCGCTTTCTCACCGTCCTGAAGTAATTCTGATGGATGTGCAGATGCCCATTCTTTCCGGTCTTGATGCTGCCCGGATGCTTATGAAATCTTCTGCGCCGCCAAAAATAATCATGCTTACAGTTTTTGATTTTGACGAGTACGTGTATGACGCACTTCATGCTGGAGCAACCGGTTTTCTATTAAAAAATAGTTCGCCAGCAACTATTCTCGATGCTGTTCGGTCGTGTTCGTTTGATGCTTCGCTCCTTTCTCCGCGCATTACTCAGCGGCTTATTGAAAAACTTGCTCCACGCAAACCGGATGCGCTGGTGAATTCTTTGACGAAAAGAGAAAAAGAAACGCTTATTCTCATAGGAAAAGGCATGACTAACGCTGAGCTTGCTCAGGAACTCTTCATCACGGAAACTTCTGCCCGTACATACGTTAGCCGGATTATGGCGAAACTCAATATCAGCAGCCGTGCGCAGCTCGTTATTTTTGCGTATGAGAATGGATTAGTCTAATCGCCCGCAAATTTGTCAACATCTGCAGACTGTTTTTCTGCTTTTGCTCAGCAATACTGAGAGACACAGTAACAACAATGTTGATGAAAGCGGGTGCGCATGCGTTTTATTCGGTGCTTCTTGTCTGAGATTTCGAAGCTTCTTACTGTGCGCGGATTTTTATACGCGCTTGTGGGGCTCATCGGCATAATCATTGCAGGGGTCTATGGTTTTAGCGTTGCTGCGCGACATGGGGTTATTGATTCTTCCTCAGCTTTTACAATGCCGCTTTATTATGGGCAGGCAGCTGTTATTCTCTTGGGCTGCTGGCTTCTCATTGAGGAAACGGACGGCGGATGTTTGCGCACTACTTTCCTTGCTGTTCCTAGTCGGACAAACGTTGTTTGTGCAAAAACCGCTGTGGCTTTCCTCGTTTCGTTTGACGTCTCGACCGTGACCATAGTGCTTTCTTACTGTGCGCGAATGCTTGCATTGAATCAAGCTATTTCATTTCGTTCACTTGCTGGGCACATCCTTTACTGGACGATTCTAGGCACATTTGCTTTTTCGCTCTCTGCAGTACTGCGCAATGGAACAGTATCTTTGGGAATCATACTCGGCACTGCATTTTTACTTTCGGCTTTTCTGAGAGCGTACCTTCCTGCGGCGCGGTATCTTCCAGACCAATTAGGCACTGTGCTGTGCTCTCCATCGTCGACTCAGTCCAGTTTTATTGAGGCTCTAGGAGCGCTTGTTTTATGGGAAATCAGTGCTTTTATTGGCAGCTTGGTATCCGCACAAACATGGGAGGTGGGCAGCTAACTTCGCGTGAAAAACACTTTTACAACCATTCACACAATCACTCATACAAAACCGACAATCGCAGACGAAAGGAGAAAACATGAATTCTGCGGCTATAACCGTGCATGACCTCAGCAAAAAATATGGAGAAAAAAGAGCTGTGTCACACATCAGTTTTGAAGTTTATTCTGGGAAAGTTACCGGACTGCTCGGTCCGAACGGAGCTGGGAAGTCTACAACTATTCGCACAATTTTAGGGTTGGATAAGCCCAACGAGGGCTTTGCGCTGGTTGATGGTGTTCCCTACTCATCTTTGATACGACCACTAACCGTTGTGGGAGTGCAGTTTGACGGAGCTGGAGCTCACAAGAGCCGGACTGCGTACAACCATTTGCAGTGGCTGGCGTTATCAAACGGAATTGATTCGTCCCGTATTCGCACTGTTTTAGATTTAGTAGGACTAACAAGTGCAGCACACAAACCAGTGGGAACCTTCTCTCTCGGAATGCAGCAAAGACTGGGAATCGCAGCTGCTTTGCTGGGGAATCCGAAGATTGTCATACTTGATGAACCAATGAATGGTTTGGATGCTGAGGGAATCCGATGGATAAGAATTTTGCTGAAAAAATTAGCAGAACAGGGTAAAGCCGTGCTCGTGTCCAGTCATCTTATGGATCAGATGGAGATGGTAGCTGACGAGCTCATTGTTATCGCACAGGGGCGAGTTATTAAAACCGGCACTGTGCAGGAACTGCTTAAAGAGTATACGAATCTTGAGGAAGCGTATTTCCACTGGGTGGAGTCGAAGAACGAATATGTATCTCTTGCGTTGGAAGATCCAGAAGGTTCAGAAGAGCCGCATAGTGGTGGAAGGAGCGAGCGATGACGAAGACGCAAAATAGCAGGAACCATTTTTACTCGAGTGAATTGCTGAAATACATAACCATCCCCGCCATACGCAATACCTGCATTCTTGCGTTCTGCGCTTGTGTGGCGCTGGTCGCCGTCTCGGTTCCTCAGGTTAGAGATGCCATGCTTGTGCACAGCTCTATTCTTGCGCCGGGAGTTGAGCCAGAAACAGTCGGTTTGGAAGCTGCCGGGCTAGGGCTGATTGCGCCAGTTATTTTAGGAGTTCTCGCTGCTGGTCAGGAATACTCAAACGCTCAACTGAAGATTTCGCTGACCGCTGTGCCTAGGCGATGGAGGTTATTTACAGCCAAGTGCATAACTCTTACCATGCTGACATTTGTGCTTGCAGCGGTTACAATTCCGGCGACCAGTGTTATTGCTCAATACTTATTAGGGAGTTTAAGCGTTATCAAAACTGGGATTCCGGCATCACTGATTCTCAGGTGGGTTGGTGCTTCCTGCCTGTGGATAGCTACTGCACTTATTAGTTTTGCTCTCACGATAATGATGAAACAGACGGTTTTCCCTCTGTTCATTATGATTATTACATCGCAGCTTACTCTCGTATTGATTCATCTCATACCCATTGCAAAGTATCTTCCATTTTCGGCAGGCGTGCAGCTCTATGATCCATTGAGTATTACTGCTGAGACTCCTGGTGCTGCTCTGAGTATGCCAGTCGCAGTGATTACGCTTGCGCTGTGGGTCATTGTTTCACTGGGAATCGCCGCGTATCTTTTCCACAGGAGAGACATACAAGCCTAAATAGGCAGTTTTGTAGTGAAATTTTCCTGATTTGTCATTTTAAGTGAGACATTTCTCGTATGTGTTGGGTCATGACTTGGATGGGTGTTTTATAGTTTAGACTTTTGCGGGGAATATTGTTACGGAAGCGTGTGACACGGTTTAACTGTTCTTGGCTTATCGTGGTGAAGTCCATTCCTTTAGACAGTCCGTCTCTCGTAGTAGCCCGTTACTATTCTCGTTTAAGCCTCGTTGTCCCGCACACCCGGGGTGAGCAAAGAAAATATCAATATCATGCGTATTCGCTATGGTTTTCCAGTTCGCGAATTCTTTACCACAATCAAACGTGATAGATTTTACGAAATTTTTTGGCAGACTTGATAGCCACGCGTCAAGCGTGTCTTCGATATCTTTGGCAGTACACCCATTAGTATGGAGCGCGATGATAGCTTTCGTTTGTCTTTCCGCGAGAGTGAGCACACAGCTGTGATTGTTTGCTCCAACAATAGTGTATCCTTCAAAATGACCAAACTCGGTATCAAATCGAGGATACGCGTGCGCTCGATCAATAAGAGTACGACGAAATGTGTAGCGTCCGCCTCTTTGTCTTTAACCCCGTTTTTATGACGCTTGCCTTTCCATGGCAGACTCTGCTTGGGGAAGACGCCTGTGTGGGCTAAACGATACAGGGTACGTGACGAGCAAGGCAACATACGCGGGAACAGGCCACTGATAACATCGAAACTTAATCCCTGATGAAGAAAACAGGTAATCAGGTGCACATACTGGGCGCGTAACCGTACACGTTTCCTGCCGCAATGATATCGATGTTTCTTATACTCGTGGTAATACTCGAGTGCAGTCATTCCACGGTCGAAAGCGTGGATAACACGGTAAATAGTTTGCCTACCCCGGCGCATTCTCTGAGCGATCCAGCTAACGGGAACACGCATACTCCAATACGTTTCTACCATAACGAGTTCATGTAAGGTAAGATGATGATACGCCATGTGCGTCACGGAATCCTTTCGAATCAAAAATCGCATTTTATTCGACCCTAACACACATGGTCTTTGACTCACCTAAAATAACAAATCAGGCATATAAATAAACAAAATAATAAAAATAACCACTGAAATCCAGAGCCAGGGAAGACTCTGTGTATTTCTATAAAGCTCACCCGATACGAAAAAAGCGCAGGCTATGGGAAGGCCTTTAAGAAGAAAATTTTGTATATCTTTCATTATGTGCTCCAATAAATCGAGCTATTACTAGCTATTACCAGCCTAGATGGTTTCTTGATAGGAAGTGAGCTCAAATCACCAATTGGGTGACAAAAAGATCGATAGAAGAGAATTTTATGAAATTTATTCTTTTGTACCCAAAGAACAACAGCTTGAGCGCGGTTATGCGCGCCTAGCTTTGAAAAACTGCGCTTTGCAAGCGTCTTGACAGTATTTATGGATATAGCAAACTTATCCGCTATTTCCTGTGTGCTGAGGCCATGGCAATATGCATCCATAATTTGACTCTCACGAGCGGTCAGTGTTTCAACCTGCAATTTTGCAAAAGCCTTCTGCGGAGTGACAAAGCAGGAATTATCAACCATCGGATCGTTGTTTTCCCAAGGTTTCCCCAGACTTACAATATTTAATGCTGAAATAATTTCATGAATATTTCTTTTGGAGACTATACCCTGTGCTCCATAGGATGCAGCGGTATGCGCATATTCTTTAAGTGGAAATGAGGTCATGGCTACTATACCTACTGAAGAATTACATTGGCGAATATGATGGATAACCTCTACCCCGGTCATATCATTAAGCTGCATATCTATCAGTAATGCATCAGGAACAGTTGACGGGTCCCTCATCAATGAGATCGCTTTTCTCCCAAGAAAAGTCGTCCAGACTAGTGAAATTTGAGGTGATAATTGCTGCAGATAACTTGCCAGTTCTACTCTCTAGATGAAGGTAGAGATGAGATTTGGAGCAAAGTATATGGGTTATTGTAAAAATATTTGATGTTATACTTAATATTAAAACGGTATCAGCAAAGAAAAAATCATGAGTACTAAAAAGAATGAGTATACGTTTTTTCAAAACCTGCAGTGGGTATACCAGCAAACAAAAGATGTTAGTCCTATGCTTTGTTGGATGCCGCTCATCCAAATTCTACTTACGCTTGCTTTAACTGCAGCAACAGTTCTTTCCCCAACCTTTGTTGTATTTTTGCTGGAAAATAATCAGAGTTTTTCTCCTTCTTTGCTTTGGTTAGTAGTATTGGGCATTGCTGTAGGGACGCTTGGTCTTTCTCAATCTTTAATGCATAACTTTAGATATTGGGCGGCACTTAAGGTTCGGCTTAAGATGGATGTTCTGTCAGGACTTGCCGGTGTGCATATGCCTTATGAGCAGACTCTTTCTCACCAATGGAAATTAGAGCGGGCAAATGCAGGTTGGTATGTATATACCGATGACGGTGGTGCTATTGATTCTTTTATTCCGCAGTTAGCAGATTTCTTGGGATCAGCTGTAACAATTGCTGTTCTCACAGCTGTGTCTGTTCTAATTTCTCCCTGGTGCAGCATAACAATTGTAACGTGTTGCTTAATATCAGCGGTTTTAATAGTTGGTATGAGCCGTTGGCGAAGAACAATGCAGGATTCCCTTGAAGAAGTTTGGACACAATATTATTACTGGGAGAGTGTCTCGTTCGATACAAGATATTCTCAAGATATTCGACTCTTTGATGTGCAAAAATATACTGCAGGTAAAATTCAAGAATGTTTGCATAAAAGTGTGGAAGTCGATGAGAAAATTACTAATCGTAAAATATGTATCGATGCAATTATCAAGATCATAGACTTTATTAGGAATTTGATAATTCTTGGCTTTGCTGTATCGGCAGTATTCGACGGACGAATAGATTTGGCATATTTCATTTTCTTTTTTTTCTTCGATAACTGTGCTCAATTCTTTACTTATTTCGGCTAGTGATAGTTTCATCGCTCTTGCAAATGCGCATCATGATCTTTTAAGAGGTAGAGATTTTCTTGATTCTGCTAGAAAAGCTGCTAAAAAGCAATGTAAGGGGGAAGCAGCAATAGAGGCCCCTCCAGTTATTGAATTGAACAATGTGTCTTTTTCTTACTCTCAATCGTCGACCGCAACGCTGCATGATATTAATTTGGCGATACGACCTGGAGAACAGATTGCCTTAGTTGGAGAGAATGGAGCTGGAAAAACAACTTTAGCTTTGGTAATCCTTGGATTATTAGAGGCAAATCAGGGAGAAATTTTATATAACGGAAGCCCTAAACATTTTTTCTCGAGGGATGAAATAGCGAAATTTTTTGCTCCAATGTTTCAAGAGAATTTTGTTTTTGCTGATTCATTGCAAAGGAACATAAGTATTTCCCCTTGCACAAAACCCGAAGATAAGGAAAGATACAAGGAGGTAATCAAGCAAGTTGGTCTAGATGAGCATGTTTCTAGTCTTTCTCTGGGGGATCAGACACCGTTAACGCATTATATTAGTGATAAGGGGGTGGAACTTTCAGGAGGACAGCTCGAGAGACTGATGCTGGCTAGAGCATTGTACCGGCAAGCTCCTGTAATACTGCTGGATGAACCAACTGCTGCTCTCGATGCTATTGCAGAAGGCTCATTCTATGATTTGGTTTCGCACCGTCTTCAAGGTAAAACTGTCCTTTTTATCTCTCATCGACTTGCCTCAACTCAATTTGCTGATCGGATAGTCTTTCTTAAAAATGGGAGAATTATTGCCCTAGGTAGTCATACTGAACTTATGAATACTTGCTCGGAATATCGGGAACTATATCTTATACAGAGCAAATATTATCGGACAGGGGAGGCAGAAGCCACCGAAGAAAATTATTACAGGGAAACGGGTACAAATAGGGAGAAGCAAAAATGAAGCAAGGGCAGATGAATACAAAGCTGCGTTCTTATATGAAGACTGCTGAGCATCTAAGTCCTCATGTTATTCTGCTCCAAGCTGGGAGTGCCATCCTGACGGCAGGTAGTGAAGCTATTTCGGCAACTTTTATAGGTAAGATGGTATCCGTACTATCAGAGGCCAACCATCATCTTGTTTGGTGGACTTTAGATATTTTCCTTGGGCTTATGCTAATTCTTGGGGTGTGCTCTTCCATGGTTAGTTCGGTAGCGAAGATGCGAACTCAACAAATTAATCTCAGGGCGCAAACGGCTCTCTCAGAACGGATGGTAATGTGTGAGTATAAATATACTATTGATCCTAAAATAAGAAAGCTATATAGTTCGGCTAAAGCCGGTCTGGAGTTTACAGGCGGCTTGCAAGGGCTAATCGAACAAGTTTTCGCACATGGAGTCTCTCTTATCTCTACTCTCGTCTTTTCAGGCAGTGCAGCAGTGTTCACTCTTTCTCGGCCAAGTCAGTCACGAGGAATCGGTAGCTTAAGCTCTAGTCCTCTGTATTATTCGATAATTATAGTAATACTGATTGTTCCTCTCATATCTGCCTGGTATTTTTCGAAAAAAGGTGGTGAGATCAAAAAAGAATTTTTCTCAGCAAATATCAAATATAATCGTAAATTTGATTATTATACCTCTGTATTGTTTAGAAATGAAGCGGCTGCCCGAGTTCTGAGAACTTATGATGAAGATGACACGATGATGCTGGAAGCTCAGAAAACTCTGATAAATGGAGCGAAGCGCAACGGGAATCTTCAAATAAAAGCAAACTTTATTGTAGGACTTTCTGGAGTGATAGGCAGCGAGAGTATTGGTATTCTTTATGTTTTAGTCGCGTTGAAGACATTTACAGGTGCAATCTCTATCGGGCAAGTTGTCTCTTGTGTGGGCTATTTGGAACTTTTAATTACAGCGCTCATGGGTATGCTGAGTGCGTGGGGGAGCAGGCAGGCATCGTTAATGGCGATGGATCAGTATATAGAATTTATGAGAATGACAGCTCCAGAGACAAATCTTATGCACCAGCGTTCTCAGTCTTCGAACGATTCTAGAGAGAAAAAACTGCATGCATTTAATGTGCAGCTGTCAGCTATTCCTTCTGTAGAGTGTCGACATATAACCTATAGGTATCCTGGCGCTGCTCAGTCTTCTGTTAAGGATGTCAGTTTTACCCTTCATCCTGGAGAGCGACTTGCTATTGTAGGGGAAAATGGTAGTGGAAAGACGACTTTAGTTAAACTGTTGATAGGGCTTCTTTCGCCAAAATCAGGAGAAATACTGCTGGATAACACAAACGCTGCAACTATAGACAAAAATCAATACTTTCATTACTTTGCTCCGGTTTTCCAAAATTTTTCACTTTTTGGAACCTCTATTAAAGATAATATTATTGAGTCGCAACCTTGGAATGAGGAAAAATTCCATCATGCTCTTTCGGCTGCAGGTATCAAAGACCAGGGAGATTCTATGAAACTTGGTGCTGATACTCCAATATCTAAAGAACTTGATACGCATGGTGTCAACCTCTCCGGTGGCGAAAGACAAAAAATTGCAATCGCCCGGGCAATTTATAAAGATTCCCCCATTATGATCTTGGATGAGCCTACTGCTGCCCTTGACCCCAGGTCTGAGGCAGCTGTTTTTACTTCTTTCAATACTTTAATCAAGAATAAATCAGCTATTTATATCTCGCATAGAATGAGTTCTACCAAGTTTTGCGATAGGATTCTGGTAATGGATCACGGGTCCATTGCTGAAGTTGGGACGCATGGTGAGCTAATGAATCGGAATGGCATCTATGCTCGACTTTTTAAAGAGCAGGCTGTACTCTATGAACTGGACTCTATGAATAAAAGCTAGTGTGAGAGTTAGCGGACGGTAGGCCCGATTTATCAGAAACGAGGAACAGAAGGGCGAGAAATTCAATAGGTGCGTTTGGTAACTGATGGTTAGGCCTATCTGCTATAAGGGGTGAGGAAACGCGCAGGGTCTTTGACAGTCAGAAAAAAATGCTTAAGGTGAGAAGACATGAGGAAGAAAAATACTTCTTATTCAGGCCAGGTTGACGCCAAAACCAGGGCTAACACTCAGCTCGCTCGTCAGATAGCTCAGGAAAGCAAGGAAGCAACACTCAGCCGGCTCAAAACAAGACAACAGGGTTTGTCCAGTCAGGAAGCAGAAGATGCCCGTAAAATCTATGGGACCAATGCAATTGCTCATAATCGCAGTAATTCTCGGCTTAAGTATCTTTTCGATGCCTTTATGACTCCCTTCACTATGGTTCTTCTCTTCCTGGCAGCCCTGTCCCTGCTGACCAACTATATTTTTGTTCCTGCCGGGCAGAAAGACCTGAGTACTGTTGTCATTATGTTGGTTATGGTCCTGATTTCCGGTCTGACCAGTTTTGTCCAGAATGTGCGCACCAGCAATGCCGTCGATAAGCTCCTGGGCATGGTTTCAGTCACCACCAGCGTCACCCGCGACGGTAAAGCCCAGGAGCTGCCTACCCAGGATGTGGTGGTGGGCGATATCATCAATCTCAACGCAGGCGATATGGTTCCGGCAGATCTTAGGCTGCTCACCTCCAGGGATCTGTTCTGCTCATCCAGTTCCCTGAACGGGGAATCCAAACCGGTGGAAAAGGTTGCAGATTCTCAGCCGCAGAATCTGGGCGATTACCTGGATTATCCCAACGTCCTGTACGAAGGAACTACTATTGTCTCCGGCAGTGGAACAGGGGTGGTCTTTGCCACAGGCAACAATACTGCTTTTGGCCGTCTGGCTCAGTGTATTGCTGACACCAGCATCAAACAGACTGCCTTTGACAAGGGGATCAAAGACATATCCCGCCTGCTGATCACTATGACCCTGATTCTGGCTCCTGTCGTCTTCCTGATCAACGGATTGACCAAGGGCGACTGGCTTCAGGCCCTAATCTTCGCCATCGCTACAGCAGTCGGACTGACTCCAGAGATGCTGCCGGTAATTGTCACTTCTAACCTGGTCAAAGGATCAGTGGAAATGTCGCGGGGAGGAACCATTGTCAAGAAGATGAATTCCATCCAGAACTTTGGCAGTGCTGATATTCTCTGCACGGACAAAACTGGAACCCTGACCCAGGATAAGGTTGTTTTGGAACGGCATTATAACCTGGAGCTTCATGAAAACCCTAAAATTTTGGAACTGGCTTATCTGAACAGCTTTTATCAGACCGGGATGGAAGATTTGATGGATAAGGCCATTGTCCAGGCAGCTGGCAAGGAGCTGGACCTGGACAGCATTCAAAAGGAATACGTCAAGATTGATGAAGTTCCTTTTGATTTTGAGCGGCGGCGGATGAGCGTAGTTGTACAGAACCGCAGTGGAGAGCACATATTGGTTACCAAGGGTGCTGCCGAGGAAATGCTGGCCGCTTCCAGCCAGGAGGAAATTAATGGAAAAATTCAGGATCTAACTGACGAACGCCGTAAAAAGGTGCTGAAAGATATTGATGATATGAATGAGGATGGACTGAGAGTCCTTTTAATTGGCTATAAGAGGTATAATGAGCCTGTTGGTCAGTCGACAGCTGCCGATGAAGACGAACTGATCCTGGCTGGATATCTTGCTTTTTTGGACCCCCCAAAGGAGAGTACTCGCGAAACTTTGCAGCAGTTAGAGAAGGATGGCATCACTGTCAAAATTCTTACCGGCGATAATGCTGCTGTTACTAAGGCTGTTGGCCGCCAGGTAGGGCTGACAATGAGCACTGTTTATGAAGGTAGTGAGCTGGAGGCGGCCAGTGATGAGGATTTTGCCCGGATGGTGGAAGAGTGCGATGTTTTTGTCAAGCTCTCCCCGGAACTTAAAACCCGCATTATCAGTACTCTCAAGGCCAATGGGCACACGGTCGCTTATATGGGTGATGGGATCAACGATGCTCCAGCTATGAAAGCTGCTGACGTATCAGTTTCCGTGGATACTGCTGTTGATATTGCCAAGGAATCTGCTGATATTATCCTTCTGCACAAGGATTTGAGAATTTTGGAGAATGGAGTGAGAATAGGCCGTAAGATTTTTGGCAACACCATGAAATATATTAAGATCACCCTTAGTTCCAACTTTGGCAACATCTTGTCTATTTTGGTGGCATCCTCCTTCCTGCCCTTCCTGCCCATGCTGCCCCTACAGCTGCTGGTTCTGGACCTCCTGTATGGGACCAGCTGCCTGGCTATTCCCTTTGATTCTGTGGACAAGGATTATCTGGCCATTCCCCGCACCTGGTCCACCCGAAAGCTGCCTAAATTTATGTTCTTTTTTGGGCCGGCCTCGTCAATTTTTGACATTGCCACTTTTCTTCTCCTCTATTTTTGGGTATGCCCGGCTCTTGTGGGAGGGTCCTACCCGAGTCTTTCTGCGAGCGGACAGGCGGCCTTTATTGTTCTTTTCCACACAGGGTGGTTCATTGAATCACTCTGGACCCAGGAGATGGTCATTCAGGCTTTGCGGGACCGCCGGATCCCTTTCATTCAGCAGTACGCTACAGCTCCGGTTTTGATCTCTACCCTGGGGGCAGCTGGCCTGGGCACCCTCTTTCTCTACATTGGGTCAGTAGCCCGAGTTTTCCAATTTACCCAGATGCCTGCCTCTTATCTCCTTCTTGTCACTCTCCTTTTAATCTGTTACATAGCTCTGACCACCCTCATCAAGAGGATGTACTTGAAGCATGAGCGATTCTTAATTTAAGGTGCTTCCTGGAGCTTCCTGGAGCTTCCTGGAGGCACTTCCTGGTCTGAAGCAACCTCTGGCCCAGGTAGTTTTTGTTTCAGGTAATTCTCATGATTCCTGCAGGTCTTCAGAGGTTTATCCCTTACTATGAGAGAGTGGGATTCGCGCAGAGATGCGGGATAATCCTATAAAAATGAAAATAAAAAGATACACAAAATCTGGAATGAGTCATTCATTTCAATGAGTCACTCATTCCATGGACCTGTAAGATGCAGGCCGCGCTGCCTGCTTCTTAGTGAAAGGACATCTGATATGACTAAAAAAGTAGCCATGGTGACCGGCGGAGCTCAGGGGATTGGCGAGGCTATTGTCCGCCGTTTGTCTCAGGACGGATTCGCCGTTGCTATTGCTGATCTCAACGAGGAGGGTGCCCAGAAGCTGGCTGATGAGCTGAATGCTCAGGGCGGGCAGACCATTGCTGTCAAGCTGGATGTGTCTGATCAGGCTGCTGTTGATGCTGCTGTGGATGAAGCTGCTGCTAAATTGGGCGATTTCAATGTTATCGTCAACAATGCAGGTCTTGCGCCAACTACTCCTGTGGGCACTGTTACTCCTGAACTTTTTGATAAGGTCATGCATGTGAATGTAGCTGGAACCATGTGGGGTGTGCAGGCAGCTGTCCGCAAGTTCCGACAGCTGGGCCACGGGGGCAAGATTATTTCTGCAACGTCTCAGGCTGGCGTCGTGGGCAATCCTAACCTCATGCTTTATTGCTCCACAAAATTTGCTATCCGCGGCATCACCCAGGTAGTGGCCCGTGAGCTCGCTTCCGAAGGAATTACTGCCAACGCTTATGCTCCTGGCATTGTGAAGACTCCTATGATGATGGATATTGCTCATCAGGTTGCTGTTAATGCCGGCAAGGATGATGATTGGGGTATGGGGACCTTCTCGAAAGATATTGCCCTGGGCCGTCTGTCGGAGCCTTCCGATGTGGCCAATGCTGTTTCCTTCCTGGCTGGTCCTGATTCCGATTACATTACCGGGCACACTCTTGAAGTTGACGGAGGCATGCAGTTCCACTGATGTCAGGATTTCATGACGTCATAAACTATCCGGTTTTTGCCTGCGGATGAGTTTATACAGGTCTTGCTGATGTAGAAAAGAAAAGCATAAAGCCGCTGGAATATCCCCGGCGGCTTTATAAGTTTATCAACAAATTTTGGTGGCGGTGTTTATTCATTTGGTGGTGTCTATGTTGGCGAGATCTTTGTTCTCTTTGTGATAGTCTTCTTGAACTTTTTTACTGAAGTGTCCTTTGAGCGTGGCGTCAATACGGTTGATTGATTTGGTGATCCGCGGCGACGTGGTATTTAAGTAAATGGGCAGCATCCTTAAATTGATCAGGAATTTGAGAAGTATCCTGCGGGTCTTGCCAGTAGCCGTCCCCTGCAATGATTGCCGCCCAGCGCGAAAATCAGTTTGAGCCCCCAATCCTTCCCCTTGGCATCCCCCTGGGAGCCTTGATAAATTACTCGAATTGTTCGTGTCCTCTCATCCTTCTTTGGCATATAGTGTGATATTTATTTATTTGGGGAATTCCTCTGGGTGTGCTTTCCTGTACTTGGCAGCCCAGTCATCATCGTGGATTTGTTTGCCGTATCGGGTTTCCAATTTTTCCCATAATTCGCCTGATACTTCATCAACGGTGTCTTTCAAGGGTCCGTATTCATCGTCGTATATCCATTGGCGATCGACAAGCAAATCTATAGTCAGTGTTTTGTCGTTATTAATCATGACAATAAAATCGATTCCTCCTGAACGATTATGGGTTATGGAAGAATCCACAATCGTGTATGTTTTGATGATTCCTTTGTCGGTTAAGGCATGGGGATCTGTTTCTCGGAGATCTTCTTCAATTACTTTTTTGCATTCTTTAGAGTGGACGATTTTATGCATTTTTTTGTATATTTCTTTACCATATCGCTTTTTCTGCTGTTTTAGTATTTGTGCTTGTTGGTGGATTTCGTGTTGGGTGAGGGTGATGGTGCCAATGGTTACCAGGGTGACTGTCAGGATAAAAGCTAAAGCTAGCTGCCACCAGTGGAAGTGTATCTGCCGGTGATATTTTACTGGGGCGGCGCTTTCCTGCAGGTGAGAGTCTAAATATTCCAGATCAGTATCAGGAGAGTCGATCGTACTGCTTTCTTCCTCTGTCAAAGAAGTGCTCCCTGGTTGTAATTCTGCTTCTGCTTTATTGCCAATGTCGGCCTGATGATTCTCTGTCTGTATCACATCAACCAACCCATACTCTCCTTACACCAAAATTATCATAATTATACTAAAGCTGTTAGAACAGTGCAAACGAATAACTACGGATAGATTATTCTCAGCTGCCCTGAGGGGAGTGAAGATTCAGAAATTTACCATACTGACAGGTGATACCTTGCTAAAAGCCAGAGACCTGTGGAGAAATGTGATGGTGCTGGCTCATAAGCAAGAGTGTGTAAAAAAGACAAAAGGCCGAACTGTGAAAGCGCCTGTCGGCGCGCAGGCCGCTCGCAGCGGCAAAAAATGAAGCCCGGGGCTTAAGCACAGTTCGGCGCGCTACCCATAATACAGCATCAATGGATTATTCGTCCCAGGGATAAAGTTATATCGACTATTCTCTTACTATTGATTACTAGTAGACTAGTAAAGACTGTTTTCCCGCCACTTCTTGGCGCAGATGGCAAAGGTTCGGGCGGTTGCTGACAGGCTGCGGGCTGCAGGTGGATTGTAATCAGCGGGTGAGTACGAAGATAGTGAATTCTGCTGCGCCCGCTGGACTTTCGTCAGCCCCTGGCTGACAACTTCGCAGAAGGCTGCTGCCCGCTCCAGGGCTACAGCAAAATCGCCGGTAAAGGCTCCGGTCAGGATGGAATCCGCTGTGGAGGCAATATCGCTTGCAGTTGGGGCAGAATTAATGCCAGCAATTGCAGAAGCAGCTGTTTGCTCCGGTTCCCCTGCCCTCCACAAACGGGAGATGAGGACTTTCTCGCGCATCATCCATTGGCGCATGGTATACAAACGCCAGAGGACTCCGGGAAGAGATTCAGCATCTTCCTTGCTCCATAGTTCGGCTATCAGATTGATGCCTTCAGTTTCTACAAGATTCAAGACCCGATTGACAATTATGGGATCTTGAGTGTGCCTGACCCGGTCTAGGAGGGCTGCTGCCGTTGCTCGGCTCATCTCGCTGATTTTCTGCGGATCCAAACCGCCATCAAGCTGGTCGATCAGGGCAGGGTCAAGCTGGCGGGGGCGGGAGAAGCGGGCTGAGCCTCCCCGGTAAGCGGCAAAGCTGGAGCCTGCTGCCCGGATAGAAGAATTTCCCGGAGTAGAGGCCAATCCTGAAGAATCAATAGACACAGGGTTCCACCTTCTGAAGATCAATAATACGAACGTTTCCATTATCTCCTGGGATTAGAGTAAGCACCAGGGCGTTTCCTGTGGGCATATAAGGATTACGCTTGGGCAGGGCCCGGGCCAGGGATTTGCTGGTACAGAGCTGACGCAGATGCTCCAGCATGCCCCCAATAACCGGTCTGTGCATGCAGAGGGCAGCATTGTGGCCCTGATTATTACTGGTTATCAGCAGGTCCAGCAGATCCTGCCAGGCTTTTTGCCCATCGGCGTTGAAAGCATCTTCAGTCTGAGAATCAAGGTAGGTGACAGGCAACTGAGACGATAATGAATAGGGGACCATGGTTTGCTTACAGCGTTCCCAGGGAGAAGAGTAGAGATAATCCGGATCGAAACAAGCCAGGTCCCTCCCCAGAGCGTAGGCGGCAGCCGCTCCTGTTGGTCTCAGCGGTCTTTGAGCTTCTTCTCCCGTCCACGTTTTGCGATCTTCAGCTTTACCATGACGAATAAGGACAAAGGTTGATGCCTGATTCAGTCCAGATTCAAGAGCGGCAGAAAAAGGGCGGAGGAGGCGTCGGTCATCAGAGCGAGTAAGAAGCTTTTTGGCCTGGTCAAGACTGACCCATCGTATTTGGCTGATTTCCTTAGGATCTGCTTGATGAACCGAGCCAAAGAGGGAAGACCGATGTGCAGTCTGGCTGTGATCAAGCAGGCGGGCAGACCAGTAAAATACATGCTTGATCTGATTGGTATCTTTGCCAGTTCTGCCTTTACTTTTCTTGGTGCCTTTGCCTGCACTCTTGCCTTCATCCGGCAAAGGATAAGAGGTATGGCCCAGAAACATGCCTAAGGCAACCGGCTGTCCGATTTCTTCCTGAATTTCCCTGGCAGCGCAGTGAAAAATAGACTCATGGGCTTCGAGTTTTCCCTTAGGCCAGGACCAATCATCATACCGGGGACGATGCACCAGACAGACTTCTGGTTCGCCAGTGGCATCCAGACGCCAAACAATTCCTCCTCCGGCCAGGACCAGGGGAGCCTTTTTACCCCAGCGGGCATATTGGTCATAGCCATCGGCAAGAATCTGATGAAAATCAGAGAGCAGAACCATACAAACAAAAATCCTTGAGAAGAATTGGATAAATCAGATAGATACGGACAGTATTACCGGTTGCTGCGGGGTCTGCGGGAGTGCTGACTAATTAGCAGGCTCTGACAATCGACCAGAGGCTTGCCTTTATCGTCCACAGAATGACGAATGTAATCGCCATCCTCCTGCATATGCCAGGAACTGGTGGTGTCAGCCATCTGCAAATCAACGTAGTCAATCAATTGCTGGATTTGAGTCGGATCGGTAATGCGAATCAAGGCCTCGACACGTCGGTCCAGGTTACGGTGCATTAAATCCGCAGAGCCGATCCAGACTTCAGGGCCGTTGGAGGGCCCTTCTCCTATTTGCGGTCCCTGACTATTAGCGAAGGCAAAAATGCGGCTGTGCTCCAGAAAACGGCCTAAAATAGAGTGAACCCGAATATTCTCACTCAAACCTTTGCGTCCTGGCTTCAACGCGCAGATTCCCCGTTCTACGATATCAATCTTAACCCCTGCCTGGCTGGCCCTGTACAGGGCATCAATGCAGCGTTCATCAACCAGAGAATTTACTTTAATCTTAATCCAGGCCTCTTTCCCGTCACGGGCTGCCTGTTCTTCCCGCTGGATACGCTCAATAAGACCCGATCGAACAGTTCGTGGGGCTACCAGAAGCCGATGGAAACTAGAGTTGGGGGCGTACCCTGACAGCTGGTTAAAAAGTCTGGTCATATCTTGTCCCACAACCGGATCGCAGGTTAGCAGACCTAGATCGGTATATTGGCGGGCAGTTTTGGGGTTGTAATTGCCGGTACCAATGTGGCAGTAACGGCGAAGTCCTCCGTCTTCAGAGCGAACCACCAGAAGGAGCTTGCTGTGAGTCTTAAGCCCCACAATGCCATACACCACATGGACTCCGGCTCTTTCTAGTTTGCGGGCCCATTGGATATTGGCCTGCTCGTCGAACCGGGCTTTAATCTCTACCAGAGCCAAAACCTGTTTGCCTGCATGAGCGGCATCAATCAGGGCATCAATGATGGGAGAGTTCCCGGAGGTACGGTAGAGGGTCTGCTTGATTGCCAAAACCTTGGGATCGGCAGCAGCCTGTTCCAGGAAAGCCTGAACGGACGTGGAGAAAGAATCATAAGGATGGTGCAGAAGAATGTCATGCTCGCGGATGGCCGCAAAAATATCCTGTTCATGGCTGGACTCGACTTCCGCAATTTGCCGATTGGTTGTGGGAACAAAATTGGGGTACTTTAAATCCGGTCGGTCTACGTTATGGAGCTCAAAGAGGGCAGTCATATCCAAAGGCTCAGGCAGACGGTAGACTTCTTCCTCGGTTACCCGAAGCTGAGAAATCAGCAAGCGAGAGAGCTGCTCCGACATGGAATCGCTGATCTCCAGACGGATTGGAGGGCCAAAGCGACGGCGCAGGAGTTCGCGTTCCATAGCGTTCAGGAGATTTTCTGCATCATCCTCCTCAACATCAATATCTTCATTGCGGGTTACGCGGAAGGAATGGGCTTCCTTAATTATCATGCCCGGGAAAAGGGTGTCAATATGGGCCAGGACCAGGTTTTCCAGAGGAATAAAGCCATGGCGCTCGCTGTCTTCCTCCATGTCAAGGGAAGCCGAGTAATCGTCAACGGGGTACAAGCGAGGGAGGTTACCGGGAATCTTGACTCGGGCAAAATGAATTCGACCGGAAGCAGCATTCTCTACCAGCACTGCCAGGTTCAGGGATTTACCGGAAATATAGGGGAAGGGGTGGGCCGGATCGAAGGCTAGGGGTGTGAGAACAGGGAAAATCAATTGCCTGTATACCTTGGACAGGCGTTCCTGTTCGCCCAAAGTCAGGTCCTCCCACTTCATAATAACAATATGCTCTTTTTTCAGGGCAGGCATTAACTCATCACGGAAATAGACGGCGTGCTCTTTTTGAAGTTTGTGAGCTTGTTCGCTGATTTCATGCAGTTGCCGACGAGGGCTCATGCCGCTGGCGCTGGGGACAGCAATCCCGGAATCAATACGGCGTTTGAGTCCTGCTACCCGAACCATAAAAAACTCATCCAGGTTACTGGCAAAAATAGCCTCAAAATTGGTTCTTTCCAGCAAGGGGAGGGAAGGATCTTGAGCGAGTTCCAGAACACGCTTGTTAAACTTGAGCCAGCTAATCTCGCGGTCAAAGAAACGATCGTTGGGCAACGGCCGGTAATGAGAAGTTAAAGCCGTATTTTTTTCGGCTTTTTCTATCTCTGCAATATGCTCCGCTATCTGGCTGCGGAGGATTTCTTTATTAGGCCCTGTAAATTTCTGCGTCATATTTTTAATTGTACGGAAAAACCTGCCAAAAAAATGCGGTTTTGCCGAAAACTGCATGAAGCTTCTGCCTCTTCTTTCTTCATACAGTTTAGTATTTTCCCTGTTCTTTTTATTCTCTCCCTATCTGCCTCCATCCCAGGCATTATCTGCTGAAATTGCTAAGGTATGTGATACAAACGAGCGAGAGCGTACAGCTGCAGGTGAATTGCAGTGACAAATGCCGGGAGGACATATGACAGTAAGCAACGATGATATCCGCATGCAGGTAGAAGCAGACATGAACAATGTCATTAATTTTCTGAAAAAGAAAATAGCCAACAGGGCTGTATCTCCCGACGGCATTGACTCTCAGATAATGAAAGCGGATGCTCAATTTGTTGCTGATATGCTGAAAACTGTGGGAGTAAACGCTCGGGTTGAGCAGTCCAACCAGGAAGATGGGACTCCTGGAGCCTGGGAAGTTGTGGGATCAAAGATTGTGGATCCGTCCAAGCCAACCGTTCTCCTCTATGCTCATCACGATGTTCAACCTGCTTCGCAAGATGATGGAACGTGGCAGACCGATCCCTTTGTTGGCACGATTAAGGCGGATCGGCTCTATGGCCGCGGTGCTTCCGATGATGGGGCTGGCATTGCCATTCACCTGGGGGCTCTGAAAGCTCTGGGAGAGGACCTAGGAGTTAATATCAAGGTTTTTATTGAGGGTGAGGAAGAGATGGGGTCGGGGACTTTCATTCCTTTCGTTCAGTCTCATCAGGATGATTTTCGGGCTGATATTATGATTGTCGCGGACTCAGGAAACTGGTCCGACCAAGTTCCCAGCCTGACCACCTCGCTCAGGGGAAATACTGCTTTGGATGTGACCGTTCAGGTGCTGAAGGAACCGCGGCATTCCGGCGCATATGGCGGTCCAGTTTTGGATGCGCATACTCTGGCTGCCATGCTGATCTCTTCTCTCTATGATGACAAGGGGCAACTTGCTGTTCCCGGGGTGAAATCTCAGGAAGTTGTAGGAGGTTTGCAGCAGGATGTGGACGAAAACCAATGGCGTCAGGATGCAGGTCTTCTTCCTGACATGACCCTAGCTGGAACCGGGTCTCTGGCTTCCCGTCTGTGGGTTAAACCCAGTGTGACAGTGATTGGGATTGATGCACATCCGGTTGATGGATCCTTCAATGTGATTGCCCCCAGCTCTCGTTTTCGGTTGTCTTTGAGAACCGCTCCCAATCAGGATCCCGCAGAAGCTCAGAAGGCTTTGGGTGATTTTTTGGTTGCTCATGCGCCTTTTGGAAGCAAAGTCACCTGGGAAGGAGCAGACAGTGGCCGCGGTTGGGCCATGGATGCCGATTCTCCGGTTAGCAAGGTGGCTCAGAAGGCTTTGGCCGATGCTTTTCAAACCGAGATTGTAAATCAGGGCCAGGGCGGCTCTATTCCTTTTATTCCAGATCTGTGCAGGATTTTCCCCCAATACCAAGTTCTGGTGACTGGCCCTGAAGATCCGCAGTCCAATGCTCACAGTCCCAATGAATCGCAGTCTATTTCTCTTCTGCGCAAGTCTATTATTGCTGAAGCCTTTATGCTGAAGGGGTTTGCCCAGCTAGCTTAACCTGATGGTCTGGTACAAAAGCAAGAAGAGGGGCCAGCCCTCTTTCTGAGGACTGGCCCTACAAGCTTAACATGAGTGGAAATCTCGCACAACACCTTCGTTATGGCGGTAAGTCTCATATAATCCGCCCAACCAATAATCCTACGTGATTTTAGCTCTTGTGGGCTTCCACTGTTCTGTTTTGCTTGTACCTCTATTATGCACCTTTCTGATCAAAAAACAAAATCGAAACGCCGAATCTTCACAATTATTTTTTAAGTTTTTTTGACGCTTGATATGAGTATTTTCGGGTATTCTCCACTCCTGCTGATGCGGAATGAAGCGGGGGAGGGGGAAAAAGAAAAAAAGAACGCAAAACGCAAAAAGAGAACGCAAAAAAAGGACATAAAAAAGAACATAATTGGTAAGAATCTGCCTGATTGACTGTGGAAAAGCCCAAAAGAAGCAATATTTTGTGGAAAAGAGAAGAAAAAATCCACGTTTGACCACATTGTATTTTTCGCTTGGCATTCTTCTTTTTACTGCTGTTCAATGAAAATATGCATACTAATGATGATAGACACAAGAATGAGAAAAATTTGTCTGTAGACGAAGACGGTCAGCTGCCCGAATATTTTATGCCTGCTTCGGCTTCGGCTGGACTGAGGAAAAATGGGCTGGAACAGAACGGATTCCTCCAGAACGAGATTGGACTTGATGGGAGCGAGGCCAGGTCAGGCTGGAGCGAGGCCAGGTCAGGCTGGAGCGAGACCAGGTCAGGCTGGAGCGAGACCGAGCTCGCTGGTCCTGACAGATCTGGGGCAATCAAACCGGGGAACTCCCATTCTGAAGCAGCTCGATTCCCAGTCAACCAGCCTTACACAGGAGGGCATTTCTATCTGTTTTCTTCAGCTTGCGGAGGCTGCGGAACCAGTACCACTGCTGCCCTCTTTGCCCAGTATTTAAGCCAAATGGGACAGAGGGTCGCCTTGGTCGACCTTGACTTTTCCCGGGGAGGCTTAGATATTCTTTTAGGGCTGGAAGAAGAGGAAGGCCTGCGGTGGTCGGATGTCCATGCCCCCTTGGGGATGATCGACGGTAGATCTCTTGCCAGGGAAGCGGTGCAGTGGGAGCAGTGTGCGCTTCTAAGCGTGAAGGCAACACAACCTGCAGCCAAACAGTGGTGGGAGGTTTCTGCTGTCCTAAGATCGTTGGGGGAATGTATGGATGCAGTAGTTTGTGACTGCGGAATAAACCAGGCGATAATACGAGGATTTCAGCTTTATATTAATCAGGGAGCTTCCCTGTCATCTCAGGCGCAAGATTGGAGCAGAATTTGGAACGAAGTGGGTAATCGGAATCAGATGTCATTTGTTATCCTGACCGAGTTAACCATGATAGCTCTCGCACGAACGAAAGTTATTGTCACCAGGCTTGGCCGGAGTGCTTTCCCGCTTGATTTTCAAGTCGTCAGTTTGGAAAAGGCGGCTTCATCCGGAGGAAGATTAATCTGGCATTGTTTCCATAACTCCATCAAGCCCCCTCGGGGCACTGTTAATCTTGCAGAAGCAAGTAATTATCTGGGAATCACTATATGCGGAATTGTGCCTAAGGTGAAATGGCTGGATATCAGTTTGGGCGAAGGAAGAGGAATTGAAAAAATTCCTCGATCCTGTTACCACATTTTCTATAATCTTTCTTTGTCTGCTTCCCCGGCTTACAGGTCAGGAGGACAGCAAGAGGAAGGGATGGGCAGCCCTTCACAAGGCCAGTCTTATCGCAGGCAGGAAACAGGATTAATACAGGGGCGGGCTTGATGCAGGGGCAGAATTTTCGCTGGGGGCCGCTTCAATCTCTGGCCTGTCAGCCGCATGTGACCGATATAGTCGTAACGAGCGATGGTCGGGTGTGGGCTGACAGCGGGCAGGGTATGCAGGAAAGATATGTAGATTCAGGACTGAGCTCTCCCCAAGTTATGCGTGATTTTGCTGTGCGGCTTTGCGCTCAGCTTGGCCGCAGGCTAGATGATTCTTGCCCCATTGCTGATGCATCAACCCCTGAGGGGATTCGTATCCATGCCGTTATTGCTCCAATCGTGAAACAGGGAGCTGCCTTATCTATCAGACTTCCTGATGTTTTTCGGTCGAATTTGCCAGATCTCCGCGCAGGGAGAGCATTCCCGCCCGAATGGGAAGAACTGTTGCGGTCTTTGGTTCAGGCAAAAGCAACTTTTTTAGTGAGTGGGGGAACTGGAACAGGCAAAACAACCATGGTGAAGGCGCTCTTGATGGAATGCCCTCAGAGTGAGCGTCTGGTGACAGTGGAAGAAATCCGCGAACTAGGAAGCCTGGAAGGGCTTAATTGTGAATCGCTGGTGGTTCGAGAACCCAATATTGAAGGAGCGGGTCAGATCAATCTGACAGATTTAGTGAAAGCCACGGTTCGGATGAGGCCAGACCGTATTGTATTGGGCGAATGCAGGGGAGAAGAGATTGCTGACCTGCTGCGCGCTTTTAACTCCGGGCATAGGGGAGGCATGGTGACTATTCATGCCGACAGTGTGCAGCGGTTGCCTGCCCGTTTGTCGGCATTGGGTTTGCTGGCTGGAATCCAGCCTCAGGCTACTGCTCTCATGGCTCAAGGTGCTTTTGATTGTTTGGTGCATATGGATCGTTTGCGTGGTAGACGATATATATCGCAAATTGGGCATTTTGAGGTAGACAAAGAGGGAATTCTCCGAGGTCGTGTGATGGCTGTGTGGGACGGTTCCGGTCCAGCCCGGTATTCCCCTCAGTGGGATCAATGGATTCAACATATAGGGGTAAAGAAGGAGAAGTATTCCTCAACCCGAATTGGATTAGACAGATCCGGTGATGTTACCGCTCTGCTGCCACAGGTCAGAAAGGCGGCAGTTTGATGGGTAATTTTAAGATTATAACTTCCCTCGTAGCTTTTCCTGTGACGATGCCGATTTCATTCCTTCCTTTTCTTTGCTTTCTTCTTGTCCTCACGTATTCTTGGAATCCCTGCCCGCGTTTGCGGAGCACTGTAAAAATAAGATTACGTGGGAAGGTCCGTATTCGGGGTGCAGATCTGTTAGAGGAAAACATGTCGGATATTATTGCTGAACTAGTTTCCCTTATTCGCAACGGCAGTAGTTTGATTTCAGCCTGTGAAGAGGTTGGAGGCTGCGGCTTTGCTGTTCCTGAAATTACCGAAGCCAGGCTACGGCAGATGCTCCTTCAACGATCTTCTTCTCACCCCAAAGAAGTTAAGCGTATATCTCAGCAACTTTCGGCAGCGTGTCATTTAAGCACTGCTTTGGGCTGCGGGGCCGCCTCATGTCTGGAAGCTGTAGAGGCAGAGCATAAGAGGAATCAAGGAATCGAGGACAGACGGCGTTCTGCCCTTGCTGTTCCCCGAATGACTTTGCGCGTTTTGCTGGTCTTGCCAATCCTTATTCTTTTAGCCGGCCAGATGGCTAGTTCTCACACATTCACAGTTCTTTTTACGAAACCAGTGGGCTGGATCTGTCTGCTGATAGCTGCTCTTCTTTATGGTGCAGGACTTATGTGGATACGATCTTTAATTCACCACTTTGATGAGAACAGCCTGGGGTAACAAGCATGCATATTTTTCTTCCAGCCTTTTTCTGCGGTGTCCTGGTCTTTCTGCTCGCTGGAGAACCGCAGACGGTCGAGAAGAGGTTAAATTCATTAGATTCTCCTCGGTCTCAAAGAGATGACCAGGTTTTTCCGGTTCAGCTTATTCTTGAAATGATGACCGTGGCAATTCGCCAGGGGGCTTCTGTGCCTCGTGCCTGTGAGGCCGTGGGGATGGCCATGAAAACAGACCTGGGTTCGTGTTTGTGCCAGATTTCTCAGTCATTATATAGGGGTGCTTCCTGGGAAGATGCCTGGGGGCTGTCTCGCTCTCTGCCGTCTCAGACGGATAGACAGACCTGTGATCTTCTTGAACAGACTCTGGAGCCTTCGTGGAGGCACGGAGCATCGCCAATCATTCGGATTGAAACTGCTATTGAGGAAGAGAATCGACTGCGCAGCAGGGCAATGGATGATGCTGCAAGCAAGTTGTCTGTTAAAGTTCTTCTTCCCCTGGGCCTCTGTTTCTTGCCAGCTTTTGTAATTTTGACCGTTATCCCCTCTTTGGCGGGATGGATAGAGACTATGTGGCTTTAGGCTTTAACTTAAGTTTCGGCGCATTGTGGTGTTCTTCTGCCCTTTTCGCTTATTTTCTCTTGCCGGTACTTCAGATATTTCAGCTGGCGTTGTGGAAAAGTATAGCCATATTTTTCCACATTCGACCACATCGGTAAAAAACCGTAGGGCAATTGGAGAAAATCGGTCATACTAGTCTCTACCGCTTCGGTTGCAAGATGCCTTTTCGATAGGTGATGAACAGGTACTTGTCGGCCGAAGTCATCCAAACAAAGAAGAAATAAACATAAACCCTTAAGACTAAGGAGAATCATGAAAAATAATACAATAAGCGGATCTTTACACGCTGGGGCAGCTATTCCTGACCATATAAGCAAATGGGCTGAAAAAATTCGTCAGACGGCCTGCCTGATGGATGCCCGCTCTCGCTGTGTTCTTCAAGAACCTGAAGCAGGAATGGCTACAGCTGAATATGCTATTGTGCTGGTGGCGGCCACTGGATTTGCCGGATTGCTGGTAGCAATTCTGAAATCTGATGCTGTCCGGGAACTCCTGACGAACCTGGTGAAAAGTGCGCTCTCTATTCGATAAGCAGGAGGATAGAGGAACAGTGACCGCAGAATTCGCCATAGTGATTCCTGCGGTCATTGTGGTCGCTATGCTCATTCTGTCATTGACGAGTTTGGTTGTTTCCCGGGTTCAGTGTCAGGATGCTGCCCGTGAGGGAGCCAGAACTGCGCAAACGCTGCAGTCCTCCGGTACTTTAAGTACTCAAGGCCGTCAATCTATTACAGCTGCTGCCAAACGGCATTCTGGGCCTTATGGAGAAGTGTCAATCAGTGAGAGCGCCCAGACAGTCCGTGTGGAGGTAGCCTGTCCTATTGGGCAAGGTCCTCTTCATGTTTTTCCGGCAAAAGTTCATGCCAATGCGTATGCAGTTAAAATTCAGGAGGAACAATGAGAGGTCGTCACAGGTTTGGCAGATGGCTGGTTCGCTGTGACAGGGGTAGTGGAAGTGTAGCTGGAATTGGTCTGGTTTTTTTGGTTGCTCTTGGTCTCTTTGTAGCCGCTGCTGCGGGAGCGTGTCTGCTCGCCAGAGCCAGTGCTCAGACTGCGGCAGATCAGGCAGCCTTGGTAGGGGCATCAGTTATTTATGCTTCAGGATCGGGAACTCAGGGTAACGCTTGCGAACAGGCCCGTTTCGCTGCTGAGAAAAATCATAGTACCCTGATTTCCTGCACAGTTCTTGAAGAAGATGTGCTTGTTCAAACAGGCGTGTCTTCCTCCTTTGCTTTTCTGCCACTTATGAAGGCGGCTGCCAAGGCTGGGCCTATCGACTGTGTCTCAAGAAATGGATAGCCTAGAACCATGGCACTCGCATTGTACAGACGTTACCGGCCGGATACTTTCGACGGCGTAGTAGGGCAGGATCAGGTAACTGTTCCTCTTCAACGAGCTCTGGATGAGGGCAAGTTGACTCATGCCTATCTATTCTCCGGCCCCCGTGGCTGTGGGAAAACGAGTTCTGCCAGGATCTTGGCCCGCTGCGTGAATTGTGCTCAAGGGCCCACCAGCCACCCCTGCGGCGTTTGCGAAAGCTGCAAAGATTTAGCGACGAATGGCCCGGGTTCCATTGACGTGGTGGAGATTGACGCTGCCAGCCATAACGGAGTAGATGATGCACGTGAACTCAGGGAAAGGGCAGGTTTTGCTCCAGCTCGGGATCGTTATAAAATTTTCATTCTTGATGAAGCTCATATGGTAACTCAGCAGGGATTTAATGCCCTGCTCAAGATTGTTGAAGAACCGCCTGATCATGTTATGTTCATTTTTGCAACGACCGAACCGGAAAAAGTGATTGGTACTATCAGATCCCGCACTCATCATTATCCTTTTCGTCTGGTTCCGCCGGAAATTATGGGTCCCTATCTGGAAGATATTTGTCAAAAAGAAGGAATAAAGGCAGACCCTGGAGTATTGAAACTGACTATGCGTTCCGGGGATGGTTCGGTCAGGGATACCCTGTCCGTGCTTGATCAGTTGATGGCTGGTTCAGTTGATAACAGAATTGATTATCAGTCTGCTGTAGCTTTACTGGGCTACACGCCGGATGCACTCATATCGGACGCTATTGATGCCGTCATTGACAGGGATGGAGCCAAACTCTATGCCGATATTGAAAAAGTGATTATTGGTGGTTTCGATCCCCGAAAATTTGTCGAAGATCTCCTGTCTAGGGTCAGAGATCTTTTGGTACTTACCTTAGCGGGTCCCAGTGCACAGGAAGTTTTAAAGGATGAGGCAGCAGCCGGTCAGGAAGAGGAGCTTCGCCGCCAGTCGCAAGCTTTGGGCCTACAGCGTCTAACTCATATTGCTCAGATTGTTAATGAGGCCTTGACCAGTATGGTGGGAACTACTTCTCCCAGAACCCGGCTGGAGTTATTGGCGGCCCAACTGTTGGTTCCCGAGGAAGTTTTATCTTCTCAAGAACCACTAAAAAAGCAGACTGCCGGAAAGACCGATCAAGACAGTGCCCAGCCCATGGGTGGGTACCATCGGCCTCAGAAGTATTCGAACCGGGTAAAACAAGCTCATACACATCAGCAGACAGCCAATGAGCCAGACCACGATAATACTTCAGAGATTAATGCTTCGGGTATTTTGGATCAACCTGAGGAAGTTCAGGCTCGGTGGAAAACACTAGTGTCAAGCTTGCCTGAAGACGTTCAGCAGTACATTAATACGAAGCGCATCCCCCAGGTAAGTGCTGCCCAAAAGGCTGGGCACTATAGAATTATTCTTACTTTTGCCAATCCCCTCAGCCAACATGCTTTTGCTCTGGGAACGGCAAAACAGGAGGTACATGGCAAGGCCAAAATATCTGAAATTATTCAGGACAAATGTCAGGAGACTTTTGGAAGCGGAGTGAAAGCTTACCCAGGAAGTACCACCGCATCCGGAGAAAAGGTAACTCCCATCAGTCGGCTGACCGAAGGCGAAAGACAGAAGGTTAAGGCGCAAATCGCTGCCATGGCTTTGGCGCAATCTGTGGAAGCTGCCCAGACTATAGATAGGGCAGGCACTCGAACTGTGCCACAATCTCAGTCATCTCAGTCTGCAGCAGAGGTCAGATCCTCTGCAGGGTCTACTTCTGCAGTCAGGGCGGGAAATCCTACTTTAGCTTCAGCTGTTTCTGCATCTGGGACACAGGTTAAAACACGGTCTGACGCACAGACCGCAGAGCAGGAAGGTTCCGGATCTGATAATGAAGATAATGAAAGAGAATCAGCCGCTCCTGCCTCGGAGTCTGCCCCTGACTCCGATCCTGCTCCTGACTCGACGCATTCTTTGGCGGATTTCACTGAATCCGCAGAAGCCGATCCCTGGGATAAACCATTGGCTTCCGCTCCTTCTGTACAGTCGGTACAGTCTAAACAGGCAGCCTCTGGGAGGGTACCTCCTCGTGTGCATCCCGGTGTGGCACCTCACAGCCCACATACTCATCGTCAAACGGTATCTGCTGATAATGACGGCGAAGAATTCTCTCCTTCAGCTGATTCCCTCCCCGCGGCAGAGGATAGCCAGATAGACTCGCAGGGTCCCTTAAGTATTGAAGAGGTTGCCCGCATGTTTGATGCAAAGAGTGTGGAAACGAAGCAAGAAGATGGAGCTGACAGTGAGTAATGCATATAGCTCGTTTAATTCATCCCTTGGCTCAGGTTCTTCCTACGAAGCGGCAATACAGAATCTTATTGACAGATTTGCCAGCCTTCCAGGAATTGGTCCTAAAGGTGCTCAACGTATTGCTTTTCATCTCCTATCTATCAGCCAGGATGATGCTCAAGCTTTGGCAGACTCAATCGTAGAAATGAAACAGAAAGTTCGATTCTGCGAGATCTGCGGTAATGTATGCGAAAGTAGTCCTTGCCTTATCTGCGCTGATCCCCGCCGGGATCATACAACAATCTGCCTGGTGCAGGAGCCGAAAGATATTATGAGCATTGAGAGAACCCATGAATACCGGGGTCTTTACCATGTTTTGGGGGGAGCTATCGATCCCATGTCCAATATCGGACCTCAGGATCTAAAAATTGCTGACCTGCTTAATCGATTGAAAACGCCAGAAGGTAAGAATGTTAAGGAAATTATCTTTGCTCTCAATCCCGATATTGAAGGTGAGGCTACCACCACATATCTCAGCCGCCTTCTGGGACCTTTGGGCATTACTCTGACCAGACTGGCCAGTGGGCTTCCTATGGGGTCTGATCTGGAGTATGCAGATGAAATTACCCTGGGAAGGGCAATAACCGGGCGAAGAGAGGTGTAAACAAGCGGTAGATAAATCAGGCTATCCCTTAATTCTGGTTGCAAGCTTATTATAGAAACCAATTAGTTATAAATTACTTACCAATGATTGTCTGCTCGGAGGTGACATTTTGTATCGTGCCTCACTGTGGCAGGCCAATGAGATGAGCGAAACATGGCACTTATTGTACAAAAATATGGGGGATCGTCCGTAGCGGATGCCGACTCAATTAAAAGGGTGGCACGGCGCGTAGTGGAAACAGTGCGAGCTGGAAATCATGTTGCTGTTGTAGTTTCCGCTATGGGAGACACCACCGATGAGCTCATTGATCAAGCAGTAAGCATTGATTCCAATCCGCCTGCTCGTGAGTTAGATATGCTTATGACAGCAGGTGAGCGGATTTCCATGAGTTTGCTTGCCATGGCCATTCACGCTTTAGGAGAGCGTGCTCATTCTTTCACTGGTCAGCAGGCAGGATTTTATACTGATGCTCGGTACGGGGCAGCTCATATTCGAGCAGTCAGACCAGAGCGGGTTTCTCAGGCTCTTCTTGATGATCAGGTTGCCATTGTGGCTGGTTTTCAGGGGATCAATTCTCTGGGAGATGCTACGACTCTAGGCAGGGGAGGCTCTGATACTTCGGCTGTTGCTCTGGCAGTGGCCTTAGGCGCTGATTTATGCGAGATATATACTGATGTTGATGGTGTTTTTACAGCAGATCCCAGAATCGTGCCAACTGCCAGGAAGATTCCCAGACTCTCGTATGAAGAGATGCTCGAGATGGCTGCTTCTGGTGCCAAGGTTTTAGCGCTACGGTGTGTGGAATATGCTCAGCGTTTTGGAATGCCTCTACATGTGCGCAGCTCCTTCTCCCATAATCCGGGGACTATGGTTGTGGGGAACTAGAAAAAATACAGAAATATGGTGTGATACGAATAGTCGAGAAATAGTTAATACGAATAAGTATTCGTTTTACAAACCACTTGTATAGACCAAGGTTAGGAAGGATATATCGGTCATGACGGAGACAACTAATTCTCGGGAAGACCCATTGACCGCAGTAAGACCGGCTGATTTCGCGCCAGGGGCAGGTAGCACCCGGGTCGGAGCAGAAGGAAGAGCATCAGGGAGAATTCCACAGGCTGGGACCGAAGGCTCACAAGTCAGGTCCGGAGCTTCTCCTGGAGCTCCTCTGGGTACCTCTGCTGCTTCCCTAGGAGATTTGTTTCCTGATCTACGAGGTCCAGAGGCACCCGTTATCTCGGGGATAGCCAGCGATAGCTCTGAGGCTATGGTCACTTTGCGAGGTATTCTGGATCAGCCTGGTTTGGCTGCCAGAGTTTTTTCACAATTCGCAGAGGCGGGAATCAACATAGACATGGTGGTGCAGGCTCAGGGACGCAGCGAGAGCGATTCTCAGACGGCTGATATTTCTATCACCTTTCCCGAAGTACAGACCCGCCAGGTCAGGCAGTTGCTAGACGCCCGCAAGGAAAAGCTCGGTTATACACATGCTGATATTAATCCATCAATAGGCAAGGTATCACTCATCGGTGTGGGAATGAAGACTCATACAGGAGTTATGGCCCGCTGCTTTGAGGCTTTGAGCCATCAGAATATCAATGTGCTCATGATCTCTACCTCAGATATCCGCATTTCAGCCATAATTCCCCTGGATGCATTGGACTCTGCGGTAAGGGCTATTCACACCGCCTTTAATCTTGACTCTCTTACCCCTGAAGCTGTTGTTTATGCTGGAAGCGGTCGGTAAGGTTCTACTGCAATACATTAAATCTGCTGAATACATTAAATCTGCTGCAATACACAAAAAGAACTATGAATACTGAGGAGGCAGTCATGATCACGACAGTACAAGGAGCTGGAACAGACGAGACTTCTGCAAATTCTGCAAATTCTGCAGACAGGGAAAGCAGGGCCGAAGGCATTAATTTGGCGCTTCTTGGGGCCACTGGTCAGGTAGGTATGGTCATGAGATCAATCCTGGCTGAGCGTCGGTTCCCCTTGAAATCTTTGCGTTTCCTGGCTTCCTCTCGTTCGGCAGGGACGGTTCTGCCTTACCAAGGGCGGAATATTGTGGTTGAAGATGTAGCCTCAGCCGATCTGACCGGTATAGATATTGCTATTTTTTCTGCCGGTAGCGGCACCTCCCACGTGTGGGCTCCGCGTTTTGCCGCGGCTGGTGCTTATGTTGTGGACAATTCATCTCAATGGCGGATGCAGGATGATGTCCCCCTGGTTGTATCGGAAGTTAACCCAGAAGACCTCAACGACATTCCCCGGCGAATTGTAGCTAATCCTAATTGCACGACTATGGCATGTATGCCTGCCTTATCGGCGCTGGACAAGGCTTTTGGCCTGCGACGCCTGATTGTGTCGTCGTATCAGGCAGTGTCAGGAGCTGGTCGGGCCGGGGTTCTTCAGCTGAAGAAGGAGGCTGAAGCGGCAGTCAAGCAGGGAGCCGACAAACTTGTTTTTGATGGCAGCGCTATTGATTTTCCCGCTCCATCCAAGGTGGCTAAGACAATTGCTTTTAATGCTGTTCCTTTTATCGGCGACCTTGCTCCTGACGGTAGTCTGGAAACAGATGAGGAGCAGAAGCTGCGCAACGAAAGCCGAAAAATTCTGCATCTTCCTAACCTTTTGGCCTCCTGCACCTGTGTGAGAGTAGGAGTGTTTACTGCTCATGGCATGAGCGTAAATGCTGAATTTGATAAGGACGTGACCCCTCACGAAGCTCAGGAAGTTCTGCAGGCTGCACCGGGGGTCGCTCTCATGGATATTCCGACTCCCCTGGATGCAGCAGGAAAAGATCCTAGCTATGTGGGGAGAATTCGGCAAGATCAGGCTGTCCCCGGCAGGAAGGGCCTGTCGTTTTTCCTGGCGAATGATAATCTCCGCAAGGGAGCTGCCTTGAATGCCATAGAAATTGCTGAGATCCTTAAACAGAAATATTTCTAAGTCATCATCTGCTTGGCAAAGTTCCCCTTCCTGTCAAAATCCGAATCGCCGGGCAAACCCTAAGCTCTCTTTATGGCCCCTGTGAGATACTAAAAATATGACACAGTCTTCGCATGAAATCCTCAGACAACTTGATCGCATTGTAGCTCTGGGCTATCCAGATATTGCCGATATGACATCTGAAGAATTCCGTGCTTTAGCTGACCCCCTGGTTCGTGCTCTGGAAAAAATGGAGTTGGGATCAGATATTCTTCTGGTTCCCACCCGCGAACTGGTATCTCCAGAAGCTTTGATTGCCAGGACCAGTATTCAGCGTCGAGCAGGTTTTACTACTATGCCTCCCCGTGATGTACTGGGTTTCTTGCCTCAGGAAGGTTTTGAACCTCCTGAAGGACCTTTCTACCTTGTGGTGGATCCGCATACAGGAACTGCTTATACAAACCGCGAGCCCGATGTTGCCCGTCGTCTGATTGATTCTGATGACCGGCTTCCTCTGACTTTGGAGGAGGGCCTGGCTATTGCCACACAGCATCCTGATTGGCTGCACGACAAGAATGGTTTTAATCTTCTAGGGTCCCGCAGTGCCGATGGCCGGTATCCCAGTATCTGGATGAGCCAGAGCGCTCCTCGGCTGGGTGCAGTCTGGCCTAACAGTCGTCACTCTTGGCTGGGCAATGCCTACTGTCGCGGCCGCCGCGGAGTTTCGCTCTTCACCAATCCAGCAACTTTGTGAGCAACTTTGTAAAGGCTGATTTTGTAAAAGTACCTCTGCAGGATTATCTCTGCAGAGGTACATCTTCTCAAGGTATTTCTAGGTAAATCAGACTGGCTGCTCGCCGCTGGTGTTTTTCCCCTGGTCTTGTGCTTTTTTATTTTTGCTCTGTCGAACAGCGAAAGTGATTCCCAGGGCAATAATGATGATTCCAAAGAAGATGCAGCAGGCAGTGATGGCTAGAACCACATCGTCAGCGGTTATCAAATTGCCCATAGCTACAGCAGTTAGTACCCCGCCAAAAGCCAAGATGAGAAGAACGACTCCCCAAATAATGGTTGCTGGAGAAGGATCTGTTTTGTATTCAATATGGGGGCGGTTGCCATAGCCAGAATACTGGTTCCACCCTGGATATTGAGGGCCGGTTTGGCTTCCCTCCCGGGGAGGGACGGTTCCCGACCCAGGGTAATGATTGCGGGCGGCTTCATCTGTGTAAGCTTGAGATGCGTTTTGTTGGTCTGCCCAGGCTTTTTGTTTTTTGCTTGTGTCTGCTGCAGGGTGATCCGTATTTTCTGCGGGGCTCGTATTTTCTGCGTGGCCGGTATTCTTGCCTGCCTGCTGCCAATTATTAGTCATTGTCTTCTTCTTTCGTACTGTCTTCATCTGGGATGCTGCTGGTTCCATTGCTGGTCTTGTATGCGGGAGTGGGGCTAATGGTCATGGTGCTGAAGAATATGGCTGCATTGATAGTCAGCAGCTGTGATTTCTTGAGTTTATTTTTGGTAGAGTACAGTGTTCCCATATGTTCATTGGCCGTCCCTACAAAGAGACTTTTCCCATACTGTGCCCGGCAGGAGGAAGGAACAGTCACAGTGACACGTGAAAAACTTGCATGGATAGTTAGGGATCCAGTGGGGCAGGGGGTGGAATGATATTTCTTCCAATCCTTCAGATCAATCTTGATATTAGAATTATAAATTTCCAACCCTTTCTTAGCATAGTCGGAGAAGTTGTCGGAAGTGAGAGTGGAATCAGAATTGCTGAAAACGATGGGGTCATTCAGTGCCTGTACATCGGTGAAATCACTGGCTGTGACTGCTCCCAGAGCGCAGGAGACAATAAGACTGAGGGATACTAGAATCCCCAGGGGGATTAACCCCCCCGATTTGCGCCCCCGGATACCAGTAATCACAGTTGCAAGAGCGACCAAGGCTGTAGCAGCAGACAAGAACAGAACAGCTGCCTGGGTGCAACCGAAAAAGTCCACCCGTTTAATAAAAAGGGTGTAGCAGGTAATCCCTGCCCCAATCAGGATAAGGCCCAGAACAATGGAAACCGTTACTGGACCAGCTGGTCTGCGTCTGTAAACCGTTGCCGGTCCCCAGACAGATGTTCCCGCGGGAGGCCGCAGCGGTGTGGCGGAAGGAGGAGTTTGTGGAATAGGTGGAATAGGTTGTGTAGGGTTCATAGGAATTGGTCCATTCTGTACATAATGGTAATCCCGGTAAACATGCGGTTGCTGCGCGTATGCCTGGGGGCCTGTTCCGGGATTACCTGCAGGGAAAGGGCCCTGAGGTCCTGGTCTTCCCGGCCTGGGGCCTGGCTGTTTAGGTGTCTTGCTTCTTGTGGATGCAATAATTGCACACACAATACACACGAGGATGATCGTCCCAATCCAGGAATGAGGAAGAATGAAATTGAAGCCTCCGCTGATAATTACCAGAACCAGGGCCCACCAAAAACTTGTTTCCATGTTTCCATGGAAAAGTGCTTCTTCCGCAAGAATACGATTGTCTCTGGCGTCAGGCAGGAAGAGCCACAGGAGTCCATAGAGCAGGACTCCGCCTCCCCCGGTGATGCAGAAAGCCAGGAGCAAAACTCTTACAACAATAGGATCCCAGCCTAATTTGTTGGCTAGTGCTGAACAGACGCCTGCTATCCAGCGGTCAGTGGGGCGGTATATATTCAGCCCGCGAATCCATTCAAAAAACTTACTCCCTGCCGGATGATTCCTATCCGGTTCCTGAAAGGGATAAGAATTATAACCAGTCATTGCCCTCCAATATGTATCACTAAGTATAGTTGATAAAACGCTTTATAAATTTTTGTATATTTTTGTGTTTCTATTTTCTTCTGCTACTTTTAACATTTTTATACCGCACATGCGGCAGCCTCAGCTGCCGCTCATGCACTTCTTTTCTCTATCTTGCTCAACCTTAATGAGATTTTTGAGAACCTCATGAGTTGCACATCTTTATTACAGCTCAGAAAAAGAAAGAAATCTATGGGGGTTCTCCCTGATTTTCCCCTGATATGACCCTTACCCTACCCTGATTCTTGCCCCTTACCGCCACAGGCAGGGATTATACCATTACAATAAAAGTATGAATCCAGCAGATCAAGACCAGAGTCAGGAATATCCGCAGCAGTATCAGCCATATCAGCAGTATGCACAGTATTCGCCTCATCCTCCCTACTCTCCCTACCTGCCCTTTACTCCCTACCCTCAAGTTCAGCCTTTGGGGCAGACCCCTTTAGGATATATGGTTGATAAGGCTACAGCTAGTCAGTTTGCCCCTAAAAAACGACGCCGGATATCGTTTTGGGGAATGTTTCTTTTGGTCGCCTTTCTTTGTCTGATGATTGAAATTATTGGTGATCTTAACGGGTTTCCCAGCAGGGTGACAGCCGGATTTAGTCTTCTATTCATTGGGGTTTCCATTAGCTGGATGCAGACCTCGGCCCTGACTGAAGGATCTTCTCCAAATTTGTGGCAGAACCTCAAACATCATCGTATTACAGTTTCTGTCGGTGTGCGCTATATTATGACTTTGGTTGGTATAGTTTTAGCTTTTATAGGAGTTTTTACCGCTTTCAGCGCTTTCCTGAGGATGCAAAACCTCCTGGTCGGGATGGGAGCTGCCTTGGTTCTCATGGCGGTTCTGGGAATTATTATTGCACCCTGGTGGATCAGTCTCTTGTCTGATCTTGGCAAAGAGAAGGCTAAAGCTGCTCAGGAAGAGCTGAGAGCGGACATCACTGCCCGCCTGCATGATTCTGTTCTGCAGACTCTTGCCCTGATTCATCTGCACGCTGATGACCCTCAGGAGGTGTCTGCCCTGGCCCGGTCTCAGGAAAGGGAACTAAGACAGTGGCTGTATGGGGATGGTATGACGGCAGGCTTTGCCCCCAACCCATCAGCAGGTTCTACCCCTGGGCCTAACTTTGGGTCTGGCTCAGGGCCTGTTACACCTGGTGCACCTGGTGTACCTGTTGCTCCGGCTCAGGGTTTTGGGCCAAATTCAGGATCAGGGGCAAATCCTGCTTATCCTTACCCCTATCCTGCTTCGGCGCATGCGGCAACGATAGCCGAAGAACTGAAGCGAGGAATGGCCCAGGTGGAGGATTCTTCCCGCGTTCCTATCGATCTGGTTGTCGTAGGAGATACCAGATTCCATCCTTCGTTCAAACCCCTGCTGGCAGCTGCTCATGAAGCAGCAGTGAATGCGGTTCGTCATGGAAAACCGCCAGTATCGGTTTATTGCGAAGTGGATCCGGTAAGGACTCATACAATTCAGATTTTTGTGCGTGACCATGGGGATGGATTCGACGTGTCAGCTGAACACCCCGGACATTTGGGGGTGAGTGAGTCGATAATTAACCGTATGCAGCGAGCACATGGCCAGGCGGTCATCAATTCACGCCCGGGCTGGGGAACTGAGGTCAAGTTGACTCTTCCTTACAGCCAGGAGAATAACCTGGAGAACGGTCCGGTGAACAGTAATATGCAGGCAGGAGGCTATGGACGTGTCTGATCTAGAAAACACTAGAACCAGGGTCGTAGTTATAGATGATCATGAGATGTTTCGCAGGGGGGTAATTGATACCATTTCCAGCGCCTATGAAGTGGTCGGCCAGGCTGGAGATGTGAGTGGAGCCGTAGCCGTTATTGCTCAGACCCAGCCTGATGTGGTTCTTTTGGATGTGCATGTTCCTGGCGGGGAAGGGGGAGGAGGCTCGGAAATTATCCTCAAAAGCGTTCCCCTGGCCCCCCATACCCTCTATCTGGCTTTGTCTGTGTCGGATTCGCCGGTTGATGTTGGTGCGGTGATTCGAGCCGGCGCTCGCGGTTACGTTACGAAAACCATTACAGGAGAAGATCTGGTTGCTTCTATTGAGCAGGTGGCACAAGGGTATGCCGTTTTCAGCCCCCGCCTGGCTGGATTTGTGCTGACTGCTTTTCAGGATTCAGCTTTCAGCCAGAGATCTGACCATGACCAGACCGGTGGGAAAGAATATCCGGGAGCAGATTCTTCGCTCAGAACTGATTCCATGACTTTCGCTGAGGGCGAGAATGAATCTGATGTAGATGATGACTTCGACATCAGCATTGATGTTCTAACCAGTCGGGAGAGGGAAGTGATGCAGCTGATTGCCCGCGGCTATACCTATAAGGAAGTTGCTTCTGAACTTTTTATATCGGTTAAAACCGTGGAAACGCACGTTTCCCGAGTCTTGCGCAAATTACAGCTGTCCAACAGGGGAGAGCTGGCTTTGTGGGCAGCTCACCAAAGAATTGTATAAAAGGAATTGTGTAAAAGAAGAGGACGTCAGACTTCTCTCATTTTTTTGGGGACGAATTCTTATAGAATAAGTAGTTAAAGATTAAGAGTGTTCTCAGAGAAGGTTCAGATTTGTAGTGTTATTTATTGTGTAAAGCAAAGATTACATAGAAAAACCTTCTGTACCAGAAAAATATAAGGGATATACAAAATATATACAAAAGGAAAGGGAGCTTTATGACTGACAGCAATAATTTTTCCTCCTACCCCAACAAGGCGGATCAGGCTGACGGATATGATCCGAATGCCCAACAAGCTGGAAAGGCTACCAATCAAGGCCCTGATTCCCAGGCAAACCAGGGCACTGCTGGTAGTGCTCCCACTCAGAGGATTACGCCTAACCAGTACGGGCAATATGCAGGCGGTTACAATCCCGGACAGGGATATGGACAGACGGCTCCAGCTCAGTCCGGCCAGACCCGGCAGTTTGGACAGATTCAGCCATCAGGTCAGGCTCAACCGAATCCGACTCAACCTATTCAGCAAACTCAGCGCATGTCATATGCACAGCCTTCCCCTATTTCTTCCCCTATCCCTTCTCCTGTTTATGGTCAGACTAGTCAGGGGCAGCAGCAGAGCCAATACAGGCAGAATCTCTCTAGCCAGCAGTCTCCTCAGTATGGTCAATATAGTCAGTACGGGCCAGGTCAGTATTCCAGCAGCCAGTATCCAGGAACTTCATATTCAGCAGGCAGTCAGTATGGCCAACAGCCTCAATATGGCCAGCCTGCAGCAAATGGATATGCAGCCCAGGCTGGGACGGGTAATTCTACCGCTCAGAATCCTTTTGTAAATCCCGCATCCGGAACATCGACCACGGTTTTAGCTGGAAAATCAGCTGGCAGGTCGAAGGAGCACGGCGTTCGTAATGCCTTGATTTCCGGCCTGGTTGCCCTTCTTGTTTCCCTTCTGGTCCTAGGCATAGGCTGGGCTGGAATCCGAAACACGATCAGTAATACGACAACGAGTACTGTCGCACCTAATTCTTCCACTGGCGGTTCCGGCAGCACTGACACCATCATCTCAGGGAGCACAAATTGGAAGACCGTAGCTAAAAAGGTTGCAGCTTCCGTGGTTTCCATTACTATTACCTCGTCAGGCAGAGAGATTATGGGATCTGGTGTCATTATTGATAAAAAGGGCGATATTATTACCAATAATCACGTGGCCAGCAATTCCGGTGATATGACGGTAACTCTGTCTAACGGAGACATGTACAAAGCGTCCATTGTGGGAAGCGACTCCACAACAGATATTGCTGTAGTCAGGATCAAGAATCCTCCCAAGAATTTAACTTATGCCACTTTTGCCAACTCAGATAACCTGGCCGTGGGCGAAAGCGTCATGGCAATCGGCAACCCGCTGGGTTATGAGAATACAGCTACTACTGGTGTGGTCTCAGCTTTGAACCGGCCTGTTACCTTGAGCGAAAATTCCACCAATTCTTATTCCTCCGGTTCCGATGACAATACGGTATACACCAACACTGTTCAGATTGATGCTGCCATTAATTCCGGTAATTCCGGCGGCCCCTCCTTTAATGCTTCAGGGAAGATTATTGGTATCAATACAGCCATAGCTTCCACTGCTTCCTCAAGTTCATCAGGCAATGCAGGCAGCATTGGCATCGGATTTGCCATCCCTGCAAATACAGTGAAATGGGTAGCTGATGAAATTATTAAGAGCGGTAAGGTTGAGCATGTAACTCTGGGAGTTACCGTTCAGACCGGCACCGCTACCGTGGGCAGCGCCACCAGAGCCGGCGCAACTGTTAAGAGCGTGTCGGATGATAGCTCTGCCTCTGCTGCTGGACTTCAGACCGGGGATACCATTGTGGCTTACAATGGCAACACTGTGGGCAGTGTAGAAAGCCTGCTGGGTTACGTTCGGTCAACTCAGAAAAACAGTTCGGTTACGGTTACTGTTATTCGTGATGGCAAGTATGTGACAGTAAAAGCACAGATGACCCATGCAGAAAGTAAGTCCAGCTCATCCAACTCTGGCTCTGATGATAATAACAACAATAACAATGATGATAATAACAATGATGATGGTGAGTGATGGGCATGAGCTCTTGGGCATGAGCTGTCCAGCGTGAGCCAGCAGGTTCAGTGAATTTAGTGAATACAAGCTGTCCCAGCGCACCAGGCTGTCCCTGTGCACGCTAAGACACCAAGAGCTCAATCTTCTTTCTTCCCCCAGGTTCCATAGGGGCCGCCTGTTCGGCCGGTATCCGTGGCCTGGGGGAAACTCTCATGAGGGCTACCGGCCAGGGCAGTCCTCATATAAGATGCAAAAAGGTGAGTAGGGTATCCGTGGCCGTTCTGGTATTGGGAAAAAGTAGGAAGCTGGGCAGCCGAGCCATGTGCTGAGCTGTTCCAGATAGCATAGGCAGTGACTATGGAGGGCGTGTATCCCACAAAAACTGCGGCAGTATTGTCATTGGCTGTGCCAGATTTTCCTGCTAAACTTCTCCCCGCAATTGTGGCTTCAGACCCGGTTCCGTTGAAAATGACTTTGGTCAAAGCCTTGTTGAGCAGGGCAATGTGAGAAGAATTAAAGATTCGGCTTCCCTGGGGTTCAGTCTGGTAGATAGTTTTTCCCTGGGAAGAGGTCACCGTGGAGACCAGATGGAGGGGAATCCTGACCCCACCGGTGGAAAAAGTGGCATACGCCTGAGCTAGTTCTTTCAGAGTGATTCCGTCGATTCCCAAGGTGTTATAGAGAGAGTGCGTTTGCAGGGGTGAGGAAATTCCAGCTTGGGCAGCCAGGTTTGCAGTTTTTTCTGGGGTAACCCTAGCATTCAGATCAACAAAGACGGTGTTGACCGACTGGGCTATGGCCTGGTAGAGAGAAATCCTCCCATAACTAACATTTTTATAATTTTTCACTGGAGTAGTCAGCCCAGGAAAACTGCGGGGAGAGTCTCCATTAAAAGTCGTATTCAGACTGCATCCTTGCTGAATAGCGGCAAGGAGGGTGAAGGCTTTCATGGTTGATCCTGGTTCAAAACGTGCCTGAGTCAGATTGTTCAGCTGATGACTTGCATAATTTTTCCCCGCATAAAGAGAAATAATTCCCCCTGTGTGTGAATTGACTGAAATTCCGCCAGTTTCCACCGATTGGGGGAGGCCAGCCCTGCTGTTGTTCTCCTGAACTGTTTTCTCCATCAGTTTCTGCTTATGGGTATCCAGGCTGGTGACGATGGAATAGCCTCCTGTTGCCAGAGAATCTGGGCTAAATTTTTTGGTCGCCAGCAGCTCGGATCGAACCATGGTAAGGATATAGCCCTTGGATCCCTGGTATTCGTTGGTTGGCTGGGGAGCGGCTGTCGCCGGCAAGGAAGCTGATTGGGCCTGACGGCTCGATAAGGTTCCATCTTCCTTCATAATAGCAATAACTCGCTGGAAACGCCTGGCAGCTATGGTGGGTGAGACTGCTGGGTCCCAGGCAGAAGGGGCAGGAATAATACCAGCTAGAAGAGCTGCCTGACTGACGGTAAGATTTGCAGCATCTTTATGAAAGTATGCTTGGGCTGCAGCCTGAATTCCGTAAGCTCCCCGTCCAAAATAGATGGTATTGAGATAGTTGCACAGTACCTGGCCCTTTTCCTGGGTTTGGGAGATTTTTAAGGCCAGAAGTGCCTCTTTAAGTTTTCCCCAATAGGTGGTGGTTTCCCCCAGGTAATACCGTTCAGCATATTGTTGGGTAATAGTCGAACCGCCCTGACGGCTGCCAGTGGTTACATTGTTGATCAGTGCCCGGGCTATGCCTTTAAAATCGATGCCGGAATCAGTCCAAAATGTCCTGTTCTCTGAGGCGACAACTGCATTGCCCACATAATCGGGCAGGGCAGAACAGGAAATAATCTGTCTGTTCTGATCGAAATAACTGCCTATAAGGGTTTTGCCATCGCTGTAGTATACCCGCGTTTTTTGAGCCAGGGCAACGGATTCTGGGCTGGGGATGGTTGTTCGTGCATAGGCAATAGTCAGGGTTCCTGCCAGGACGGCAAGGCAGAGTGCGAAAAAGATGAGCAGGCTTTTAAGGAAACTTTTCCAGGGACTTTTCCTGACTGTTCTTGCAGGATTATGATTTTTCGAGCCTGTACGGGACGTTGTCTTTTTCTCTGCTGTTGATATGGGTTGACTGCGTTTGCTGCTTCTGGTCTTTCCAGCTGTTTTCTTTTTACTGTCTGTGCCGTAAGACCGTCTGTCCTTTCCTGATGCCATGCCTTCTAATCTAGCCTGGAAGTGATGAAGAAAGGAGAAAAGTATGGAAATCTTTGGAAATCATGCGCATATCTGCCGTCTACTGTTGATTTTGGTTTAGAGTTCAGAGTATCGTGACAAGTGCATGTCATTAAAAAATATGGCAGAGACTTAAGGAGTATTAATGAGTATTCGCGTTGCTATTGCTGGCGTAGGCAACTGCGCTTCATCCCTGGTTCAAGGTGTGGAGTATTACAAGGGTGCCAAGGATGAGGATAAAATTCCCGGAATTATGCACCCGAACTTCGGCGGTTATCGTATTCGCGATGTGGAATTCGTTGCTGCTTTTGATGTTGATGCTGCCAAAGTTGGAACTGATCTGAGTCAGGCAATTTTTGCCTCTCAGAACAACACATACAAGTTCTGCGATGTTCCAGCTTCTGGCGTCACCGTTCAGCGCGGTCCAACCATGGATGGTCTGGGCGAGTACTACCGCCAGATGATCACAGAGTCTTCTGAAGAGGCTGTTGACGTGGCTCAGGTGTTGAAAGACAAGAAGGTTGACATTCTGGTCTCTTATCTGCCTGTTGGTTCTGAACAGGCAGATAAGTATTACGCTCAGGCTGCCATGGATGCTGGTTGCGGTTTTGTTAACTGCCTGCCCGTTTTCATCGCTTCCGATCCACAGTGGGCCCAAAAGTTCCGCGACGCCGGTCTTCCGATTGTGGGAGATGATATTAAGAGCCAGGTCGGTGCTACTATTACCCACCGGGTAATGGCCCGACTTTTTGAAGATCGTGGTGTTCGCCTGGATCGTACCTATCAGCTGAATGTGGGCGGCGACATGGATTTCATGAATATGCTGGAACGCAGCCGTCTGGAGTCCAAGAAGATTTCCAAGACCCGTGCTGTAACTTCCATCGTTCCTCATGATATGGATCCCCGCAACGTTCACATTGGTCCTTCTGACTATGTGGCATGGCTGGACGACCGCAAGTTTGCTTTTGTCCGTCTGGAAGGGACCACCTTTGGCGATGTCCCTCTGAATCTCGAGTACAAGCTGGAAGTGTGGGATTCTCCTAACTCTGCCGGCGTGGTTATTGATGCCATTCGTTCCTGCAAGTTGGCCATGGATCGTGGCTTGGCTGGCCCGATTTTGGCTCCCAGCTCTTACTTTATGAAGTCTCCTGCTGTTCAGCATGAAGATAATGAAGCCCGCGAACTTGTTGAGGCCTTCATTGCAGGAGATACTGAAGCTACTCCTGAGCAGCTGGCTGATGATCTTGCTGCCGCTAACAAGAACGGCAAGGATGTATGGCACGCTTAGTGTAGGCAAGGCGTAGAGCATGAGAGTCGCCCTACCGTTATCAAAGTTTGGTTTGGTGTGGTAGAGTGGCTCTCTGTATATCGTTGGAAAATCGATAGCCAGGGCCAGACGGATGGGCAGAAGGCCTGACCTGGCAGCAGCAGAATAAGTCAATAAGATAGGTAGGGTTATGGACTCTTCTGAAACCAATGAGATCACTGAGACACAGGAACAAGAAGGCAGCCAGACAGGGGTGGATGAGACTGTCGAGAATACAGACTCTGAGCCGCAGACTGCGGACCAAAAACCTGCAATCGTAAAAGCTGCGCGCTGGATTTTTAAGCGTCACAAATTTAACTGGATTTTCTACATTGTTACCTTTATTCTTGCGAATATTTATGCAGTATTAGAGATGCAGACTGTGGTAGATACTGACCACGAGCTTATCTGGAATTTCTTCTCTCAGATGTGGGAATTCAATAAATTTCAATTCTTGAATAATTTCCTGATTCTGAGTTTGCTCAGTTTTATTTTCTGCTTTATTATCAATAGATTTTGGATTGCAATCAGTGTTTATGTATCATTAATCATTGTGATTGCTGTTGCGGATCGCTTTAAGGTGGTCGTCCGCAATGAGACCATCACGGCTGCTGATCTTAATTTCCTGTCAGGCGGCAATGCAGGGAATATCATGTCTTTCATTCCCGATGGGTCTACAGGAATAATAGTGAGGGCTCTGCTGACTGTTGCCCTGCTTGTAGTTTTCGGCATTGTCATGACTATTTGGGACTCCCGCTCTCTGCTTGCTCCCAAGAACAAGGCTATTGGTTTGGCTGCCCGTATTATTATCATTGCTATTCCTCTCACCTTTGAGGTGGCTTTTGTATCTGCCATGTCGACCACTGATTCCTGGGCTAATAAGATTCTCCTGTCTCAGTCAGATAATCCCTCTATGTGGGATAACGTGGTCGATTCCAGAAAAAATGGAACCGTGGTTGCTTTTGCCCGTAACCTCAATCCCAAGATCATGGATGAGCCGGCTAACTACTCAGAAGCGACTATGAAAAAAATCCTGACCAGGTATAAGAAAACTGCTCAGACTATCAATGCCAAGCGAACTACAAATTTGAACGATTCCACTGTGATAGCCGTTCTGTCTGAATCTTTCTCCGATCCTACCCGGGTGCCCGGCGTCAAGCTCAATAAAGATCCCATGCCCAAGATTCGTGCCATTAAGTCAGGAACAACATCGGGCTACATGCTCTCCTCTGGTTATGGTGGGGGCACGGCCAACATTGAGTACATGGTGCTGTCTGGCTTATCTATGGCCAACTTCAGCTCTTCGCTGACATCGCCTTATCAGCAGCTGGTTCCTACCGCTGCCTGGTCGCCTACCTTCAATACAGACTGGGCTTCCTCTCAGTCCCTGGCTATTCATCCTTATGACTCGTCCATATATTCCCGCCGGTCCAATTACAAGAAGTTCGGCTTCTCCAAATTCTATACCCTCAATGGTCCCCAGTATGTGAAACATACTAAGACTATTGACAGATCCGGCTATGTCAGTGATTCGGAAACATATGCGGAGACTTTATCTAGAATCAATGCCAAGAAGGGATCTAAGTCTCAGTTCTTGCAGGTGGTGACCATGCAGAACCACATGCCGTACAGCAATTGGTATGACAATAACGATTACACTGTTACCTCCACCACCGGGCAGACCTTCGGTGAGAATGAAAAAACCAGAATCCAAACCTATGCCAAGGGAATGGAATACACTGACACTGCTACTGCTGATTTCCTGAACAAACTGGATGCGATAGACAAGCCCATTACTGTGATCTTCTACGGTGATCATCTGCCCGGGGCTTATACCACAGCAGCAGCTGATGAAGAAAATTCCGTGGACCTGCATGAGACTGACTACTTCATTTGGTCTAACAAGGCTTCCGGATCTTCCGGCAATAAGTTGAGTGCTGCTGAGTCCACCTACACATCCCCCAACTTCCTCATGGAGGAAGCTGCGGCACATATGAATGCCAAAGTGACCCCTTACCTGGCTTTCCTGACCACACTGCACACCAAGGTTGCAGCGCTGGAGCCGCCAGTAGTTAATGTTATCCAGAGATGGAAGCGGATTCCTTCCGGTCAGGCCCTTTACCTGGATTCCCAGGGCAATCTGATTGATCTGAAGAAGGCGGACAAGGAAACCAAGCAGCTGCTAGCCGATTACAAGTTGATTCAGTATGACATCACCGCTGGCAAGCAGTATTTGAGGAATACGGATTTCATGACCTATCCTAAAAAGTAGGCACGAGGACGATTGCCGGTCTTCCGACCTTCGTGTATAATAAACTAAGCTCCTACGCGGCGTTATGTCGCCGAATCCCCCCAGGGCAGGAATGCAGCAAGGGTAAGTGGCCTCTGACGGGTGCGTAGGAGTTTTTATTTCCTGATTGCCAGCTTAATCGTTACATTCACATGTAAGAAGGTGAGTTATTGATATCCTGGGAAACTACATCCCAAACAGAAGAAGATAATGACCCATACACAATTTTGAGCATTAATCCCAAAAATACATAGGGCAGTAGTCTCCACAAAATAATCGTGGGAACTACTACTTCAAATTTACTATGCCGTGGGTTCAGACATCCACTTCACAATGGCTGGATCGTGATGATCGAAGAACTGAACTTGTTGCAAGATCGAGACCCTTGATATCAACCATATCGGTTGAGTCAAGCTCGAAATCATAAATATCAAGATTCTCAATCATACGCTCTTTGGGATGATGATAGTGCCAAGTTGCTGCAAATACTTGAGAGCCACTTGACCTACAGACTTGTCATGCTTTTCACCAATGCGGGCGAGTTCGGGATTGCTAAGGAAGTTGCTACGTCCTTCAACAAATAGCCCCAGGACTTGTGCTTAATGCCATACTGCCTCATGATTGGACGCAAATCTTGCCAGCTTTATAAGCTTTCTCTAGTGCTCGCCATGTTATATGAAGCGTGCGATAAATGGGCTCCAGAACTCTACGAGCGAGTATTTATATAACCCCTAGAAACTTGCTAAGAAACAAAACCATAAGCCAGACTAGCTCTTAACACGCCCAAAAATTACACACAATCTGTCCGATAACCTCAGCCTAATGTGGATAGCTTGTTCTATCGCATTAATACACAATAGATACTCTACAGTTCTGCAAGCTTTAATCTATTAAAAAAGGTGCTGATACATTTCCATCTCCAACAAGTTTGCGAAGCTCGGAATCAGAAATATTGTTAATATGCCCAGTCTTGGTGAAATTCCAAGAATTTGTATTATAATAGATGGTGAGCTGATTGCCAAGATAGAGAATTAAATCTCCTGGCTGCACTGTGATCTACTTATCGTTACGTGGAAGCGAAAAATCTGAATCAGCAACTTTTCCATGTTTTCATAATCATGCATATTCAACGTAAGATCGCCATCAGAAAGTTTTTCAAGTAACGCTCGTGCAGACGAGTTATTTTCCAACGGCGCAGTAAGCTCTGTCTTGTTGATAGTGATGTGTATTTTGTTAGTCATTACATCCTCATTACTTGCAGATTGAACTGATTGACCAGATTTCGGTGATGGGGCTGTTGATGCACTACTGATCGAAGAATTTTCAGAAGCCGAACTACTTGACGCCGAACTACTTGACGCCGAACTACCGCAAGCACTCAAAGTCAGCGCAGCAGTAAGAAGAAAAACTACAGAGGCATATACAGATCTTTTTATGTATTCTTTCATGCTTTCAAATATTCGTTAAAGAAACTTACAATTTTTTTCAGAGAATCAGATCGCGATTAGTTCTTCCACGTTATAAAAATCAGTGTGGACAGTGGATAGTGGACAGCGCCAGGAACAACAAATAATTTTTTGTTCTCTGTGTATTAAGCATTATCGGTCCTGGGTTCTGGTTTGAAGTGCGATTCTTTTTGTAGTGTTGGTTGTGGTATATGAATGACCAGTTATTATTACAGGGAAGGGTTTGCGTTCCATAATGTCAGTGTATACACATTTATGTCGTGATGAGCGGTGTCTTATTCAATATTTATGAGATAAGCAATACTCTATAACTTTTATCGCGCATGAGTTAGAGTGTTCTCAATCAATCACTAGCAGAGAACTCAAGCGTGGATTATGGTTCGCGTCGAACGAGAATAATTCGTATTGTCCTTATCGTCCTGCTGGTTTGAAAACTGGTATATGGACGCATTTTCCCGTGTATGTTGCTGATACTGCGCAGCGTAAAGCAGCCCAGCGGGCTAAGAAAAGTTGGAAATAACCACGGTTAAATTCGCATGATAGACTGCGTCAGTTTGTGATAGATTCTCTTCGCCAAGGGCATAGCCCTCAAGCTATCAGTAGACGGTTGAGAGTGCTTTACCCGGATGATATGACTATGCGGGTGAGTATGGAAAGTATTTATCAGTGGGTATACGCGACAGGTAAGGCGAGTCTTCACTTGTGGCAGTACTCATATAAATCTCACCATCATCGTGTGAAGAAACATTCCTGCCTATAAGCCTAAAATACTGTCTTAATACTTCAGTACATTGGAACCATGAGAATAAATCCGATGCTTCGTCCTATCTTGAAGTGGGTTGGTGGTAAACGCCAGTTATTGGATGTTATTCTTCCTAAGATTCCTTCTCATATTTCGACCTATGTGGAACCATTTGTGGGTGGAGGGGCAGTTCTTCTAGAACTGCAGCCGAAAAAAGCAGTAATAAATGATTCTAATAGTGAACTCATTAATGTTTATAGATGTGTGAAAGAACATCCGGTTGAACTAATCGAGCGGTTGAAAGAACATCAAAAGAAGAATTCCGCTGATTATTTTTATGAGATCAGAGGATTAGATCGCGATCCGGATTTTCAGAAGCATTCTAGTATTGAAAGAGCTGCTAGAATACTTTATCTAAACAAAACTTGTTATAATGGTCTGTATCGAGTTAATGCTGCTGGTCAATTCAATTCGCCCTATGGGAAATATAAAAATCCTAATATCGTGAATGAGGCTGGAATTAATGCTTTGAGTAAATATCTCAATGGAGAAATCACCATCCTGAATGGTGATTATTCCGATGCATTGAAAGGTTTGCGTCGTGGTGCTTTTGTCTACCTAGATCCTCCATACATGCCGGTTTCTTCTTCATCGTCTTTTACCGGATATACCGAGAATGGCTTTGGGTATCAGGAGCAAGAGCGTCTTAGAAATGTTTGTATGGGTTTAGCGAATAAGAATATACATTTTCTTCAGTCTAACAGTGACACGCCAGAAATTCGGGAATTATATAAAGATTTTGATATTGAAACAGTACAAGCTATTCGATCGGTGAATTCACGAGCAGATAGGCGTGGAGCAATTAATGAGGTGTTAGTTTATGCCTGACAAGACTGAAGTTGCTTGGAATGTCATACTAGATAAGTATGAGATTTTAGCGCACATTAAGAAAAACGGTTTTTATACAATTAAGGCTTCTGAAATTAAAAAATTTCGAGAGCCGAGGCTAATGGCAAAGTGGGATTCTTCAGATTATTTAACGAGGCCGCTTAAAAATAATAAACTAAATATTCTTCCTATCTCTAGGACAGAATATATTATTAGTGATTTCAAACTATATGAAACATTGCCAGAGCCGGATTCATCAGTTAGTGCGACTCGTATTAGTCTACCAAATTATGAGTCATTATCTGTTGAAGATATTTCTTCAGAATCTAATGCGATTAATGCACTTTTGCTCAGCGGGGCACTTGATGATTTTCTTGGAAGAGAAAACACTGCCGAAACTTTTAATGGTAGACAGGGGAGTGGTAATTTCTCTTTTCTTATTGATTCATTTTCTGGATTCAAAAGAGGAATAAAGGTAAATGGTGCCCAGCTAGAAATAGATGGTGGTTTCGAGAATAATTCCGAAATAGTGATTATGGAAGCAAAGAATGTCATTCATCCAGATTTTCTCATTCGACAATTATATTACCCTTATCGTTGTTGGAGGGAGAGAGTAAATAAGCCGATTCGTCTTGTATTTTCCCAATATGCCAATCAGATTTACCGATTATTTGAGTACTCATTCAATAAGCCGAACGATTATTCATCTATTGAACTAATAAATACAAAAAATTATACTTTTGAAGATCTTTCTATTTCAAACTATGATATTTCCAATGCATGGTCATCTGTTAATAACAATCTTGTAGAAGATCGTGCTGACGATAATACAATTTTCATTCAGGCAGATAGTGTTGGAAAAGTTATAGCGCTTGTAGAGAGTCTTTCTCGTGTTGGAAGCATGAGTAAAGAAGAGATTGCAGAAGAGTTGGAGTTTACTACTAGGCAAAGTGATTATTATTCAAATGCTGGGAAATATCTGGGTTTGATTTCTAAAAAGAACTCTTATTCAGAGCTTACCGCAGAAGGAAAGAAAGTAGCATCACTACCATACAAAGAAAAGCAGCTTCGTATGGTTCAGCTTATGTGTAAACACAGTATATTCCACCACTTTGTAGAAGTTGCGATGAACACAGGAGATATTGCACCTGTGGAAGAAATACAGCATTATATGTATGAGCATAATACAACGACAAAAGGTGTCATAGAGCGTAGGGCTGGTAGTGTGAGGCGCTGGCTAACTTGGATATTTTCTTTGCCGAAAGTCACTAATGCTGAATAATGCTGTTGTGCATTGAATTGTAACGTTCGTTTCTTGTAGAAGGATTTTAAATAATGACTAACGATCAAAAACCGATAATTAATTCAAATGGATATAATGGCTCTGAACCCACCAGAGAATGTCCGAATTGCGGAAAAACAAAACCAATTAGTGAATTTGGCTACCGTAGTATGTCAGATGGTAAAATAAGAAATCAGTCTTGGTGCAGAGAATGTAGAGCAAAGAAGAAGATGTAAAGGTCATCACTACAGCTTTGTGTTTTATCCTTAGAAATGAGCGTAGCTCCAAGATATTTACTTAATTGAATCAATTCTTTCCTTAGACTATACGTTTCCACAGTACAATATGGTTACATTGCCTTTAGTAGTCACTGTGTGTCTTTAAGCGAAACGCTTGCAAAGCTTATACATATTTATCTAATCAATCTTCTTTCTTCTTTTGCAAGTATAAATTAATAATTTATTCAGATGTTTCATTTAATTAGTTGTTATATATGTATATGGGAAAATTTTCTATCTGCTTTTTATATACACCCGAATGGGGAGATGAATATTTTCCTCAGTGCAGGGCTTGTGGGACTATGGGAAGATAGATTATACGACAGGCAGTCACAACAGTAAGGTGGTTGAAATGGCTCGATCAGAAGCGACAGAGGAAGATAGTCTGTCAAGGCGGGAAGACCGACTCCTGGTACGGCCCCGACCGGCAGTAATTGTTGGATCTGCCCTGCTGGGTCTGTTTTTTCTTGCAGCAGCGGCAGCGGTCTGGGTCGCCGGAGTAACCACTTACCGGGGACAGAAATTTGATGACTGGGTCTGGCAGCGCTTCTATGAAACCTATTCCAAGGCCAATATTTTGAACTCGGTTTTTGCTAATTCTCACCTGGTTATTGGGGTCTCCATTGCTATTATTGCTGTTTCTCTTGTGACTGTCCTGATACGTCGGCGCTGGCAGCTCCTCCTGCAGGTGGCAGTTTTTGGGGCCATGTCTTTCATTACAGCCTGGAGTCTCAAACGGGTTCTTATCAGGCCGGTTATTGACAGGACAATCAGCAATCCAGCTAATTCCGCTCCCTCTGGACATACTGCTCTGGCGATGGCGGCAGCGGTGATCCTCGTCATGTGTGTTCCCAGAGCCCTGAGAGCCCTCTGTGCTCTGGCGGGAACGGCTTTCGTTGATCTGGTTGCCTTCAGCGTGATGGCGGAGAAATGGCACCGCCCCACCGATGTGCTCATGTCTATTTTGCTGGTTGCTGGCCTGGGCCTGATTGTTCTTGCTTTCAGTCATGGAAGCGGGATGGATCAACCTGGCAAGAGGTTCTCTTCTGTTGGTGTGCAGGTTTGTTCCTCTATTTTAATCACCGCCGGCATCATGATGGAAGTTTATGTAGGTTATATGGTCTGGCAACTGTGGGATTATATTCTTAACCAGCCGATAGCTTTTGCCCGCCAGGTAAACATTACTATTATTTTTGCGGTCCTGGGCTGCAGTTTTATATCTTTTGGTGTCTTGGCAGCTTTTCGGCAGGCGACGGCCGCGCCCCTGTCCAGATCTGGCATGGTTGGCGCTCCTCCGGCTCCTCCCAAGCAGTGGGAAAACTAATGACTGGATGCTGACTGAAGCCGCAGACTGCAGAGGAATTTTTACGCTTGTAGGTGCGTGTGTTATAGTACCTTTCGGAAGACCACACCAGAAGGTGCCAAGAAAGGGGCCTAGATGACAGGGAACAAACTTGTGATTGTGGAGTCGCCAACGAAGGCGCGAAAGATCGGCGGTTACCTGGGTAAAGGGTACACGGTCATGGCCTCGGTTGGTCATATCCGCGATCTGGCTCAGCCCTCACAAATACCTGCTGCTGACAAAGAAAAATATGGCAAGTTCGGGGTGGATGTGGACGACGGATTCCTCCCTTATTACATTGTTGGCAATGACAAAAAGAAAACCGTATCTGACCTGCGCAAAGCCCTGAAGACCGCTGATGAGCTTTATCTGGCAACTGATGAGGATCGGGAAGGTGAAGCCATTGCCTGGCACCTGGTTCAGACCCTGAAACCCAAGGTTCCTGTCAAGCGCATGGTTTTCCATGAAATTACCAAAAATGCCATTGAAAATTCTCTGGACCAAACCCGGGATGTGGACCTGAACATGGTGGATGCACAGGAGACTCGTCGTGTTTTGGATAGGCTTTATGGCTATGAGCTTTCCCCCGTCCTCTGGCGTAAGGTTGGACCCGGCCTGTCGGCTGGCCGTGTTCAGTCTGTTGCTACCCGCCTGATTGTGGAACGGGAACGGGAACGGATGGCTTTTGTAAGGACTTCTTACTGGGATTTGGTGGCCCGGGTATCCGCTTCAGCTGCGGTCGGCCGCGATTCGCAGGGACAGACGGTAACAGGTGATAAGGCCGAGGACACCTCTTTCCGCTCCCGTCTGGTTTCTCTGGGTGGCCGCAGGATTGCCGGCTCCAAGGATTTCGACAGTGTGGGCCAGCCTACGGCAGCTATGACCAAAGATAATGCCTGGGCCCTGGACCAGCAGACTGCCACAGCTGTGGCCGAGGCTCTTGCCGATCAGGATTTCACTGTTGATTCTGTGGAGACTAAGCCTTATCATCGCCGACCTCTTCCTCCCTTTACTACCTCAACCCTTCAACAGGCAGCTGGAAACAGGTTGGGCATGTCGTCCCGGATGACGATGAGGGCAGCCCAGGGATTATATGAGAACGGCTATATCACCTATATGCGTACCGATTCCGTTACCCTATCGGGAGAGGCTATTTCCGCAGCCCGCGAGCAGGTGGAAGACAAGTGGGGACATCAGTATTTATCCGACAAGCCGAAACAGTATGCCACTACCTCTGCCGGAGCTCAGGAAGCGCATGAGGCTATTCGTCCGGCCGGAGCACACTTCAGGACTCCAGAATCCCTGGAAGGGAAAGTCCCCTCTGACCAGCTGCGTCTTTACCGCTTGATTTGGCAGAGAACCCTGGCTTCTCAGATGGCTGATGCGGCTGGTTCCACAGCAACGGTACGCCTGTCAGCCCCCGCCGGTCAATTTGGGCAGGCAATCTTCCAGGCCTCGGGAACAGTCATTGATTTTCTTGGATTTCTGAGGGCTTATGGTGATGGGACTCCTCATAGAGGCTCTCAGGAGGCAGCCTCCTCAGCAGCTGCTTCTTCAGCTGCAACAGATAATGAAGCCTTGCCAGCTCTTAATAGAGGAGACACCCTCTACGTTCGTGAGATTGAACCCGCCGGGCATGAAACCCAGCCCCCGGCTCGCTATACGGAGGCTTCTCTGGTCAAGACCTTGGAGGCCAAGGAAATTGGCCGTCCTTCAACCTACGCCAGCATTATCACCACCATTATTGATCGCGGATATGTATATGAGCGCGGGCGGGCCCTGATCCCCTCGTGGCTGGCTTTTGCTGTTATTAAGCTGTTGGAGCAGAACTTCCCCCAGTATGTGGATTATCAGTTCACAGCAAAAATGGAGAATGGCCTGGACATGATTGCCCAAGGCAAGGAGACAGGCAAGAGCTGGCTGGCGGATTTTTACTTTGGATCTGGGGCGGATTCTGCTCACAATGCCCGTGAAGCTCACGAAGGTCTGCACGATCAGGTGGCTCAGCTGGGGGATATTGATGCTCGTGCCATCAACACTATCGAGATTGGAGATGGGCTTCAGGTGAGGGTCGGCCGGTATGGCCCCTATCTGGAAGATACGGTCAATCTCGATGCCGAAGGCAAGCCCAGGAGGGCCTCTCTGCCTGATACCATGGCTCCAGACGAGCTGACAGTGCAGGCTGGCCACGAGCTGATCAACAACACTTCTGCCGGCCCCCGTCAGCTGGGTACCGATCCGCAGACAGGCGGAACTGTTGAGGTGAGAACTGGCCGTTTTGGCCCCTATGTTGCCCTGGTCATCGAGGGAGAAGATAAGCCTAAAATGGCATCTCTCTTTAAGACCATGGATGTAGAATCCATCACCCTGGATGATGCCCTGAAACTCCTGCGCTTGCCCCGGCTGGTAGGAACACTTCAGGAGGCTGATGGAGACTCTGGTCAGACGAAAGATGTTGAGGTTCTGGCCAATAACGGCCGTTATGGTCCCTACCTGTCAAAGATTGGCGCTGATGGAAAGCAGGACACCCGGTCTCTGTCCAGCGAAGATGAGATTTTCACTGTCGACCTGGCCAAGGCCCAGGAACTTTTTGCTCAGCCCAAGTATGGCCGCCGAACCAGGGCAGCTGCCAAACCTCCGCTGAGGGATCTGGGTCCGGATCCAGAAACCGGTAAGCCGGTAACCATTAAAGATGGCTTCTACGGCACATACATTACTGACGGTCAAACTAACCGGACTCTGCCCAAACAGTATACAGTCGAATCGATTGAACCAGCTGAAGCCTTCCGTCTGCTGGCAGAAAAGCGGGCTGCCGGGCCTGTTAAGCGCCGCAGCCGACGCTCAGCCGCGAAAAAGACAGGAAGCAGCAAATCGACAACTAAAGCACCTAAAATAGGCAAAACTGTTAAAACGGCAAGGAAAACAACTGCCAGAAGGACATCTATCAGGAAGACCTCAGTAGAAGGCATATAATGGCAGCCAAGAACAGCAGGAAATACCCCTTCCCAGGTCTCTTTGTGACCTTTGAAGGCGTTGATGGAGTAGGGAAAACCACTCAGGCAACCCGACTGAAGAATTACCTGATTCACCAAGGCAGGCAGGTTCTCATAACCCGGGAGCCGGGCGGCACCCACTTAGGTGAGCAGATTCGTCAGCTCCTCCTGCATGGAGATGATGAAGCTCCCCGAACCGAAGCCCTGTTGTATGCCGCTTCTCGGGCACAGCTGGTTTTTCAGGAAATTCGCCCCGCCCTGAATATGGGGAAAGTCGTGATTAGTGATCGTTATATTGACAGTTCCCTGGCCTACCAGGCAGGGGGCAGGGAACTGACCATGGAGCAGATTCGGCAGCTGAATGAGTGGGCAACCAACGGTCTCTGGCCCCAGCGGACCTACCTCTTAGATATGGATTTTGAGCAGGCTCAGGCCAGGCTCAGCGGGCCCAAAGACCGGCTGGAATCATCCGGAGCAGACTTCTTTAACCGTACCCGGCAGGCTTTTTTGGATTTAGCCGGCCAGGAACCTGACCGATTTGTGATTCTTAATGCTTCCCTGTCAGTTGACCAGGTGTGGGATGCTGTTAAAGCCGACATAGATTCTTTGCTTGCCCGGAGAGACTCATGACTGTGTGGGATTCAATTGTGGGGCAGAAGCCGGTAGTAGATCTGCTCAGGGCTACAGTCCGTTCTGGACGTTCCGGAGCTGACCTGACTGGCTCTGATGTGCCTGATTCCCCAGCCATTGCTCAATCCTGGCTGATTTGCGGCCCTCCGGGATCCGGTCGCTCACAGGTAGCCCGGGCTTTTGCTGCCGCTCTGGAATGTCCTCGGGGAGGTTGCGGAACTTGCCCTGTCTGCAGACAGATTATGAAAGATGAGCACCCTGACGTAACCGTGCTGGCAACAAATAAAATAACGATTTCTATTGATCAGGTTCGGAGTCTGATTGCCGATTCTGAACAAATGCCAGTGACTGCTCCCTGGCGTATTATCATTATCGAAGATGTGGATCGGATGCTGGAAAGAACAACCAATGTTCTGCTCAAAGAAATAGAGGAGCCGGCCCCTAAGACTATCTGGCTTTTATGCGCTCCCAGTTCTCAGGATGTCCTGCCGACCATCCTTTCCCGGACCAGAATAGTCAACCTTGCTGTTCCTCAAACCCGTGATATTGCTTCTTTCTTAGTGTCTTCCCTGGAGGTTGATCAGGCAACCGCTGCCCGCTGTGCCAGGCTGGCCCAGGGTCACATTGGCATTGCCCGTCTGTATGCCCGGGATGATCAGGCTCTGGCAGACAGGGATGAGATTGTTGTTGGTGTTCTCAATCTGCACAGGACCTCAGACGCTGTTGTTTTAGCTGCGTCCATGGTGGATAATGCCAACCGTCAGGCTAAGGCTGAGGTTGATCAGGCCGTAATGCGTGAGCAGGCTGAATTCAGAGCCCTGAATGGCCTAGCCGAGGGGGAGAAAATCTCTCCTGCTTTAAGAAGCGCTTACCACGCTATTGGCAAAAAAGACGATGTTCGCCGCCGGACTACCCGCTTGTCCCGGGATATCCTTGACCGATTCTTGACCACCATTACTAGCATCTATCGTGATCTGACCCTTATCCACAATGGGGCAGAGGAGGTATCGGGCCTGATCAATCTGGAGAATCGGGCTGCCATAACTGACTTATCTGCCGCCATCTCCCGTCAGCAGGCCATTGCCAACCTCGCTTCCATAGATACCGCCCGCCGCCGGCTGATGCACAACGGTTCACCTCAGCTGGTTCTGGAAGCCCTGCTGTCATCTTTGATTGTCTATTGAGAAAATTTCTTGACAGGCCTGAAAGAAATCCGGTACCGGGGGTATGACTACGGTAAGATAGAAGAGCCTGGGCCATTTCCAGACGGTACTTCCACAAGTATTTTTAGATGGTCTTTCCAGAAAGCAAACAAGGCGGTAATGGTAATAATGAGACTTTCGACAGATTTCACCGTAATCCCTGAGGATTATGGCAAACAGGCAGACGATAGCAAGAAAACAGACGGAATTCCGGTCGTATCTTTTCCCTTCTATATCAATGGGATTAATCCTCAGGCCCACTACCTGCACTGGGAGTTTGTAGATGATGATTCCATTCCTGTCTGTGGTTTTCAGTGGATTCATTGGTCAGTAGCTAATCTTCCCCTGGATGCCCTGATGTATGATTTCAACGATTCTCAAGCTTTGCAGATTCCTGAAGATTTCTCCCGCCAGCTTCCGGCTATGATTCCGGAGGCGGTCCAGGGCCGCAACTCACAGGCTTCTCGCTTTGTGGGGTCTGTCAATCCATCTGTATTTCAGCGTTACAACGGCCCCCAACCTCCGGATCGGCCGCATGATTATATGCTGACCGTTTATGCTACCATTGATCCTCTGCTTAATCTGAGGGAAGGATTCTGGTTGAGTGAGCTTCGCGATGGGCTTAGGGCCAGCAGGTCTGTGGTGGATTCCGATGCCATGTGGCTGACAGGGGAAAACTGATCAGCAGGTGGCAAGACAGTCGGGCAGCAGAACAGATTAGTCAGCAGAACAACAAAAAAGCAAAATCGTCAATAACCAGTACAACGTAGTCATTAGCTAGAATAAAGGAGAAAAAAATATGGCATGCACCACCATTCTCGTGGGGAAAAACGCCAGCTATGACGGATCGACCATTATTGCCCGCAATGAGGATTCTCCCAACGGGGAATTTACGCCTAAAGAGCTTCTTGTGGTGAATCCTCAGGATCAGCCCAGGGTCTATAAGTCGGTCATCAGCCATGTAACAATTGAGCTTCCTGATAATCCTCAGCGTTATACTGCCGTTCCTGATGCCCTGCGGACTCAGGGAATTTGGGGATCTCACGGGGTTAATGCCAGCAATGTAGCTCTAAGCTGCACCGAAACAATTACCAGCAATGAGCGGGTTTTGGGGGCTGACCCCCTGGTTGAGCTTCAGCCGGCACAAGGCAAGGAAGGTGACCCTGATTATCAGCCTGAAGTTCCTGGCGGAATTGGGGAGGAAGATATTCTAACCCTGGTTTTGCCTTACGTTTCTACTGCCCGCCAGGGAGTTAAACGGTATGGGCAGATTTTGCATGATTATGGCACCTACGAGATGAATGGGATTGCCATTTCTGACGTCAATGAAATCTGGTGGGTGGAAACTGTGGGAGGCCATCACTGGATTGCCCGCCGGGTTCCTGATGACAGTTATGTAACCATGCCTAATCAGTTTGGAATAGATGAGTTTGATTTTGATGATGCTCTGGGAGAACAAGAAGAGTTTATGTGCTCAGAGGATCTGCCGGAATTTGTCGAGGATAATCACCTGAATCTGGCCCTGGAGAGCACCAGTCCTTTCAACCCCCGCTGGGCTTTTGGCTCTCATTCCGATTCTGATCATGTCTACAACACCCCCCGAGCCTGGTATATGCAGCGCTATTTCAATCCTCTGGATGCTTCCTGGGATGGAGAAGATGCTGATTTTACTCCTGTCAGTGATGATTTGCCCTGGTGCCGTCAGCCTGATCACAAGATCACTATTGAAGACGTCAAGTATATTCTCAGCGCTCATTACCAGGGAACTCCTTACGATCCCTACGGGAAATTGGGTACTCCTGCAACCCGCACCCTTCTGCGTCCCATTGGCATTAACCGAACCAACCACCTTTGCGTCATCCAGCTGCGCCCCTATGCTCCTGAAGTTTCCCGGGCTATTCAGTGGACTGCTTTTTCTTCCAATGTTTTCAACGCTTTGATTCCGGTTTATGCCAATGTTGCTGAAATGCCTGCCTATTATCGAGGCGAGGGAGAAGATCCCAGCACAGATAACTTCTACTGGGCTAACCGCATTATTGCTGCTTTGGCTGATGCTCGTTTTCACGACAACGCCGCTTTTGTTGACCGGTATGTAGAAAAGGTAGGCGGTCTGGGCTACGCCATGATTGCTGCTACCGATGCGGCAGTGAACGACTTGGTTGGATCCGGCAAGGCGGCAGCTGATGAAATGGATAATCCTGCTGTTCGCCAGATTTTGACTGAGGCTAATCAGACCTTTGCCCAGAAGGTCCAGAAGGAAACCAATAAGCTCCTCTCTCAGGTTTTGTATACCACCAGTATGGGGATGACTAACGGCTACCACATGTCCGATAATTAAAATCACCACCGGTCCAGTACTGAAAATCAGAAAGGATCACAATCCACAATGACCCAGCACACTATTCCTGGCCATCAAGCCAGTCCTGCTCTAGAGGCGATTTTCCGGTCCCATCCTGATTTTGCTGCCTTTGTTGCTCCTTATGGAGATCTGTATAAGGTTGATGCTTTTGGCTATTTGCAACAAGCTGCCAGGAAGGCTCAGCTGGCGGAGAAAACTCAGTCAGCGGAGAAAACTCAGTCAGCGGAGAAGGCTCAGCTCGCTGAGCAGGGGGAAAAGAAAAGGGGCGCTGTTGTTCTGGTGACTGCTGATACCCCTTTGAAAGCTTCCCGGGGTGAAGGGAAGACTACAACTACCATTGCCCTGATTGATGCTCTTCGTGCCCGCGGAGTGGATGCTGCTGCAGTTCTGCGCCAGCCCAGCATGGGTATTACAGCTGCTGGGTCGAAAGGCGGGGCATCCGGCGGCGGCAAGGCCAGTCTGGCACATGCTCAGCTGGCTGATTGGGGTCTGACCGGGGAGATGAGCAGAATAGCGGATGCTCAGAACCTCCTGGTCGCCTTCTGCGAGAAAGCTGTTGACGATGGCATTCTGGACCGGATTTTGATTCCCCGGGTGTCTGAGACTCCCTCCCGATCTTTGCGGCGGATTGCAGTTGACGCAGGCAAGCTCGAAGAGAAAACCGTCATCACTCCTGCCAGCGAGATGATGCAGATTGTGGTTTTATCCCGCAGCCAGGAAGAGGTCAGCCGGAGGGTGAGGGGAATGATCGCCGGTACCAAAGCCGGCAAGCCAGTTATGGTCGCTGATTTTGTTGATGTTGACAGGATTGTTAATGTTCTGGGCAACGCTCTGCAGCCTGCTTATATGGAGACTGTCCAGGGCAGCCCGGTGTATATTCACTGTGGCCCCTTTGCCAATGTGTCCCTGGGAATCCCGGGCCTGGCAGCTATTGACCTGGCCTGTGCCTTGCATGATCTGGTGGTGGTAGAGGCCGGCTATGGAGCAGATGCCGGTGCTCAGAAGTGGATTGATGTTGCAGCCCGTGAATATGGGGCTCAGTGGCCGGCTGCCGCTGTGGTGGTCACCAGGGCCAGCACCTGGCAGGATGACCCAGCCCTGCGGTGGCGTTATCCTTTCCATGTCCGTCGGCTTGAGGGATTAGGCATTCCCACTTTCCCCCTGATTAACCTCTGGGAAGGCGAAGACAGCCACATTCCTGCCCTCCGCCAGACTGCTCAGTCTCTGGGCTTCCGTCAGCCGATGATGGGTAATCTCTTCCGCGATGGGGGAGAGGGTATTGCTAATCAGCTGGATGATTTTCTTTCTGCTATTTCTGCCCAGCACCAGTCAAGTATTTCCATCAGCCAGGATTCTTCCAGCCGCAAAGGCAGACCTATCATGGATAATCTGTCCCAGATTATTTCTGAGGCTTATGGGGTTCCGGCTGAACGCATTAAAAGTAAAGATGGTTTTGACCAATCCCTGCATGAGGCTCGGGATCTTGCTGCTCAGGCAGGTCTCAACCTTGATGATTTGGCTGTCTGTGCTATTAAGTCTCCGGCAACTATGACTGATAATGATGCCTTGCCTGAGGGTCAGCGCACGGTAACCCTGAAGAAAGTTTCTATCAATGCCGGTTCCGGTATTGTGGGAGTTAATCTGACAACCTCTCTGACCACCCCCATGCCCAAGATTGTCTAGATAGGGCCTGTTTTTACTCTCACTGCGCTCTTATCTGCAAAGCAGGCTGAGCAGCTGCTCTGTCTCCTCTGTTGCGCCCTGAGTGCAACACACGGAGTTTGCAATAGTCCAAATTGTGAGTATAGTAAGAACTCGGTTACTTGGCTGTATAAAAATTAGGTATGAAGCCAAGACTGATATGCCCCTTTAGCTCAGCTGGCTAGAGCAGCGGACTCTTAATCCGCGTGTCGAGGGTTCGAGTCCCTCAGGGGGCACTTTTTTGTGCCACGGTACCAGCTCAAGCTCATCTTTCTTTGTCTGCGTGTTCACACTAATATAGTTTTTGACGTTTCAATTATTTACTATGTATCATGGTGCAACGCGCATCATGGGATGGGAAGGAAAAATGACAGATCCGTTATGGACCCGTGTATTGGCTGAATGCGTCGGCACAGCTATTCTGGTACTCTTTGGCAATGGTGCTATTGCCGCATCTACCCTCAAGGGGTCCAAGGCCCGCGGTGCCGGCTGGTTGAATGTTGCTTTGGGATTTGGCGTGGCAATTGGCCTGCCGGTTATGCTTTTTGGAGGCATTTCCGGCGCTCACCTTAATCCTGCTATTACCCTGGCTGTGGCTATTTTTGGACAGTTCTCCTGGGCTGAGGTTGTTCCTTATATCCTGGGTCAGTTGGTTGGTGCTGCTGTGGGCCAACTGATTGTTTTCGCCATGTATCAGCCCTACTTCGAGCAGGAAGAGGATGCTGACACCATCTTTGGCGCTTTTGCCACCACCGATGCCAACAATTCTGCTCTGAACTACTTTATCAGTGAGTGCGTGGCAACCATGCTTCTGGTCTTGGGCATTTTTGGATCCCTGAACCTGGCAGGCAAGACTTCCAAGGCTGCTGGTTTCATCATGATCGTTGCCCTGGTCGCTGCCCTGATTGCTTCCATGGGCGGTCCTACCGGCGCTGGTATGAACCCCGCCCGCGATCTAATGCCTCGTTTGCTTCACCAGATCCTGCCTATTTCTCACAAGGGTGAATCCCACTGGGCTCAGGCCTGGATTCCAGTTGTAGCTCCTATCGTGGGTGCTATTCTGGGCTATGGAATTTATACTCTTTTCATCTAAATTTTCTGGATTATGATAAGTGCCAGTCCACCATTGGGCTGGTGAGTAATCTTGGGGGGCCAGCCAAGCTGGCTCCCTCTTTTTTGTTCCTTTTTTATTCCGTTCGGTTTTTGTTTTTTGCTTTCTGTTTCTTTTGTGGTTTGCTTTTTCCTCAATCTGATATACTGATGACACTTTGCCTGGAAAAGACGGGAGCTTCAGATGGTATCACTTAATGATGCATATCCTAATGACACTATGGGGAAAAGGTCCAGTCGTTTCCGGGCACTGATGACCCAGGTGCCGCTTGCTCTGTTTTCTCTTCTCCTCGTTCCGCTTTTTCTCCTGTCTGCCTGTTCCCTTCCAACGGTGAAAGATAAGGGGGAGGAGGCTGATGGGAAGGGGTATCATCAATCAATTATGTCCCCTGATGAAAGAGAGCACCAGGCCTTTGCCCGTCGGGCTGCTGCTTTGAATAAACGCAACCGGAGTAAACTGACGGGAACCTTGTCTTTTGCCCGCCTGCCATCATCGTATGGGTCTGTTTTAACGGCAGGGAAAAGGGGAAAAGTTGAGAAGATATCGTACTCAACTACCTATCAGGGCAAAAGGTATCACAAACAGGCTCTGGTCTACTTGCCTCATGGCTATGGAGAAAAGAAATGGATGCGCTATAACGTCATCTATCTTTTGCATGGTTTTGGGGGAAGCATTACCTCTTACCTGTTCTGGCCGCATGACGGGGGAGGGAAGAATGCCGGTTCTTCATCCGGATTAAGTGCTGCTGCCCGTCCCAGTAAGATTCAGTCCCTCCTGGACCATGTGATGGCAGATGGCCGTATGAATCCGGCTATTGTAGTTTTCCCTACTTATTACCCAGATCCCAGTTTTCGCACAGAAACTTATCTGACCGACGGTCCCTTAGTGAAAGCTTTCGCTCAGCATGAATTCAACCATGATCTGGTGCCTGCTGTAGAAAGCCATTATCAGACGTACAGCAGGCTGCTCGATTCCGCCGGGCAGAAAGCTTCCCGGACTCATCGGGCTTTCGGCGGATTCTCCATGGGAGGAGCCGCAACCTGGTACTCCTTTCAATACAATCTGAGCACTATTTCTTACTTTCTGCCAGTCGCTCAGAGCAGTTGGGCTTTGTATCCTCATGGGGGTCTGACCGATCCCTCTGGAACTGCTCGGATTTTGGCTGATACTGCTGGGAATTCTAATGATTTTCTTATAGCTGGCGGTGCAGGAAGCGATGATGTTGCCTCAATCACTATGGAGAAACAAATCACCGCTATGAGGAAACAGGGGAAGGCTTTTAGCACAAGGAATCTGGAGTTTGGCAAAGCTGATGGCCAGGGGCATACAGTTGATGCTTTTGCCACTGTCCTGTACAACGTACTGCCTTTTATGTTTATTAACACTAAGTTCTAGAATCTAGTTAAGTTCTAGAATCTAGCTTGAATCTAGAATATAGGCTGATTCAGGTCTGAGGGATGAAACCTGATGAGTCAGTGCAGGGCTCATTCTGGCCGAGTAAGGCCCCCGGGGTATGGTTGGGACCATGACGGCTTATTTGGAACACAAGGATCTGACTAGAAGGGATATTAGTAGTAAGAGAGCAGACCAGATTGCAGAGAATGTTCATCGCTGTCTGGATTCTCTTGCCCAGGCGGCTGATCAGGCAGGCCGCAGACCATCTGATGTTCAGCTTTTGGCTGCAACTAAAACCAGAGACGTAGGCGAGATTATGGCAGCAGTCACAGCTGGAATTACCCTGATAGGGGAGAATCGTCCCCAGGAAGTGGTTCTTAAAGGGGGAGCAATCAGGGCTGAATCCACTTCTCCCTTGGGCTTTCATCTGATTGGCCAGTTACAAAGCAACAAAATCAACAAAATTCTGCCTTATGTCGATACGATTGAGTCTGTGGACTCAGCTTCCCTGGCGAGGAAAATTTCCGACCGAGCCCTAGCTGCGGGGAAGACTGCACGAATTTTCCTGGAGGTCAACGTTTCCGGAGAGGAATCAAAATCTGGCTGTCAGCCCCAGCAGGTGGGACAACTGGCTGACCAGATAGCTTCTCTCCCTGCTCTTACCTTGGCTGGGTTGATGACTGTGGGCCCTCATGTGACCGATGAATCCGCCATCCGTCATGCATATTCTGACTTGCGCCAACTGCGGGATGGCCTGCTGGAACAAAACGACCCTGCCTGGGCTTCCTGTACCGATCTGTCGATGGGTATGTCCCAGGATTACCCCCTGGCCGTGGCTGAGGGAGCGACCATTGTTCGCCTGGGAACCGCCATCTTTGGTCCCCGTGCCTTTGTTTAAGAGTACCTTTGCCGACCTCAAGTATTCCCAAAGGTATCCCTCAAGTATTCCGAAGGGTATCCTTAAGGTTATTTCCCATACTTCTTACCGCGTTTGCGCTTTTACTGATCGGAGCCGTTCGTGTGCTCAGGTTATTCTTAGAATATGAGGATCGCGCGTTTTAGTCATGATGACCTTGTTTCTTATGCCTTTGTTCAGAAGGATGATTCCGATGGCAGGGACTACCTGGTTGAGTTATCCGGCTACCCCTTTGGGGCTGATACCGTGGAGCCCACAGGCAAACGCTTCCCTGTGGACGCGGATGGGGTTCGCCTTCTGGCTCCCCTTATTCCTTCCAAAGTTTATGGTCTGGCTAAGAATTACAGGATTCCCACCGATGCTCCTGATGATGCCCTCCTGGCCCGGCAGGCAGCGCAGGAGCCGGCAGTCATCTTCACCAAACCCTCTACCTCGGTAATTGGCCCAGATGATCCTATCGTTATCCCTCCCTTTTCCAGGAAAATGAATTTTGAGCCTGAACTGGCTGTCATTATTGGCCGAATTACCAAAAATGTGTCTGAAAGTGACGCTATGTCACATGTTCTGGGCTATACCTGCGTCAATGATGTAACCTTGCTGGATGTTTCAGCTGAAGATCCTACCTGGACCCGAGCCAAGGGTTTTGATACTTCCTGTCCTCTGGGGCCTTGGATTGAGACTGATCTGGACTATGCCAATGCGCATATTTCCTTTACCCTTAATGGTCAGGATGTTCCCCAGGCCCAGGGTACGACTGCTTATCTGATCCATTCCATTCCTGAGCAGATTTCCACTATTTCTCATTTTTCCACCCTCTTGCCCGGCGACGTTATTATGACAGGAACTCCTTATCCTGCCGGAACCCTGAAGCCAGGCGATGAGGCTATTGTTACCGTGGAGGGAATAGGAAGTCTGCGCAACGTTATTGTTCAGGGTGGTAAATAAATGTCAGAAACACCAAATAAGCGGTCTTTTATGCCCAGGTCCGAGGTAAGAGTTGCTCTTTTGGGGGTAGGTACTGTCGGCTCCCAGGTTGCCCGTATACTGGCAGTTCACGGCAACCGTTTGTCCCGTTTGATTGGCGCTCGCTTGAGGCTGATCGGCATTGCCTGCCGCCGTCCTGCCGATGTGAGCGATCAGTGGATTGACAAGAGTCTGCTCACCGATGATCCGGCCAGTCTTTGCCCCCAGGCTGATGTTGTTATTGAAGTTATGGGTGGGTTGGAACCGGCCCGCAGCCTGATGATGTCAGCCTTTGAAAACGGAGCTTCGGTGGTCACTGCCAACAAGGCTCTTCTGTCGCGCGACCTAAAATCCTTGCAGCAGGCGGCTTATGATCATCATGCAGACCTCTATTATGAGGCAGCTGTTGCAGGAACAATTCCAGTGGTCCGGGTTTTGAGGGAATCTCTGGCCGCCGATCAGATTATCAGCATTTCCGGAATTGTTAACGGAACTACCAATTATATTCTGGACCAGATGGCCTTGAAGGGAATAAGTTTTGATCAGGCTCTTGCCCAGGCTCAGGAGCAGGGGTACGCTGAGGCTGACCCCAGTGCCGATATCGATGGGTATGATTCAGCGGCGAAAGCAGCAATCATGGCCTGCCTGGCATTTGGACAGGAGATAAAGCTTGACGATGTAGATGTTGAGGGGATTCGGTCTGTCAGCCAGGCAGATGTGGCTGCTGCTGCTGCCAGAGGAGAAGTTATTCGCCTTCTGGCTTCAATCAGCAGAGATAAGCCTGGCAGCAAGAATGGCTCTGACTGCTACACTCCTGGATCATCTTTCCCTCTGCATGTTTCTGTGAAACCGGTAACCTTGCCCAAAGATCATGAACTGGCAGGCATCCACGGGAGCTATAATGCAGTCGCCATTAAAGCCCGTTACGCCGGTGACCTCATGCTAACTGGGCTGGGAGCGGGAGGAGAACCTACGGCATCTGCGGTGGTGAGTGATCTTATTACCGTTGCCGGTAATAAGGTTTCCGGGGTCGTTTCCCCGCCTATACCTCTTACTTCCTTATCCGGTTCAGACTGCAGTGCAGAAATATCTGCTAAAAATTACGGTCAGGGGGTGTAAGCTGTGGCTATTTCATCTGATGTTGTATCTGTGAGCGTTCCGGCAACTAGTGCCAATTTGGGGTCTGCTTTTGATGCTGCCGGCCTGGCTGTGGATTTGCGCAATGAAGCCACTTTCGAGCTTCTTCCTTCCACAGATGTTGATATTACTGTCCACGGACAGGGTGCTTCCAGTCTTCCTAAAGACAGAACCAACTTGGTAGTTTCTTCTTTTTACCGCGCCTGCGATGTTTTCAATGTTTCTCCCATGGGTTTAAGAATAGAGATGACTAATCGTCTTCCTCTCAGCCGGGGTCTGGGCTCTTCAGCTTCTGCCATTGTCTGCGGGGTAGCTGCTGTGGCTGCTTTTGGAGATTATGATTTAACTCAGACTGACGTGAGGGCAGCTATTTTTGAGCTGGCGTCTGAGATTGAGGGTCATCCCGATAATGCTGCTCCCTGCATTTACGGGGGTCTGACCTTTTCCTGGAATCGAGACGGTTTTCATACGGTTTCGTATCCGGTCAGCAGTCAGGTAACAATCTGCCTGTTTATTCCTGATTTTGAGCTTTCTACCGATGAGGCCCGTCAGGCTCTGCCCCTGTCTGTTCCCTATTCTGATGCTGTATTCAATCTTAACCGTTCTGCTCTTCTTCCTCATGCCCTGGCTTCAGGTCAGCAGGATGAGCTTTTTGACGCCACTGATGATCTGCTCCATCAACAGTATAGGGGGGCTTTGATGCCTGAATCGTTCGAACTGGTAAAATCCTTAAGAGCTCAGGGTTTTCCTGCTTTTATTTCTGGAGCCGGCCCTTCTGTAGCTGTGCTATCTGCCGACCTGGATTCACCTGAAACGATTCAGTTTCTGAAACAGACTGCTGCCAGCTCAGCTTCGGCGGACCACTGGTCTTTTTTGCAAGCTCAGATTGATACTCAAGGGGTTGTGGCCCATGCTGCCTGATACCATGCTGCCTGATAAGGTTCAATTTCAGGGGAAAAACCCTGGCCCCCTCCCCCTTATCTTGGCTTCCCAATCCCCTTCCCGCCGCAAGCTTTTGCTTACAGCAGGGATTCGGCCCACTATCAGCGTCTCTCATGTTGACGAGAATGCGGTTGTAGCCCAAACTGCCGCAGACCGCATGATAGATCCGGTCGATCTTCCAGCCCGGGATCGGGTTCAGGTTCTTGCTCGGGCTAAGGCTCAAGCGGTAGCCAGCCGGTATTCAGATATTCATAAGGCTGTTCTTTCCACGGAAGGGAATAGGGAGGTCTATCGCCCTTATGGCATAGATCCCACCTCTCAGAGGAGCTCTCACTCTCAGACAGGCTCCACCTCTCAGAAGGACTTCCGCTCTTTTCAACCTCTCCAAGATTTTCTGCGCATTCACCCTGGTTTATCTGCATACCCAGAGGTTTATGGGGCTGGCCCTTTGGTCATTGGTTCTGATTCCCTGTTCGAAATAGGCGGTACCATATATGGCAAGCCTCATACTGCCCAAATTGCCCGTGACCGCCTGCAAGCCATGCGGGGATCTACTGGTATTTTATGGACTGGTCACTGCTTGATCGATCCCTATTCGGGCAGAAAAGCAGAAGCAGTCAGCAGGGCAGAAGTCCATTTTGCTGATTATTCCAATAAAGAAATTGATGCTTATATTGCAACAGGCGAACCCCTGGAGGTGGCAGGATGCTTTACTCTGGAGGGGATAGGGGCAGCGTTTATCGATTCCATCCACGGCAGCCCCAGCGGAGTCATAGGACTCAGCCTTCCCTTAGTCAGATCTTTAGCCTCGCAGTTGGGAGTCTCCTGGACAGATCTGTGGAATATGGCTGTAAGCCGTCCTGCCGGGAGTTCTGAAGAAGACCATAGCCAGAGCAAAGGTAAGAACCTTAGCCGTGACTATCTGAGCGGTCAGGACAGGCGGGCTGCTGTTGACGTTCCCTCAGACAACATCACTCAGCCCGGTGATGGCTGGATTCCCTGCGTGTGCGGACACAAGCACTGGGGAACCAACGGAGCAGCTGGAGTTTTGTTGATCAGGACCGACCCGGTGACTGGTCAGGCTACTCATATTGTTATGCAGCATAGGGCAGCGTGGAGTGCTGAAGGTGGAACCTGGGCAATTCCGGGCGGGGCTGTGTCTGAGGGGGAAAATTCTGTCGAAGGGGCCCTGCGGGAGGCTTGGGAAGAGGCAGGCATTGCAGCTAATGATATTTCCATTGTGGGAGCTTATGATGAAGACCATGGGCCATGGAATTACACAACAGTATTTGCGGTAGAAAAAGAGGGGCATCAGGTGCAGCCTTATGTGGGTGATGATGAAAGCATTGAGATTACTTGGGTTCCTCTGGATGATGTAAACAAGCTCAATTTGCTCTCTGCTTTTCGCAGTGATTGGCCTCATTTCCGTGAGCTAATTAGGAAAATGGCAGACAAACGAGCAGCAGCCGGACACGCTGTAAACAGGCAGTCCGCATCTGGACAGGCGGCTGCATAATGACTTCCTTCGTCAGCTCCCTCCAGGGTTTCTTCATCATTGGTGTTGTTATTGCTGTTGGATATATAGTTGCCCGTTTACGCATTGGTGGCTCTACCATCGAGATGGTTTTTCACAAGTTCTCCTTCTTCGTAGCCAATCCTTGCCTCATGTTTACTATTCTGTCAAAAGAAAAGCTTGATACGCTTTTTGACAGGACTATTATTGTTGCCTTTGGATCTGCCCTGGCTGTTGGTCTGATCTTTCTGATTATCAATGCCCTAGTTTTTAAGATGGGGCCTCCGGATGCTACTATCGGCGTGCTTAACTCCCTCTATCTGAATTCCAACAATATTGGTCTGCCGGTCGCAACGTATATTTTGGGCAGACCCACCTTGGTGGCCCCCATTTTAGTCATGCAGCAGGCTCTCTTTACCCCTATTGCCCTGACTGTCCTGGATGCTACCACCCATGGGAAGATCTCAGTCAAGCGGGTTGCTACACAGCCCCTGCGCCAGCCGCTTTTGATCGGGTCTCTGGGAGGTATTGCCATATCAGCTATCAGCGAGTCTGCCGGACACTACATCATTCCAACCTTCATCATCCAGCCCATTTCCATGATTGGTCAGTGTGCCGTCCCTATGATTCTTATGGCTTTCGGCGTGTCTTTGCACGGCAGCCGGCCTATGAGGAAAGAATCCAATAGAGCTGCCACCGTGACTGTGTCGGTGCTGAAACTGCTGGTTATGCCCACTATTGCTTTCCTCCTTGCCTGGTTCATGGGCTTTAGAGGAACTGTTCTGTATGGATGTGTGGTTTTGGCTGCTCTGCCCACAGGGCAGAATATTTATAATTATGCCTCTCAATATAACGCAGGAATTGCCTTCGCTCGCGATGGGATTCTTGTCACTACTGCAGCCTCTCCCATCATTATTGCTATTATTTCCCTGCTCCTGGGGTAGGGTAGTCGGACTCTTATGGGGTTTTATGAAGTTTTATGAGGTTGTACTTTTATGAGGTCATACTCACAGCGAAAATTCATACATGCCCAAACTATCTTCAAATACGGGTATTAAACTTGATGGGTATTAAACTTGTACAGGTCAATAATGGGGGGTATAAGAGCATGAGTAACTCGAGCGAAACCAGTCTCACTCGCGACGAGGTGAAAAAACGAATCAGCCAGGTGGCTCAGACGCGCTGTCAGGGACAGCTGTTATCCAAAGCTTTGGATGGGGTCTTCGGGAAGGCTTTCGATAAAAACTTTTCTTACTTTGGTCAGCTGGGGTATTTTTATCAGCCCGACAGCACAAGCTTTACCCTCTGGGCGCCAACCGCCTATTCAGTAAAGTTGAATATTTATGAGTCGTACGATCAGATGGCTTTGGCTGACAGGACCGTATCCATGTCCAGGAAGAGCCGAGGGGTTTGGCAGACTACGGTAACTGAAGACCTCCAGGGCAAAGCCTATGACTTCACCCTTGAATTTCTGGACGGTGCCCGGACTGTTTCACCTGACCCTTATGCTCGGGCTTGCATTGCTAATGGTTATCGATCTGTTATTCTGTCGGATCAGTCCATGCGGCCGAATGGCTTTCCTGTCCATCCCAGGGAGCGCTCCCTGTGGGCATCCAGAACCATTGATCATGCCGGTGCGGCTCACGATCCTATCGTAGAAATGCATATCAGGGATTTCACTATTTCTGATTCCAGCGGAGTGGAGCGGCCTTTAAGGGGTACTTTTCTGGGGGCTGTTCAGCGGGGAACTCATACCCCCTTAGGCAGCCCGACTGGTTTGGATTATCTCCTGTCGCAGGGGATCCGCTATGTTCAAATCCTGCCTATGTATGATTACGGTACGGTAGATGAGCTTCAGATCCACCGCGATTTTGGCACCCAGTACAATTGGGGTTATGATCCGGTAAATTACAATGTCCCCGAAGGATCCTATTCGACGGATCCTGCCAATCCTTCTTCCCGTATTCTGGAAATGAAGCAGATGGTAGACAGTTTCCAAAAGGTGGGCATTCGGGTCATCATGGATGTGGTTTACAACCATGTATACGATGCCGAAACCCATCCTTTCCAGCTGACCGTTCCTGGCTACTTCTTCCGTAGAAACAGGGATGGGAGTATGTCTAACGGAACCGGCTGCGGCAATGACCTTGCTTCTGAAAGAACCATGGCTCGTAAATATATAGTCGATTCTGTAGTCTACTGGGCCACTGCCTACCATGTTGACGGTTTTCGTTTTGATCTCATGGGTAATCTGGATATTGACACTATGAATGCTGTCCGCAGGGCTTTAGACGCGATTGACCCCACCTTGACCATTCTGGGAGAGGGCTGGGATCTGAACACTGCTCTCCCCTTAACTTTACACGCCTCTCAAACCAATGCCCATCGCCTGCCCAGGATTAGTTTCTTTAACGATACTTTGCGTGATGCCATTAAAGGAGACACTTTTGAGGCTAAGAAGCCGGGCTTTGCGGCCGGCAGCCAGGGCCAGGAGAAAATTATCGCCAGTGAAATGCTGGGCGGGTATTATCAGCCTCACTATTTCCTTGATGCTTCTCAAAGAGTGCAGTATGTTGAGGTTCATGATAATTTTACCCTTTTTGACAAGCTGTCGATCAGCCTGCCTGGAGAAAGCCTGCCTCGTCTGCAAAGACGCTGTAATTTGGCTACGTCCATGATCCTTCTCTCTTTAGGGATTCCTGAAATTCAGTTGGGTCAGGAGTTCTTAAGGACAAAAAACAAGATTGAGAACAGCTACAAATCACCTGACACAATCAATTCTATAGACTGGTCCCGCAGCGAGGATTTCCGCAGTAGTGTTCAGTATGTCAAGGATCTGATTGCTTTCCGCCGTACTTGTCCTTATCTGTCAATGACCGACTATCAGCAGATTTCTCATCATGTTCGCATACTTAGGCAGGACGCGGGGCTGGTCGCTTTTGAATATTTTGACACCACTAAGAAAAATGAATCTTACGTCATGATTTTCAATGCCACAGACCAGTCTCAGCAGGTGGGTGATATTGATTCGGGGGTCTGGCAGATTGTAGTCAGCGATGGGCATGTTTGGCCCTACTCTTCCCTGCCCAAGACATACCGTCTGGCAGTTGATGATCAGTGCGAGGTGGGTCCGCTTGATACTCTGGTCCTGCGGTCCACCTATAAGCAGTGATTCTTTTGTCCATCGGTAGGTCAGTTAGATGGCGAGACAGATGACAAAATATATGGCAAGACGGATAGCGAGACAAAAGGCAAGACCCGCCGAGTGGCGAATTTCTGCTTACCCTTGTACAATATAGTTTCGTTGCCCCTTTAGCTCAACGGTAGAGCAGCGTCCTTTTAAGTCGTGGGTTGTCGGTTCGAATCCGACAGGGGGCACAACTGAGAAATCAAAGAATCATCAAGAAGTGTCGCTGGGAAGTGTCATCGGCTTTATATTAAAAAAGCTTGCGGCTTTGTAGTGTGCCAGGTTACTGTGCATTCATCTTTTGGTCAGGTTCGTGAAGAGTCCACGAGGCAAGATAACTGCGGGTGGCCACTTATCTTTCCTTGCCGTAGGGAATGATTACCACTGGCAATAAGCAGTAAGGACAGCCTGTTATACCTGCCTCGAGGAGGGGAGAGCGATAATAAACCAGTCGATGCTATCCATTGTTCTCTCCCTTGACCCTACTACCATAAACGAGCGAGTTTTCCGCTAGAAACAGAACTTATATACATCATTATGCATGAGCTTTAGAATAACACATGTGAAAGTTGCTCTTATCTATGCATATCCGAACGACAAGGGATATAATCATGCTGTCTATGATGCAGTTAATAGAGGCCTGCATGCTAATGCAAATGTTGACGAAATTTCTGTAATTGACCTATATCGTGACCATTTCAACCCGGTGCTTTTTTCGATGAGACGCATAGAAGAAGAGATTTAATGAATGATCCAGAAACGAAGAAATATAGCGATGTTATCACTCGATCGGATATTTTAATCTTTGTTTACCCTATTTGGTGGTCTGGTATGCCCGCTTCTTTGAACCAGATTACGGGAAAGTACTTCACCATCAAATCCTCGGCATTATGTGCGGGATTAAAACAGTGAAGCATCACCAAATGTCGTATTTGAGGGGGAGTACTCTTAAATCGAGGCAACGTTTTCTTCACAAAATTCATAATTATGCGATACACCTTAGATAACACCTGGTTAACCAGTCTGGTTGTTGCACCTATGGGATAACACAGTGAGCTACTATATTTCTTTCTTGAAAAGAATGCAATGCCACTCTTCATTGGCGTGAGTTATGGCGTGTTGTTGAGTATACGGATTGTCGTACGATTGTAAGCATACTGAATGGAGCATATGATAATGAGTACTACTGTTATTAAAAATAAAACTATTTCTACTCGGGTTACTTCTGATGTGAGCGAACGAGCGAAGGCTAATTTGGCTAAACAGGGGCTTACTGTTTCGGAATATGTGCGTTTATCGTTAGTTAAGGCTGCTAATAATGAGGTTAAGCTTGTGAGTTTTTTGGATTCGCCCGAGGCATTGGCTGCGAAAAAGGAGGCTGAGAATGGTCAGGTAGAGACTGTGGGAACTTTAGATGATTTCAATGAGTGGATTGACCGGATTGATGCAGATTAAAACAACCCGGTTGTTTAATCGTCAGGTGAAGAAGCTAGCTAAAAAGCATTTCCCGGTTAAAGTTTTAAAGCCTTGTGTGCGGGGTATTGTTGATCATGATGAAGTGGTTTTACGGCGGATTAAGGATCATGCGTTGCAGGGTAGGTGGAAAGGGTATCGAGAGTTTCATCCTTCTCGGTATGGCAATTATGGGCATTCCTATGATGGTTGGGTGGTTGTTTATCGTTTAGACCTTGATGAATTAGTTTTGCTGCTCGTAGCAACTGGTTCCCATGAAATTCTGGACAAATAAACCACCAACAGTTATTAAAAGTCGTCAGGCCACGTATTTGGCGACTTCTAGCGGGCTATTTCTCAATGGTGATTAGGTGAGTTTCTGGCTGAGGAAGGGTGTGCTGTCACAGTTGACTGTGAGGGTTTCCCAGTCGTCTTTGTATAGTGCTTTTATTTGGCTGATGGTTTGGAGTATGACAGATACGCTGATGTTTCGGTTGCGCATGGTGCTGATGATGTAGAGGACTGTTTTTCTTTATGACTTCCTAGCTAAAACAATGGATGTTTCTCGTGTTTACCGATTATGTATGAATCCTGCTATGGATTATGGATATTGCCGGGGCTAAGTCGCTTTCCTTCCTTATGTCGCTTTATATTTTTATATTGTTTAAATTTTGTCCTGCTCGTTTAAGAAGGCCGGGAATCTGTGAAAAGTCACTGAACTTTTTCAAACAAGATTACGGCTAAAGTGCAGCCATGCTCAGTATGAAAAGAGTGTACCCTATATCCTTGAGCAGCCTGGTCATTAATCACGTCTTCCACTGCGGTTAACCGTAGAGGGGAAGGTTCAACGGAAAAAAGTTTATTTTTGGGATTTATTTGCACTTTTATAACTCTGTAGTGATCTTCAAAACTAAAAGAGTGATTTAAAGATGATGTCTGCTGACCCCAGGATTGCCCGGCATTCCCTTGATTTTCTCCTGACAATTGGCCTTCATAATCTCGCATATTGAGCCCTTCCTATGCTATATAACCAATATAAAGATAACAAATATGAATAATAATACTATAATTGTAGATGGACATGATTAGACTACTTATACTAAAAGAACTAAAAGACCGACTGAGGAAAAGGCGTGCATTGAGTAGTCCTCAGCAGTCGGTTGTTAACTATGTTAACTATTACTGGCTTCTCAGTGCTCCGATCCTGAATTCGGCAAAAATTGTTGTGATAGGAAAACAGGCCTCACCCAACTGCATAGATTAAAATAAGAATCGGCGTAATTCCAAGGTTTCAATTTTTTTACTGTGCAGTTGGGTGAGGCCTGTTTCCCTATCAACCTCTTTAGGAGGGGAATCGAAAGATAATGTATTATCAACTTTCCCCATTTTTATGCGAAGGACTCCAGTAAAGTAGCCATTTTTGGAATTTAATAGTGTTCGTTTCCCAGAGAGTGCAGGGTTGAATGGAGAAGTTTAAAAAGTCGAGGTCGAAGATGAGGTCGATAGGGTTGTAGGTAAGGAAAGGAGTAGAGTGCAACGCTGAATGCGAATGCAGGAGCCAAAGGTGGGGAAAGATAAAGCGGTTGTGTGGTGTATATTTTCCTGCGCGGTGGATAGAACATTTTGCTGCTATGCTTGTTGTTATGATGGGCGTTAAACCCGTATGATTTCTGCGTATGATTTCTGCACATGTGTTTTTATGAGTATGCTCTAATGAATGCATTTTCATACTCGTTGTGCTGAATAAGTCCAAGGAAGTTAGAACCCCTTAAACGGTTCACGAAAAATAAATCTATTCGATATACCCGATGGCTGAGGTGGTAAGAAGCATGGTAGACAACGTTTTCACTGGTAATTTCGAGAATGTTCCTGCGGCTAATCGCGAATATGCTGTACAGAATAATCACTATATCCCCAATTTTTATGCACTCATTCCAGCTGGGGGAGTAGGGTCCCGCCTGTGGCCGCTCAGTCAGCCGGACAGGCCTAAGTTTCTGTATGACCTGACTGCCAGCGGCAAGACTATGCTGCGGAGCACTTTTGCTCGTCTGAGCATGGTAACCCCACAGGAAAATATCTTAGTATCCACTGGTTCCCGGCATGTACCAGCAGTGTGTGCCCAGCTGCCAGAGCTTCGGCCAGCCAATATTGTTGCAGAGCCTTCCGGTCGTGACTCCATGGCTGCCATTGCTTTAGCTACGGCAATTTTGGCCAGGAGGCATGGTGACAGGATTATTGTTGGCTCCTTTGCGGCAGATCACGTGGTTGCGGATCCGGCAGAATTTGCCCGGGTACTTGCTCAGGCAGCAGCCCTGGCAGAGGCCGGTTATATAGCGACCATAGGCATCAGGCCAACGAATCCTTCCACCGCTTTCGGCTACATTCACCAGGGTCAGGCGCTGGGGTCTGTTGCTGGTGCGCCAGACGCTTTTGCAGTACAGGAATTTGTGGAAAAGCCGGATGCTACCCGGGCACAGAAATACTGCAGAACCGGGGAGTATGCCTGGAATGCCGGCATGTTTATTATGCGGGCAAAAACTTTGCTGGATGATCTGCACCGGCTTTTGCCCCGCATGTACGATCAGGTGAGTGCAATTGCCCGCATGTGGGATGGCCCCCAGGATCAGAAAGAAGAAGCATTAACCCGAATATGGCCCCAGGTTGAAAAGATCGCTTTTGATTACGCCATCGCTGAGCCAATTTCGCGAGAGTCTGGGGTGGCTATGGTTCCAGGGGATTTTGGCTGGAACGATATTGGTGATTTTGCCTCCCTGTCTGCTTATGTGCCTCCGGTTGATGGGGATGATAACCGGCTGCTGGCCATGTCAGATTCCGGCTGCCGCCCCAGGATCATCAGCCTTGGTTCAACCCACAATCTGATAGTTGTCCAGGAAGACAGCAGCCTACGGGGCAGCTGCTCCTCTGCTGCAGGAAAACCCGACAAGGGGGAAACCGACAAAGAGAAAAACGGCCAGGAAAAAACCATAGCCTTAATAGGCATGGAAGATATGGTTGTGGTGGAAACGCCGGAGGCTCTTTTAATCATGCCTAAATCTGCGGCTCAGGATGTCAAAAAAATATCCGAAATCCTTAAAAATCCACCAAAAAAGTGATTTTTCTGTCAAGGCGAGTGTCCTTTAAACCTTATAAAATAGTAAAAGTAACCGGGCAGCTCATGATGGCTCATGATGATGGCTGAGCCGGCTGCGTAGGGCAGCCGCTGTGGGCTGCGCAATAACAATAGCAATAGGAAAGGGAAAGCCATAATGGCCATTAATCCTCCAGTAGATGCTACAAAGACCCAGGCTTGGGCTCAGTTGCAGCAGCATTTTACCAACCTGCAGGGCCAGGGCATTAACTTGCGTCAGTGGTTCGCTCAGGATCCTCAGCGTGTGCAGAAGCTGAGTTTTGAAGCAGGTGATCTGCATTTTGATCTGTCCAAGAACCTGATTACCGATGAAACAGTGCGGCTACTGGTTAATCTCGCCCGCGAGGTGGGTCTTGAACAGCGAATCCGTGACCAGTATACCGGTGTTCATATCAACAATACGGAAGACCGGGCTGTGCTCCACACTGCTTTGCGTCGCCCCAGGGAAGATGAGGGCAAATATGTTGTTGATGGCCAGGACACAGTGAAGGATGTTCACGAGGTTCTGGACAAAATTTATGCTTTCGCCAATAAGGTCCGTTCAGGTGAGTGGGTCGGTATAACTGGCAAGAGAATTGAAACTGTTGTCAATATTGGCATTGGCGGTTCTGATCTTGGCCCCAATATGGCTTATGAGGCTTTGAAGGTTTATGCTGATGCAGGTATTTCTGCCCGCTATGTATCGAACATTGATCCTAACGATCTGGCTGAAAAGACCAAGGATCTGGATCCTGAAACAACCCTTTTCATCATTGTTTCCAAGACCTTTACTACCCTGGAAACCCTGACTAATGCCCGCTGCGCTCGCTCCTGGCTCCTAAATTCTCTCAAGAACAAGGGTGCTGTCGATGGTTCTGCCCAGCAGAATGCCGATGCCATCCGCAAGCATTTTGTGGCTGTTTCTACCGCTCTTGATAAGGTTGAGGCCTTCGGCATTGATCCTGCTAATGCTTTTGGTTTCTGGAATTGGGTTGGCGGCCGTTATTCTGTGGATTCTGCCGTAGGCACCTCCCTGGCCGTAGTTTTGGGTCCTGAGAACTTCGATAAGTTCCTTCAAGGTTTCCATGCTATTGATGAGTATTTTGCCAACACTCCTCTGGAGCAGAATGTGGTTGCTCTGATGGGCCTGGTCAATGTATGGTATGTCAACTTCTTCGGTGCTCACTCTCACGCTGTTTTGCCCTATGACCAGTATCTGAGCCGATTCCCTGCCTATCTGCAGCAGCTGACTATGGAGTCCAACGGTAAGTCTGTTCGTTGGGATGGGACTCCGGTTACCTATCAGACTGGTGAGATTTTCTGGGGAGAGCCTGGCACCAACGGTCAACACGCTTTCTATCAGTTGATTCACCAGGGAACCCGTTTGATTCCTGCTGATTTTATTGCTTTTGCTAATACCCCTAATCCCACCAAGGACGGGGACCAGGATGTGCATGAGCTTTTCCTGGCCAATTATTTGGCTCAGACCCGTGCTCTGGCCTTCGGCAAGACTGCTGATGAAGTCCGGGCAGAAGGTACAGCTGAGGCTATTGTTCCTGCCCGCGTTTTTTCCGGTAACCGTCCGACTACTTCTATCCTTGGCGATGCGTTGACTCCCTTCGCTTTAGGCGAGTTGATTGCCCTTTATGAGCACATTACCCTGGTTGAAGGCACTGTCTGGGGACTTGACTCCTACGATCAGTGGGGTGTTGAGCTGGGCAAAGTCCTGGCTAAGCAGATCACTCCTGCTATTTCCAAAGACGATAATGCTCTGGCCGCTCAGGATGCTTCTACCCAGGCGCTGATTCAGTTCTATCGCGCCCATCGCCGTTAGAATTCAGCAGGAGGACTGACAGACAGCCTTTGCTTTCTCTCTCCTCCTGTGGATTATGTTATGGCGCACTGTACCTCCTGCTGTCTGTGCTGGTTCGATTTTTATCTGGAATTAATTCGAATCTGAAATTAATTAGGCAGCAGGAGGCTTTATCTTATCTCCTTTTCGCAGAATGTTTCCGCAGAATACCTCCGCAGAGTGCTTTCCTCCTCCCCTCCACTTTTGTTCCTCCCTCTTTGCATCCATTCTCCTGCTTCAGTCTCTTTCGTTTCTTTCGTTTCTTCAGTCTCTTCCTTTTCTTCCGTCGGATGACCCTCCGTGCCTCATAGTCGGGAGTTTGCTTTATAGTAAAACTATTCAAGCCAACGATTTTGGCAGATTTATCGGCGAATATCTGATTTAATGAAGATAATCTTAAGGCAGATATCTCTGTTGATAAGTCATCCATACCGCATAAAGTCTGAAGTCTTTAAAGCTTCACTATGTGGGTGCGAATATTCGAACAATGAAAGGTTGATCAAGTGCCACAGAGCCAGGATCTTTCTCGCATGAAATTACCTGAGCTGCGCGAGATTGCGAAAAAAGCCGGGTTAAAAAGTATTACTGCACTGCGCAAAGCGCAGCTGATTGCCGCAATTGAGAATGCACGCAGCGAGGCGGTGTCATCTATCGAAGCAAAACAGGCTATGTCGGCCCAGTCTACGCAGACTCCTCAATCCGCTCAGTCTACTCAGGCCTCTCAGACTTTTTTGGAAGAGGGTAGGGGACAGCAGCTGGAAGAAGACAAAACTTTTTCCAGAGATCAATCTTTCCGCCGTGGAGATAAGCCGCGGGGACGCAAGCGGAATACCTATTCTGACAGCCGGTATGGTACCGGTCCCCGGGTGCGTGTTTCTCATCCTCAGGAAGAGCAGGAATCTTCTGCCCTCAGTGGTCTGGATTTGCAGCTTCCTGATGTTCTCAGCAGCACCAATACAACCGCTTCTGCTGATTCCAATCACGAATCTGCTGGCAGCAATGCCGGTAGCAAGAGCAGTGCTGGTAGCAGTGATGGCCGTCGCAGGCGGGCAGCAGAAAGTGGGGATTCTCAGAATAAGTCAACAAATCAGGATCTCCCGGAAAATGAGCGCCTGGCCCAGCTGAATGCAGATTTGGATAATCTTCTGGCAGCAATTCCTGATAGATCCAAGCTAGCAGGAGACAATCGCAGGACATCAGGAGGAAAAGATTCTGGTGACTACCGTGACGATCGGTCAGCACGCCAAACTCATGAGGAAACTCCTGCGCGTTTCCGCTCCGAACAACAGGATCGTCGGAACCGTAAGAGTCGTGCTGGGAATGGCTATGATAATCAGGATCGAACCAGTCGCACTGATCGTCAGGATCGTCAGGATCGTTTTGACCGGACGGATCGGACTGACCGGACGGATCGGGCTGAACGCCTCGATCGGGAAAATGACAGAGATCGTTCTGCCCGCCAGAATCGGGTTAATACTCACGAAGAGCAGGAGCCACAGCAGGAAACACTGGTTCCTGTAGCTGGTATAGTCGATATTCTCGAGTCCTATGCTTTTGTGCGCACCAGTGGATATCTCCCCGGCCCCAGTGATGTTTATGTGTCTATGGGCCAGGTCAAAAAATATGGTCTGCGCAAAGGCGATGCAGTTAGGGGCTATATTCGTCCCCAACGCGAAGGAGAAAAACCCAATAAGAGGCAGAAGTTTGTTCCCTTGCAGACCTTGGAATCCATCAATGGAATGAGTATTGAGGACGCAGCTGCCCGGCCGCAGTTTGCCAAGCTCACTCCGCTCTACCCTAATGAGCGGATGAAAATGGAGACTGTGCAAAATAAACTCACTGGTCGGGTCATTGATCTCTTTGCCCCTATCGGTAAGGGGCAACGTGGCCTTATTGTTTCTCCTCCTAAGGCCGGCAAGACCATCACCCTGCAGGAAATTGCCAACGCAATTTCAGCCAATAATCCTGAGGTTCATCTTATGGTCGTTCTGGTGGATGAACGTCCTGAAGAGGTGACCGATATGCAGCGAACTGTTCAGGGCGAAGTAATTTCTTCCACCTTTGACCGACCTGCGACAGATCATACCACAGTTGCTGAGCTGGCTATCGAACGGGCAAAGCGCCTGGTTGAGCTTGGGCAGGACGTTGTAGTTCTTCTGGATTCTATGACTCGTTTGGCTCGCGCATACAACATTGCTCAACCTGCATCAGGGCGTATTCTTTCTGGTGGTGTAGATGCTCAAGCTCTGTACCCGCCTAAGAAGTTCTTTGGCGCTGCCCGCAACATTGAAAATGGAGGTTCACTGACTATCATCTCATCGGCTCTGGTGGAAACCGGGTCCAAGATGGATGAGGTTATTTTCGAAGAGTTTAAGGGAACCGGCAACATGGAGCTTCGCCTATCGCGTGATCTTGCTGAAAAGCGTATGTTCCCGGCTATAGATCTCAATGCTTCAGGCACTCGCCGTGAAGATCTCATCACCGCTCCTCAAGAACTGGCTATTATTTACCGACTTCGCCGTGCTTTGGGCGGGCTTGAGCCCGAGGCGGCTTACCAGCAGATTGTCACCCGCCTCAAGCAGACCAAGTCTAATCGAGACTTCTTGGCCTTGATGGCTCAGGGGTCTACCTCAAATTAAATTAAGCCGAGACAAGATAGGAGTTACCTCTGAGAGAGTCCTCTTCCAGGAATCTCTCAGAGGTAACTCCTTAGGAAGAATTTCTTAGGAAGAATGGCGCACCATGTTCTGCTATGAGGCCTATTCTGATGGCGATTCCGTCTTACGAGTTTGACGAGTCTGGTGAGTGTGAAAAGTAAGAGCCGGTGAGCCGGGGCCCCGTGTTTCGTGGGGATCGGCTTTCCCCCTATTATTACCTTATTGTCGCCGTATTATCGCCTTCTTATTATTCCCCCTTATTTCCTTTTTCCAAATCTTTCCCTTTTGTGTCCTTCCACTTGGATCTCGTCGTTGCGTCTTAGGCTGCCTTGATGACATTTAGGGCGTATTTAGATACTGTTTAGACACTGTTTTCAGCCACTCGTCAATGAGTGGAAGTGCTTGCTTGCGTGTTTTGCTTTCTTACAAAATTTATCAAATGATTTTTATGGTCTCAATATACTTTTTCATGTGAATGTCCCCTTTCGCAATAATTTTAATTTTATGAGTAATGCTGTTCCAGCGAGTTTTGTTGTCAAATAAGGTATTAAAATTATAAAAATGCACTACGTAAAATTTTATAATTTTGGAGTGCGGGACTTTGATTGATAAAATCATGGTTATTTCCCCACCACCCCTCACCCAACTGTATCGGTAGAATTTTATTTTGGCTATTTTTTGCCATTTTATTTTTCGTATAGTGCAGTTGGGTGAGGGGTGGTTCGCTATAACTCGTATCGGTCTGGTCGTGCAGGAAGAGGGTATGGATAAAATCCATTCTGACTACGGTGTACATTCGTAAATATGATGGAAAAAGCTGAAAATTCATATGCTTCCCAAGTGAATTTCCAATTGAATACTTGTCGCTGCCGCATTGACGATATTGACCATCAGGTCATAGCGTTGCTAGCCCAGCGTTTTGCCGTGACTAAGTTGGTAGGCGAATTGAAAGCAGAACATCATCTCGATGCTTTTGATCCTGATCGTGAAAGAGCACAGGAAGAAGACATGCTACATGTAGCTGAAGAATATGGGTTGAATCCTTCGATTGCTCTTGCCTATGTGAAGATGGTCAGGGAAAAGGCAAAAGAACAAGAGCGTTCTGAGGGAGCACGATAAGATACGATAAATGGTACTTTTTGGTATGTGTGGAGTCTCGAGGATTGAACGAGATCCCACACAGAAACCCCACACATACCGCACATGAGATTTTAGTGCACCAGAAGAGCCGAAGATGAAGAGAATTAAGGAAGATTTACTTCTTTCGAGGTTCTTTCTTGGGAGCTTCACCTAATTCGCTGCTGATAACGAGAACAGGATTTTGCTTTTCAGACTCAGAACCGCTTGCGCCACCAGCAGTGTCGGCCTTAGCAACACTATTGACATCTTCAGGAACAGCATCGGCCGCTGGCTGGGCAGAAACGATAGTAATCGGTCCGGTGACATGACCTGCTTCGGCTATGTCAACCAGGGCAGAGCGAACAAAATCGGCGGGAGAGGCAGGGACTGAATGGTTGCTGTTCTCCTGTTGGCCCTCATTCGCTTCATTTGTGCTCTGGGCTGATGATGTTCCCTGGGCTGATGCTCCTTGGGTCGATGTTCCCTGGGCTGATGTGCTCTGAGCCGAACCGTTTATCGACAAAGTTGCCCTGAGGATCGGTGTCTTCATGGAGACCTTATTCTCGGACTTAATTTTACGCAGGGCAGCCAGAGCATCACCACACCACTGAAGCATAGCCGGATCGGCACCCGCAGCTGCAATCCTGTAGGGGGTCGAAACCGGCCAAGCAGCCCTGTGAACTGAACCGCCGTTTTCATGCATCCAACTGTATGTTTCCTCACTGGCATAAGGAAGGTAGGGAGCCAGAAGGCGAGCAAATGCATCCAAAACCAGACCTAGAGTGGTGCGAGCGGACAAAACTTCTTCCTTCGTCGGTACTTTCCCTGTGGCTTTGGCCGTGCCGTAAGCTCGGTTCTTTGCAAGTTCAATATAGTCATCGCAGAACTGCCAGAAAAAGGTTTCAATGATTTCCAGGGCTTTGGCATGATCATAGGCATTCAGAGCTTCGGTGGCTGTATCGATGACAGAAGCTAGGGCAGCCATTACCGACCGATCCAAGGCGACAGTTACATCAGAGAATTTCCAGGTTGTCCGGGCAGATTGTCCGACGTGATGATTGGCGTCTTCCCGGCCTATGGACAGGGCGAATTTTGTGGCGTTCAGGAGTTTAATAGCCAGCCTGCGGCCAATTTTCATTTGGCTAATTTCGTATGCAGCGTCAGTCCCCAGTCGGGCAGAAGCGGCCCAGTAGCGCACTGCGTCAGCTCCAAATTTTTCAATCGGTTCTGAGGGGACGACCACATTTCCCTTGGATTTACTCATTTTCTTGTGGTCAGGATCCAGAATCCAGCCAGACAGAGTAGTGTGAGTCCAAGGCAATTGGTGATTTTCCAAATACGCCCGGTCCATAGAGCTGAAGAGCCAGGTACGAATAATATCCTGTCCCTGAGGCCTCAGATCCATAGGGAAGGTAGCGTTAAAGATTGCCTGGTTTTCTTGCCCCGCTTCTTCCCAGCGGGTAACAATCTGAGGGGTAAGGGAGCTGGTTGCCCAGGTGTCCATAATATCTTTTTCAGCAGTAAAGCCACCAGCCTGATCCCGCTGATCTTCCTTATATCCTTCAGGAACGTCGGTCGTGGGATCAATTGGGAGTTGATCTTCAGTCGGAGTCAGGGGATGAGCGTAATCCACAGCTCCAGATTGCGAAATAGGATACCAAAGAGGGAAGGGAACTCCAAAGAATCGCTGCCGGGAGACTAGCCAGTCACCGTTGAGCCCATTTACCCAATTTTCATAACGCACCCGCATAAAATCCGGATGAAAATCGAGTTGCCTGCCCAGGTCAATTAAATCCTTCCGAATCTTTGCATCTGTTCCTCCATTTTTCAGATACCACTGGCGGGAGGTCACGATTTCCAAGGGTTTATCGCCTTTTTCGTAAAAATTGGTCATACGTTTGGTTGGCCTGGGTTCTCCATCCATATCGCCAGATTCGTGCAGAAGATCAACGATTTCTTTACGGGCAGAGAAAGTGGTCTTTCCAGCCAGATGAGCAAAATTGCTTCGTCCTTCTGAATCCTCAATCCAGTCAGGAGTCTCCATAATCAGCCGGCCGTTCCGCTGAAGAATTGACCGGGTGGGGAGCTTTAAATCGCGCCACCACTGAACATCTGTCACGTCACCAAAAGTACAGCACATGGCAATACCGGCACCCTTGTCCATTTCAGCTGCAGGATGTGCTACTACAGGGACTTTTACCTTAAAGAGGGGAGAATAAACATGGTGGCCAAAATACTTCTGGTATCGCGCATCATCGGGGTGGGCGATCAGTGCAACGCAGGCAGGCAGGAGCTCGGGTCGCGTAGTTTCAATATAAAGGGGGGTTCCGTCTTCACAATGGAAGGCGATTTTATGATAGAATCCGTCGTACTCGCGGCTTTCCAGCTCAGCCTGAGCCACAGCAGTCTGAAAAGTTACGTCCCACAGTCCGGGAGCATCCTGCTGATAGGCTTCTCCCCGGGCAAGATTACGCAGAAAGGCCTTCTGGGCCACCCGTCTGGGATGGTCGCCAATGGTGTGATAGGTCTGAGACCAGTCTACTGACAATCCCAAAGTTCTCCATAGATCTTCGAAGAGTTTTTCATCTTTGGCGGTCAGCTTTTCACACAGTTCAATGAAGTTCTGTCTGGAGACGGGCACCTGATCCTTCGCCTGGATCTTCTTCCCCTCTGTCCCTTCGAAAGGTGGCTTGAAATCAGGGTCATACTTGAGGGATGTGTCAACCCGAACTCCGTAATAATTCTGTACCCGTCTCTCAGTAGGGAGCCCATTATCATCCCACCCCATGGGATAGAAGACATCAAAACCCTGCATTCGCTTAAACCGGGCGATAATATCAGTATGAGTGTATGAAAAAACATGACCGACATGGAGAGAACCAGACACGGTAGGAGGAGGGGTATCAATAGAATAGACAGCCTTGCGATCACTGGTATTGCGGAATTTGTAGGTTCCTTCTTCTTCCCAGCGACGGGTCCATTTTTCCTCTAGGCCCTCGACTCCGGCCCTGTCGGGCAGAGGAGCCAGGTCGGCTTTCACTGATTCGGTTTCAGGGCTTGACGCATGGGTTGTCTCATCAATATTTTCAATGCTTTTGCTCGTGTCAGTCATAATGTGAATTCTACGTTTTTGTGCTGACATGCCCTAAAACTAGGTCGTCTGAAGAGCCTCTAATCTATCGTCTGAAGACCAGACCAGAGGGGCAGATAGGACTGGGGAGATGTGGTACTAATTGCGCTTAAAGAAGGCTTGCGGGCGATAGCTGATTTTTCCTGATACAGCCAGGCAAAGGCAGCCTTCTGAGCAAGTCTGGCGGCAGTCTTGGTTAAACCCTTGATATAGGCGGCGTCTGAGGATGCGCTGGAGGTGGCTGCCCAGTTTTCATCGGTGATTGAATCGGTGTATGAAATAAAATAGTCAGGATCAACCAGGGTTCCCAGGTCGTGGCTACCGGTGTATCTGACCAGGGCCATATCAAAGTTTTTGTCTTTTTCTACCCTTTGGTGGTAGTCCTTGTCGTTGAGCATGAGAACTGTAACTGATTGTCCTGCCAGAGCACATTGCTTTTTGAGGATTTCCCCAATGCGGGGGCCCATGCTTTGAGGATAAACCAGGGTGCTTGACGTGAAACCAAAATACCAGAGTTTATTTTTTGCGCTGGGTATATTTTGTGGATAAAATTTATTCAAATCCTGGTATCCTGGATCGACTGAGGGGATAGGCCCAGCCAGAGCAGAAGCCTGGTAGCCTAAAGCCGATATCAGGGCATTCCTATTGATGATATCCCGATAGGCCTCCCGGGCATGCTGTTCGGAGAAGATAGAATCAGCTGATTCATTGAAGGCCAGGGCAACCCGAGTCCCGGTGTCGGCTATGTCCACAGCAGTTCCATTTTTCTTAGCTTCTGCAATGGTGGCGATACTGACCGGGCCTGAAGGCACATAGGCGTCTATATCCCCTGTATGAACAGCCTGAAATCCTTTGTCTTGAGAGGGGTAAGCCCGTAAAGTTACCTTGCTCAGGTTCGATCTCTGGTACTGATGATCCCTTCTTGCTTCCAGGTCCAGGCTGGAGCCTTTCTTGAAATTTCCAATGGTAAAAGGCCCCGTCCCTGATGCCTGGGAAGTTTCCTGCCCGTAAACAATTCCCATCCGACCTGCCAGGAGCCAAGGTAAATCCGGCTGAGGGCTGGAAAGGGTAATAATGAGTTTAGTGGAGGCTGCACCAGCAGAGGAAGTAACAGAACGAGCATTTTTTAAGCTGCTGTAACCTGGATAATTATTCTTAACTCCGGTTTGCAGGCAGCGGATAATGTCATTGACTGTCATTTCCTGGCCGTTAGAAAAGTAGACTCTTTTTTTGATCTCAAAAGTATATATGAGACCGGCTTTGTCTACAGTCCAGGAGCTGACCAGATCAGAAGAGGCTTCTACTGAGTTGGTCGTTTTTTTCCGCTGGAGCAAGGGTTGATAGACGTTGCCCAGCAAAGCCTGGCTGACAGCATCATCGCTGCTGGAGGCCAAATTGAGATTTTCAGGCACAGAGCTGACTCCGACAGCGACAGGAGTATTCCCGGCTTTTCTATTTTTGCCCAGCAGAGCGGAAAAAGTAGATGATGGGCTGATGCTCCCCGTGACCGTATAGCTATAGACAAGAGAGGCGACCAGGCTTGTGACCAGAACAATAACTAAGAATAGTGCCCATTGACCAGGGGTTGTTTTCTTTTCAAGCAGCGGATTATGCCCTCTATACTCTTTATGCCACTCTTTATGCCCGTAATGTTTTTTCCCCGGGGAAAACCTGGTATTACCAGTGCCCTGCCTGGTTTCGGAGTCCATCGGTTGCTTTGAAGACTCGTTCGGGTTGCGCGGTGAGGAAGATGTCATGATACCCAGTGTAGCCTGTCTTTTGCCCTATGGCAGGAAAAGTGGCAGCAGAATCCGCGGATGGACTTGCATGTATCCTTGCATTGTATTTTGATAGTGCTGATAGGACTCATATAAAGAGCCCAAAACTGGGACAGCTTTCCCGCACAGGGCAGACTAGGCATTCGGGTTTGCGGGCATGGCAGGTATCCCGGCCCAGGTTGATGAGCCTGTGGCTTAGGTCTTTCCATTCTGAGGGAGGGAAAGCAGCTGTGATTTCTGTCTCGATTTTTTCCGGATCGCCCTTGGCTGTCCTCCAATCACTTCTCCAGTGGAGTCGGCCTGTTACCCGAATTACATGGGTATCAACCGGGAATCCTGGCAGATCAAAGGCGTTGCCCAAAACTACATTGGCAGTCTTCCTTCCCACTCCTGGCAGAGATGTCAGTTCCTCCATGGTGGCAGGAACCTGGCCGTCAAAGCGGGTAAGCAGTTCGTGGGCAATCATGATTGCCCGCTGAGCTTTAGTATGGAAAAAGCCAATAGTTCTGATAATTTGTTCCACATCCTGCACATGAGCCTGAGCCAATGCCTGGGGAGTGGGGTAGCGGTTAAAGAGCTCGGGAGTAACTTTGTTGACCTGAACGTCGGTGGTTTGGGCACTCATCATAGTGGCAATAAGAAGTTCAAAGGCATTGCGGAAGTTAAGAGCAGACTGGGGATGAGGATAAACCTGGCGCAGGATGTCGTACTCCCTGTGCATCCGCTGGCGCAAGGCTTTCCGGCTCTCTAGCCGGCGCTCTGATTTTTCTGCGCGTTTTTGAACGGATTTTTTTACTTGCTTTCCTGGCTGTTGTCCTGTATTTTTTTCCGCATTTTTTGGTTTCGATGCCGACTTCCTAATCATAATTTTTAGTATACGCGGGAAATAAGGAAGAAATAAGGGAAGAGTCCTTCGGCTTGGCCGACGGTGTTCATGAGACCAGACAATGCATTAAACTGGTAACTATCTACCCTCCGGGAGGTTTCTTGACGACAACAGACGATGCTGCGGTATTATCAGCATTACCATCAGGCCGCGGAAATGACCAGAACAACCATAAAAATATGAGCGTTGGCTCCACTCATGGCTTGGCCTTTGTCATCATGATCTGCATGGTGATTTTGCGCTACCTGACTGTTGGCCGCGGGCCTTTCAGCATTTTTACTGCTGTTGCCGCCTGCATGGTTACCTTGGTTTTTGTATATTTTTATCCTTTTGGACGGACTGCACAAACGGCTTTGCCTCCGCGCCTGTCCGCTGTCTTTATGGTCTTGGCTGGCCTGGTCTCTTCCATGGTCGCGCTTACTCCACCGGTTTGGCTGCGCATCATGGGAATTGCTGCTGCCATCATGGTAATTGCGGCTTTTTTGGTTGAGCTTCTGCGCAAGGAACGCAGACATTTAATTGCTTCTCTGTCGACTACGTTGATGAGTGGGGCCATGGGATTCCTTGCATCGGGCTGGGGTGTTTTTCCTTCGCCCAGAGGATTGGGATCCTTCTGGTCTGTACATCCGCTTTTCTCTTTCTGCGCGACCCTGCTGGCAGCGGTGCTGCTTATTGCGGTTATGGGAGTCAGCGCCCTTTGGGTGAAAGATGAAAATCATCAGCTTCATGACCGGACTCAGCGTTCTACCGATCGGTCTGCTCCTGCTCAGGCCCAACCGTCTGCTCGCACTTCCCGCCGAGCTGAGCCTTATGCCTGGGTAGGCCTTGCAATGATTCCTGTGATGATCTGCGGCCTTATTCCCCTCTTTCTCGCTGCTGCTCAAAGTCTGCTTTAACGGCCAAAACCAGCGCAATAAAAATAAAATAAAATAAGGCCCCCGAACGGTTCCAGCAGAACGTGAGCTGGACTATTCAGGGACCTTATTTATTTATGGTCTTTAAGATTTTACCTTTTCCAGACCCTATATTTTTCCTTTGGTCTGTTGATGGCGGCCTTCCTTGTCAGCTTCTTAGCCTCATCCTTCAATGGCAATAGTATGCTTTTGCTCTACCTGTGGTTCGGGCTCAACCTTGGCTATCTGCAGATTCAACGTACCGTCTGTGTACTGGGCATGGATATCAGAATCTGTGACTTTATCTCCCACATAAAAGCTGCGGGAGCAGGTGCCAACGTAACGTTCGCGGCGGATCCATTTGCCATCCTGAGCCTTGTCGTTGCTGTCTTTGTCAGTGCTGTCAGCGTTGTTGCCATCCTTGGATTCTTCCTGGTGAGTTTCGTCTTTGTGAGCCGATACGGTCAGATATCCGTCATTCAATTCAATAGATATGTCATCTTTCTTAAAGCCTGGCATATCAATGCTAACATCATAACTGTCCTTGTTCTCGCGGACATCAGTGCGCATCAGGTTAGACGAAGCGAAATTCGCCGGGACCAGGCCAAAGCCGTGGCCGTGATGACGGTTGTTATCCTTGTCATCAGCATTTTTGTCGCCAGGGTTCAGGCCCAGAGCTGCCCTACGCATACGGGCAAAGAAAGGATCATCAAACCAGTCATCAAAGGTATCCTCGAAGAGAGGATCATCAAACAATGCCGGTAACATAGCCATAATTTATACTCCTAACATCGCGGTTATAGATTGGTATGAGCCCAGAGAGCGAAGTCAATTAAGGCATCAGCTCTGATGTGCCCATCTGATATTCTTAACTCTGTCCCTTGCGCAGACTTCCTCTTTTTACCTGTAAGAGAAAAATTGAGTTTTTTGAGATACAATAGAAAAGTCCGTTGTAGTCAGCTGGGTTAAATCTGCGACTGGCAAAGCTAGCAAAGATTTCGTATAACCAGCAAAGATGAAAAAATTACGGATCGCAAGTTTCCCAGACAAAGGAGTATTTATGGGACGCTTAGATGACAAAGTAGCAATTATCACCGGTGCAGCAAAAGGCATTGGATTGGCAAGCGCTCAGCGATTTATTGAAGAAGGCGCAAAGGTTGTCATGACCGATATTGACGACGCCAATGGTCAGGCCGAAGCTGAAAAGTTGGGTGACAGCGCTTTCTATATTCATCATGATGTTGCCAAGGAAGATGAATGGCTGCATGTTTTTGCTCAGACCAGGAAGAAGTTCGGCAGGGTAGATGTGGTTATGAACAACGCCGGAATAGCTACCTTCGAGGATATTGAGCAGACCACTATGGAATCGTGGCATCATCTCCTGTCTATCAATCTGGACGGTATGATGCTGGGGATGAAATACGGCATTGAGAATATGAAAGATCATGGTGGTTCCATCATTAGTCTCAGCTCTATTGAAGGCTTGATTGGAGACCCGGATCTGTTTGCGTATAATGCTTCCAAGGGAGCTGTGCGCATTATGAGCAAGTCCGCTGCCCTAGATTGCGCCCGCAAAGGGTACAATATTCGCATCAATACTATTCATCCTGGATATATTCATACCCCTATGATTGATTCTCATCCTGAGATGTTGGATCATTTGGTTTCACTCCACCCGGTTAAGCGGCTGGGTGAGGCAGTGGAAGTAGCTAATATGGCTGTTTTCCTGGCTTCTGATGAATCTTCCTTCTCTACAGGCAGCGAGTTCGTCTGCGATGGAGGATACACCGCTCAGTAATTCTTCTCTCAGTCTGTCTGAAAGCTAGTCTGCCTGAAGGCAAAAAAATGAAACGTTTTTACCCCCAGTCCAAAATATGCTAATCTTACAGTATGCGTTTCATCGAGGATGATGATGATCATCAGCGGTGGATGCGCATCCACGAAACATCTTACAAAGCGGAAGGAGTGTTTGTGGAAAACGATAAGACTATCATTGTTAATACGGCTTTGTTCAAGGATGATGCTGCGGCTAAGACTGCAGCCGCCAATGAAGTTGCCAAGCGTTTTGGCATTACCGATGAAGAGCTTGCTCAAGTTGAGGATTACAAGAAAGCTTTAACCGATCATAATGCATGGGACTTGCCTTTCATGGGCTATGTCAACGAAGATGGTTACGGCTATGCTTATGTCCCTGACCAGGCCATTGCTCCTCCTAACTGGGACGCCCACAAGGCTTTCCGGGATCTGCCCTACAATGTGCAAACAGCGTTTGCCATTCGTATGCTCTTTACCCACCGTGATGTGGATCGGTATGGGGCAAATATGTTCCTTCATTATGAGCGTGGTTTTACTGTCCATTTTGAAGGTCCTGGCGCTAATAACTACTGATAGGCAAAAATGTAAGCTACAATATCTACATAGCTTACATATAGTGACCAGTCCTTTTCTGCTGATCCCTGTAAGGCTTCCTTATAGAGATAACGAAACCTCTGGGTTTTATGGGGTCTCACCTGATAGTGGGGCCCCATAAACTTGCCGCAAGTTATTGTTGATATTATTGTTGATATTACTGCTGGTAGGAAGAGAGGAAATCCTCCAGTTTTTGGCTGGCCGTCTTAAGCGTTCGCCTGTGAGGCAGGTAGACTATGCGGAAGTGATCAGGCCGAGGCCAATTAAAACCTGTTCCCTGAACAACCAGGACCTGCTTGGTATGGAGAAAATCATAAGCAAACTGCATATCGCTGGTAATATTAAATTTTTTCACATCTATTTTGGGGAAAATGTAGAAAGCAGCCTTGGGCTTAACTACACTGATTCCAGGAATATCGGACAGGAGTTTGTAGATGCATTCTCTCTGCTCATAAATGCGGCCTCCCGGAACCAGGTACTCCTGCACACTCTGGTAGCCGCCCAGAGCCGTCTGCACAATAGACTGGGCTGGAACGTTGGAGCACAGACGCATATTGGACAGCATATTGATGCCCTCCATGTAGTCACGGCCCAGGTTTTTGTTTCCGCTGATAACCATCCAGCCCACCCGGAAGCCAGCTACCATGTGGGATTTGGACAGGCCGGAAAAAGTGACGCAGAAAAGATCAGGAGCCAGGGCAGCGATGGATGTGTGCTGGAATCCGTCCATAATTAAACGGTCATAGATTTCATCGCAGAAAATCATCAGATGGTGGCGGCGAGCCAGATTGACAATTCCTTCCAGAACTTCTTGAGGATAGACCGCCCCTGTAGGATTGTTGGGGTTAATAACAACAATGGCCTTGGTTTTATCGGTGATTTTCTTTTCCATATCTGCCAGATCGGGATTCCAATCAGACTGCTCATCGCACAGGTAATGGACGGCCTTGCCTCCGGCTAGAGTGGCGCAGGCAGTCCAGAGAGGGTAGTCAGGGGCAGGGATGAGAATCTCGTCGCCATCATCTAAGAGGGCCTGCATAGCCAGGTTGATGAGCTCGCTCACTCCGTTGCCGGTATAGATATCTTTGATGTCAAGGTTAGGAATTTTCCTGAGCTGGTAGTACTGCATGATGGCTTTGCGGGCAGCAAAAAGGCCCCGGGAATCAGAATAACCTTCGCTGTCTGTCAGGTTGCTCATCATGTCATGGATGACCTCGTCGGGGGCAGTGAAATCGAAAGTAGCGGGGTTGCCTATGTTGAGTTTGAGTATCTTTTTACCGTCTTCTTCCATGCGGGCAGCTTCCTGCACCACGGGACCACGCACGTCGTAGAGAACGTTGCCCAGCTTCGATGACTTCCTGAATTCCTGCATATGTGCCTCCGATTTTCTGCCATCATATCGCACAGCTTTGGCAATGTGCGCTCTGTAAAACCTTTCCTGAGGAAGAAGATACCTGAGGCAGGTGGTTAGTGGGCACAATCAAAAAGATTGGCATATTGTGAGATGAGGAGGCGTAGCGGTTTCTTCAGATCCTCTGTTTATTGGAAGTTTTTTGCTGCGGTTTTGTCTGCCTGAGTAAGCTGGTCATTGATTCTGATGAGTGCGGTACTGTCTTTGGTAAGGAGACTTTTCCAAGAGTGTCCGGCTTTGATTAAGCTGCTTATGATAGGGCTGTCATGGCTGCTGATACCTGCCACGGGATCGATAGAGGCTAGAGACTGGAGCCTAATGGCAGTATAGGAGGCCAAACCTTTGGTCAGGTCTGTTTGGGCGACCTGTGTTGAGGCTGATGAGTGGATGGTAGTACTGGTGGCTGAGGTTGTCATAGTTTCGCCTTCATAATTTATCTGAGGGTTTAGCGGTTGTTCAATTCTCGTTGACGGTCGAGCTGTCTGATAGCAGTCTGATGTTCCTGCTCATACTGGTTGTAGAGGTCGTCGAGTCGCTGCCTGGCTTTTGCCTGTTCCTGGGCTAAATCGTCCAGTTTGCTCAAAGCCATGATGCGTAAACTCTCCAGATTGTTGACATCTGCAAGGAGCTGTCTGCCTTCTTGCCCTATATCTGTCAGGGCTGCAAGGTATTCGTTAACGAAGCGAATGGTGGTGATAGTCTGCTGGTTAGCCCCCTCCATCTGACTTTGAGCGTAATGATAGGTATGAGTAATGTTTTTATCCTGTTCTTCTAACTCTTTTTGATGGCGATTCATTGTCTGATCGGCTTGCCAATATGCATCTTGCAGGTACTGGGAAGTACTGGTGTTTTCTAGCATGGTTACTGTCCTGCTTTCTGCTCCGCTAAATATTGGGAACGTGGGATGAAGTCTTTGTAATCATTGTTCATTGCTTTTGTGTATCGGTAGTTTGTTGGGGGATCATCCCGGTTTGCAGGTTCTCCTTTGTGGTGGACGGTTCCGTCTGGGTCGGTGACATTATGCTTGTAGACTAAATCAGCATCTTGTCCGCACCAGAGGGTGAATTGTTGTACTGGGTTGTTGGTGTTGTTGGTGCAGTTGGTTTTCCAGTTTTTGCCGTAGTAGTCTTGTATTTGGGTGATGTTGGTTTTCTGTGTGGGGTTGTCTTGATTGTATGCGGTGATGAGTTTTGCTAATAGTTTTTTTCCGCTGGGTTTGATGGGGTCTGTCATCCAGGTGTTGGGGTTGTTGTTTTTGGTGAAGTTTTTGGGTATTGGTTTGAAGATGGTGCCGATCATGGTGGGGTCGGCTTGGCGTAGGGTGGCGGTGTAGTAGAATTCCATGTTAGCTACTTGTGTTGCTTGTTCTCGTTGTGGTTCTTCTATCTTGTTTTGGATGGCGAGTATTCCTGTTTTACTGAGAAGGTAGAGTAAGGGTGAGAGGATAATCAGAAGAATGAGGATAATCCACAGCCAGTCGCGGGGGTTGGCGGAGTTTCTACTGGTTTGGTTCTCATGGTCTTGAGTCATGGTTAGTGTCCTGCTTTCTGCTCCGCTAAATATTGGGAACGAAGCTGATAGTTATCGTATTGTCCGTCTGTATCTGTGTAGTACTGGTAGTTTGATGGTTGTGTGGAGGTTAATATTACCGGGGATCCTGCCTTGTGCAGCGTACCGTATTTATCAATAAGATCATGCTTGTAGACTAAATCAGCATCTTGTCCGCACCAGAGGGTGAATTGTTGTACTGGGTTGTTGGTGTTGTTGGTGCAGTTGGTTTTCCAGTTTTTGCCGTAGTAGTCTTGTATTTGGGTGATGTTGGTTTTCTGTGTGGGGTTGTCTTGATTGTATGCGGTGATGAGTTTTGCTAATAGTTTTTTTCCGCTGGGTTTGATGGGGTCTGTCATCCAGGTGTTGGGGTTGTTGTTTTTGGTGAAGTTTTTGGGTATTGGTTTGAAGATGGTGCCGATCATGGTGGGGTCGGCTTGGCGTAGGGTGGCGGTGTAGTAGAATTCCATGTTAGCTACTTGTGTTGCTTGTTCTCGTTGTGGTTCTTCTATCTTGTTTTGGATGGCGAGTATTCCTGTTTTACTGAGAAGGTAGAGTAAGGGTGAGAGGATAATCAGAAGAATGAGGATAATCCACAGCCAGTCGCGGGGGTTGGCGGAGTTTCTACTGGTTTGGTTCTCATGGTCTTGAGTCATGGTTAGTGTCCTGCTTTCTGCTCCGCTAAATATTGGGAACGAAGCTGATAGTTATCGTATTGTCCGTCTGTATCTGTGTAGTACTGGTAGTTTGATGGTTGTGTGGAGGTTAATATTACCGGGGATCCTGCCTTGTGCAGCGTACCGTATTTATCAATAAGATCATGCTTGTAGACTAAATCAGCATCTTGTCCGCACCATTCCAGGAATTTTGCAGTATCACCAGTTGCTTTTTTTGTCGAAAAAATATCGATAAAGTGATGGCTAATTGCGTTAATGAAATCGTTATATGAATAATATTTCCCTGTTGCCTTGTCATACGCACTGAGAAGGTTGAGGAGCTCCGCTCGCTTGTGATTGTCAACGAGTATGTTGAGGTGGGATGGATCGGTGTAGTTCCCTTCGCCAGTTATTCCTGGGTTGTTTATGAAAGTGACACCTAGACCGAATAAGTTGGTATCGGATCTGTTGAAAATTGGGTTGCCTGATATCCGGTCTATCAGTCCTGCAAGCTTGTTAAGTCGTTTCGCCTGTAAGCGTTTTGCTTCAGCTTGATTCTTATCGTCATTGCTGGTTAGTATAACATCAAGAATTCCTTGAATTATAGAAATTCCAGTGCCTACTCCTGGTATTAATCCAACGCATTCACTGGCGGCTTCTTTGAAAGATAGTTTTGCCAGATCCCACCAGAAGTTGTAATCATCGTTGTCTTCTGGATTATTCTGGAGAGTGTGTAAGAGGGTGGCTACTTTATTAGCAGTCCCACTGAACCCTACTGAATATTGGCTTAAATCAGGTGTGGGGAGTCTGTTGCCGCTGAATGGCAGAGTATAAGTGGGTTGGATAGACAGGACAATCATGCGTGCAGCATTAGGATCTTTTTTGGGTGTTCCTAAGCCAGCTTTTATTGTTAGCCCCGTTTTGGACCAATCCCAGATAGAGTTTTTGTCATTTAATTTTTTTGTGCGGACGGAGGCAAGCATCTGCAGCATCTGGTTTATCATTGCCCTGTTGGACCATTGATATTTTTCTGCTGAATTTTTTGTTGATGATTGTTGGTTCACGAGAGCCTTGGAGCTGGAAAGCATGCGCAGAGAGAAAGGACTGAGCTTATAGCCGTAGGCTTGTAAGGTGATATTATGTACATAGTTTGCTGGATCTGTAGGTGCGCGATCAAAAACTGTAACGTTTGTTTTCTGCCCATCTCGAATAAATGCCCAGCGAATTACTTTATTGAGGTTTGTTATGTCTGGCTTATTTGTGTTGTTTTGCCCTGATGCCATGTTTTCGAGAGCTTTGACGGCTGCGGTGCTCATGTTCTCGGTGATGTATTGGGCGGGCAGGTGGAAGAGGGCCTGCCACAGGTTTGTGTTAATTTTCCCATCAGAGTATAGCTTCTTTGGGTCCAGACTGCCTAGCTCTGGCCGCCCTTTGGTTATTATCAGGGCATCCATGAGTGCTTTATATTGTGCCGGGCTGAGGGCGGCTTTAATACCTTTAAGGTTGTTGGAATCATAGGTGGTGTCTACTGTGGTGGTCCAGGTCATGGTGGGGGTCTGCCCGCTGGCGATGGCTTGCATGGCAGTGTTCGCCTGGTTTAATAGGTGTGCTTGGCTGGTGGATTGAGCATAAATAGAACGGGCTTTGCACTGGTAATCGTTGAACAGGTCGAGCTGATGCTGCAGGCTGGTGCGCAGAGCAGTCAGCAGGTTGATGTTGCTGCTGAGAAGATTGATTTGTGGGTCGGGGTAGGTCAGAGGGTTGGGAGAAGTAGTGGGGTCGTTAAGTTGATTGTTGCGCGGGATTCCAAGTTGGTTTTTCTGTTCATTGATAATGGTGATTCTGCGGTTGCATTCTGTTATGCGTCCGGTGATCTGGTCAGTATCGATAACCGAGGGTAGTCCTTTGCCCATGAGACTGGTGATGAGGGTGATGTGATGCTGGTTGTCTTGGCTGAGCGCGTTCCATGTGTTCCATTGGGCTTTGAGAAAAATTATTCGACTGTGGAGCGTTTTTTCCCAGGCTCTGTAAGCTGCTCCTTCTAGTTGGTAGGAGGATAGTGAAAATGTTGAGATGCGGGTGATGAAGGTTTGGCATTGAGAAAATTTCTCTTTCGCAATCCGGTTTTCTTCCCGCAGTCGGGAAAGAACCTGCTGAAAATCTACCCGCATACCAAACCCCTTCCGGATAACCTCTATTGGTCTTCCAGAATCTCCATCCTTTGTGTGGAGACTCTGCGGAGACTCTCATCTTCCTGAAATCCTAAATAAAGTATATTTCCGTACTTCAAACTCTACCACTGCGCAGGACAAGTGTCCTGGTTAAGAAATCATCTAGTCATCTGTCTGGTTGTGAAATTATTTGACTTGTCAAAAACTCCCAGCTTTTTTCTTTCCCAGCTCTCTTGCCTGCTTCAACAATCAGGCCATGGTATTCGCCAAGTTGGTCTAGAGAATAATCATCAAGGCTAATGAAAACATCCTGATTTTTCAAAGCTGCCTCATAAGTGGAATAGGAGGGATAGCCCAGGGCAGCAAGCATTCTGCGGGCATAGACGTCCCAGATAAAGCACTTTTCTTTGAAGGCGTAGAGCCGAATAACATCAGCGGTTTCCTGACCGATTCCCTTGACAGACAGCAGGCTCTCTCTCAAACGGGGGATTGAAGTATCTTCCGGAATGTTATCAGATTCGCATTCATGGTCGAGCAGCCAGTTTGACAGGGCATGACAGGTACGCGCTTTTGCTTTCATGAACCCGGTCGGCCGTATCAGAGCCTCCAGATTCTGAGGTTGGGCTTCAAAGATTTTTTGTGCAGACAAAATACCGGCATCCCGCAGATGATTGAGAGAGTATTCTACGTTCGCCCAGGCGGTGTGTTGAACCAGGATAGCGCCAATCATCATTTCAAAATCAGTTGCCGCAGGCCACCATCCTTGCTTACCTTCCAGCTCAAGCAGGGTAGCGAAAATTCTCTTGCTGGCATTGGTTGACATCGTAGGCGTCATATGAGTCCCTTCGCTAAGCAGTTTGCGGCCTGTCTGCCGTTTTTCGTTTAATGAGTTTGGCGGGAAGAACTATTTTCGTATTCACATCAGGCCCATTGCCTGCTAAGATATCCAGAATCAAAGTAAAAGACTGCCTGCCCAGTTCGTCGAAGTCAATGCGCATAGTAGTAATATCAAGATGGGGGATGATTCCTTTCAAAGAATCGTCAACACCCACAACACTCACGTCCTTAGGAACTTTTTTGTTGCAGGATTCTAAACCAGCTATGATACCGTTTGCAGTTTGATCATTGGCTGCAAACACAGCAGTGCAGGTGGGATAGGAGGCTAAGGCACATCCGTTCGCGTAACCACTGTCTGCAGTCCAATCACCAACTAATACCTGAGGAGGTTGTATCTTATGTTTCAGCAGGGTCTCGCGCCAGCCGCGTTCTCGTCCGTCTGCTGTGATGGAGTTGATGGGGCCGCAAACATGATATACCGTTTTGTGGCCCAGGGAAAGCAGATATTCTGTGGCTTCTGCCGCGCATCCGTACTGGTCATTATCAATGGTATGGCAGTATGTAACCGGTCCTTCTGTGATCAGAACCAGAGGTAGATTTTGAGGAGGAACATAGCTGTTAATGTTCTGAAGGTGAGTTCCAGCCACTACGATAACCCCATCAATTGCTAGATTTTGTATATGGTTAATTGCCAATTCAAGAGATTTATCGTTCTTGTCATCCGCAATGAGCAGAGTTATGGCGTACCCGGATTTTTTTGCAGCGGCAGAAATTCCTTTGAGCAGATTGATGTTACCAACTGAATCAAAGTTAAAGAGGATTACTCCTATTGTCCTGAAACTTCCTCTTTTAAGCATGCGGGCTGCCGAATTAGGGTGGTAGCCCAGAGCATCCATAACATGCTGCACTTTGACTCTGGTATTCTCTTTAACGGCTGGGCTTCCGTTGGCAACGCGGGAAACAGTTTGAGTGGACACTCCGGCTGCCTGGGCCACGTCGATTAAAGAAACAGGGTGAATATGGTGAAGACGTGACATAAGTTACCTCGTTATCGTTGCGATAATCTTTATCCCTACAACTATGCTAACGCAAACATCGATAATCGATAAAATGGGCGAATCATTTAATTTTTTCGATGACGCAAAAATCTTGTATCCTGGTTCATGGTACAACGTTAACGCAAACATTTTAATCTGTCGAGGATAATGATTGCATACGGTCTTTCAGCAAGGACTTGTGCGTTCTCACAGAGGAGGGCTGCCGATGTCAGGTACTCGGGATGCGACTACTGAAGCGGAGATGATAACGAAAAACAGGCATAAGGCTGATTGGCGCGGCTGGAAATTTATGTGGCCGTTCGCAGTAGTTTTCGTCTTTGTTTTCATCGTCCCTATTTTTTATGCTATTTATATCAGTTTCTTTCAGAAGAGATTGATTGGAGGGGAGCAGTTTGCCGGTTTTAGTAACTATATCAGGCTCTTTCACGATCCTGATTTCTGGAGTTCAGTGAGGCGGGTAGCCCTGTTCACCGTAGTACAGGTGCCTATTATGCTAATTCTGGCAGCACTGCTGGCCCTGGCTATTGATTCCATGAAACTGCACGGAACAAAATTCTTCCGAATTTCAACCTTCCTGCCCTATGCTGTTCCTGCTGTGGTATCTGCTTTGATGTGGGGTTTCATCTACGGAGCAAAGTATGGTTTGGTCGGCTCTCTGAACAACTGGTTGGGAACAGATTGGGATGTTTTGTCTCCTAAAGTTCTACTGGTATCCATCGGGAATATTAACACCTGGGAATTTACAGGTTATAATATGCTGATTTTTTATTCATCCCTGTCTACTATTCCTCACTCTCTGTATGAAGCAGCTTCTATCGATGGAGCTACCGAATGGGATATCGTCAGGAAGATTAAGCTTCCTGAGTTAAAGGGATCTTTAGCTATTACCGTTATTTTCTCCATTATTGGTTCCTTCCAGCTCTTCAACGAACCATCAGTTCTTTCTTCCATGGTTCCGGGCAACGGAATAACCACCTATTACACGCCCAATATGTATGCCTATAACCTGAGTTTCCTGGGAGGGCAATCCAATTATGCCGCTGCGCTGGCAATCGTGATGGCTGTTATCACCATGGTTATTGCTTACGCTGTTCAGTTAAACAGTATGAAGGAGCAGATGAAGTGATTGAAGCAACAACTGAGACTATTAGTGACAAACGCAGCTTAAAAGAGCAGGAGAAAGCTGCAAAAAAAGCAGAACGTCAGCGGCAGAAGCGGGTTGCCAAAGATGAAGCAGCGGAACGCAAAAGAGCTGCCAAGATAGGATTTTCGAATCCATCTAATCCTCGTCGGAGTACAACTCTAACTATTCTCACCGGAATTTTTGCCATATACTGTCTTTTCCCTTTGGTCTGGCTGATGATCAACGCAACAAAGATCCAATCTGATTTTGTGTCTACCTTTGGTTTGGGTTTCGGCCATACCTTCGCCCTCTGGGATAATATCGTTGCCACGTTCACCTACCAGGGTGGTATCTTTACTCGTTGGTTTCTTAATACTCTGCTTTATGTAGTGGTTGGCGCTGGCGGGGCGACTCTCCTAGCTATTATGGGCGGTTATGCTCTGGCTAAGTTCCGTTTCCCGGGTCGTAAAGCTGTTTTCGCTATTATCATTGGTTCTATTAGTGTTCCTGGCATTGCTCTTGCTGTACCTCAGTTCCTCCTATTTGCCAAGATTGGTATTACTGATACTCCTTGGGCTATGATTATCCCCAGCCTTATCAGTCCTTTTGGCTTGTATTTAATGTGGATCTTCAGCGAGCAGGCTGTTCCTACTGAACTTCTGGAAGCTGCCCGAGTCGATGGAGCAGGGGAGATGAGGACATTCTTCACTGTTGCCCTTCCGTTGCTGGCTCCGGGAATCGTAACAACTGCCCTCTTCACTATTGTGGCAACCTGGAATAATTACTTCTTGCCTTTAATTATGCTGAAGGATTCCACCTGGTATCCTTTGACAATTGGCCTGAATCAGTGGAATAAGCAAGCCAATACCGCTGGTGCCCAGCCGATCCAAAATTTAGTTTTGACTGGGTCGTTACTGACAATTATTCCTCTGATTATTGCTTTTCTTCTCTTACAGAAATACTGGCAATCCGGATTGGCAGCTGGGGCTGTCAAGGAATAAAGGAGGCAAGGTAGATAAGAAGGCTGGAATAATATTCAGCATTTTCATTACGAATAATCAGCAGCTCTGTTTTCTGCTGTTCTCTTGGCGGGAAAACAGCAGACAGGAACAGAGATGCTATATATAATCAGCTCTTCCCTGTAAAAAGAAGGGGAGAGCTCAAAAGAAAGGGATTAACGATGAAGTTTTCCATTGGAAAAAAATTAGTAGCACTGGCAGGGTCTATTGCTATGCTCGGCGCTTTTGCAGCATGTGGTTCCTCTGAGTCCGGCCCCAAAGATGTGTCTGCTGATGCCAACGCTAAGGTAACAATTTCGGTGTGGGCCTGGGAACCAACACTGAAAAATGTGGTAACTAAGTTTGAGAAGAAATACCCTAATATTAAAGTTAAACTGAACAATGTAGGTACCAACCTTGACGCTTATACTGCTCTGAATAATGCGGTTGATGCAGGCAAAGGCGCACCAGATGTAGCTCAGATTGAATATTATGCCTTGCCTCAGTATGCGATTAATGGAACTTTGAAAGATCTGAGCTCCATGGGAGCTGCAAAATATAAGGGCTTCTACACCCCAGGTACCTGGGCATCGGTTCATTGGCAGAATAAGTTGTATGGTCTGCCTATGGATTCTGGCCCTATGGCGCTCTTCTACAACAAGGCAGTTTTTGACAAGGCTGGTGTAACCAAGGTCCCTACCACCTGGGAAGAGTATTATCAGGCTGCGAAGAAGATTAGGGCAGTTGGTTCTTACATTACATCAGATTCCGGTGATGCGGGTTTCTTTGACTCCATGGTCTGGTCTGCTGGAGGGCATCCCTATAAGACATCCACTGACGGGAAGACAGTTTCTATAAGCTTGACAAAGAACGCTGGAACTAAGGAGTTTGTCAAGTGGTGGCAGAAGATGATTGATGAGGGTCTGATCAACACTAAGGTGAAGGGTTGGACCGATGACTGGAATCGTGGTTTGGGCGACGGCTCCATTGCTTCTCTGATGACCGGAGCGTGGATGCCGGCTACCCTGGTGGGGAGTGCTCCGCAGGCAACAGGCAAGTGGCGCGTAGCTCAGATGCCAACCAAAGATGGGAATACTGCCAATGCTGAAAACGGCGGGTCCACTTTGTCTGTGCTGAGCTCTTCTGATAAAGCAACTGCTGCCTATAAGTTCATTGAGTATGCCAATCATGATGCAGAAGGTATCAAGACTCGTGTGGACGGCGGTGCTTTCCCTGCTGACAACAACACACTCAAGAGTGACTCCTTCCTGAGCGTGAAGACTGTTAAGAATTCTGCCGGCAAGGATATTGAGTACTTCGGCGGTCAGGAGTATAACAGGGAACTTGCTAAGGCTGCCTCGCGGGTTCTGACCGGTTATGAGAACCTTCCCTTCGAGGTCTATGCCCGTAAGATCTTTGCTGATTCAGCTGGTGGCGCTTACACCGATAAATCCATTACCCTCAGCAAGGGTATTGCCAACTGGCAGGCCAAGCTGATTGAGTACGGCAAGCAGCAGGGTTTTACCATGGGGGAGTAATGCCCAGTATTTAGGTGATCGCTGCCAGTGAGTAATAAGTTATCCTAATACTTAATAAATGGGTAGCTGCTCAGGCAGCTGCAAAGCAAAACTGAGATGGGCGCTGCCTCCGCATGGAGACACCGCCCATTGCGTATGAAAATACTCGATGGACGAGTTACCGACAGAGAGAAAAAACCTGAGGATTTTTCCTTGTCTTCGATTACAATCACAGACAAGCAGCTAATTCCAGTGCTTATCTGTAATCTCTGCTAATCAGCGGAAGGTGATGCGTAATGTCCAGATTTTTTGACCAGAACAATCTGTTTTTTCGCATTATGGGTGTCGTCTTTGATTTGATCGAGCTTAATCTTCTTACCGTGCTTTGCTGCCTACCTTTATTTACTATCGGCGCTTCTTTGACTGCCATGCATAGCGTTCTGTGGCATATGGTTAAAGGAAAAGAAACCTATATTTTTCGGCAGTTTTTCGATGCTTTTAGGAAGGATTTCAAACAAGCAACGCTGTCCTGGCTAGTATTTGCAGCTATAACTATTTTTATTGTGGCAGATTTTACCATAGTAAAGTCAATGGATGCTGGCAGCCGCCATTTGTTTACTCCTGTCATTGCTATAGTATCTGTTTTTTCTTATATTATTTTTCATTATTTTTATATATTGCTATCCCGATACGAGGATAAAACCTCACATCATGTTAAAAATTCTATAAAACTTGCTGTAGGTTTTTTCCCTCGGACTATGGGTATGCTGGCTATTGTCATTCTTTGTAGTATCGTTTATGCGAGCTTTTATAAGTATCTAATCCCTTACTTTTTTCTGCTCGGCCTTTCTCTTCCCATGTATGGGTGCGCATGGCTTTATGTGCCTATCTTTAAACGGATTGAGAGTCTGAATTCAGCGTAATTGCAACGAAAAATGGTGGTTCTTTTTTGACAAAACTCAAGATGTACTATACGATGGAGTAGGTTGCTGGTTAGCAATCAGAAGCAGAAATAGCTGTTATCTGGTTCTTTTCACAGTGTGCTCAGCACCAGAAAAGTTTTCTCAGATACGGTGAATGCAGAAAGGACCTTAATGATGAGGTTAAAGTTAAAGAAAATTCTCTCTGTTGCTGTAACATCCGTGTTAGCTGTAAGTTTACTTGGCGCCTGCGGCGCATCGGGGTCTTCAGGATCCAATTCCGATGGCAAAACTATTACAATTTTTAATTCAAAGTCTGAGATTCAATCTCAGATGAAAGCGATGGCCAAGCAATATACCAAGAAGACAGGCGTTAAAGTTGAGGTCTATTATTCAAGCGATACCGTGGCATCTCATCTTGCTACCAAGTACGCTTCCAATGATCCGTACACTATTTCTATGGTTGATGCCAAAGATGTTTATAGTTTAGCCAAGGAACATGCGGTTGATCTCAGTGATCAGTCCTGGGTTAAGAAGACCAAGTACGCTATTGCCATTGGCGGCAAAACATACGGTTTCCCTGTTTCGATCGAAGCTCGTGGTCTTATTTACAATGCTGATGCTATTAAAAAGGTAACAGGAAAAACTTTTGATCCTTCCCAATACAAGACCCTTGATTCCTTCAAGGCTCTAATCAAGCAGCTGAAGGCTGGCGGCATGAGCAGTCCCACCGGTGTGATGAAGGAAGATTGGTCTCTGGCGGCGCATTATCTTCCTCAGGTCTATGAGGAACAGAAAAATGTAAATAGTTTTATTTCCAAGCTTCAAAAGGGGACGGTAGATCTTAACAAGAATGCCAAGTGGACTTCTTTAATGGATACTTTTGATGTTCTTAAAGAGAACAATTATGCTAAGTCTTCTGCAATTTCTGCGGAGAGGGAAACAACGGAGCAAAAGCTGGCAACCGGACAGATTGCTTTCATGTTTGGTGGCAACTGGGATTGGTCTGTTATCAATAAGTATGATTATTCCAAGAATATGGGCATGATGCCTGTTCCGCAGAACACAGACGATGGGACCAATACTAAACTAGTCGGTGGCGGTTCCAAGTACTTCTTCATTGACAGTTCCTCCAATACCACTGCTAAACAGCGCAAAGAGGCAAAAGATTTCCTCAAGTGGCTTGTGGATAATAAGGATGGGCAGAAGTTCATAGTAGATGATTGTGCTCTGGTATCTCCTTTCTCGAACAATAATCTTGAAGTTAAAGATCCTCTGGGCAAATCTGTCAAGAAGTTTGCTGATTCCGGATCCTTGATTCCTAATTACAACTATCTGCCTGATGATCATTATTCCATTCTCGGTGCTGATTTCCAGAAATATCTTGCTGGTCAGGAAGACCGCGCAAGTCTTGCTAACGAAATCACTACTTACTGGAAGACGGCAAAACTGTCGGGTAGCAAGTAAACTGACTGTTCGCCAGGCTGCGGCTAAGGTTTTAAAGTGTAGTATGAGCAACTGCTTTAGCCGCAGTTTGTAACAAATGGATTGATCATGAAATGCAACAAATTCTCTTATAAAGCTGGGCAGTTCTTTATTTTTGCAGGTCCGGCAGCTATTCTTTTCTTCGCGGTTGTCATCATTCCTTTTATTTATGGTCTTTATCTGACTTTTACAAGCTGGGATGGTGTCTCTCGCAATAAACCTTTTGTTGGCTTCAATAATTATAAAGAGGCTTTTGCAGATACAGCCTATTGGTCTTCTCTAGGTAAAACCGCTATCTACTCTGTCATCTCTGTAATCCTAGTCAACATGGTTGCCTTCCTTCTTGCTTATTTGGTAACGAGTGGGATCAAGGGGCAGAATTTCTTCCGGGCAGGTTTCTTCATTCCTAACCTTATTGGCGGTATTGTTTTAGGCTATGTGTGGAAGTTTGTTTTTAATCATGCATTTGTGACCATAGGCAACTTCATTACTGGGCATACTACTGCATCGCTTCTTTCTTCGGCAAATGGGGCTCTTTTCGCCTTAATCCTCGTGTCAGTCTGGCAATATGCAGGGTATATGATGCTAATTTATGTTGCTGGCTTCATGAGTGTCGACCGGAGCCTAAAAGAGGCTGCTATGATTGATGGCTGCTCATCTTCACAGGCAATGTGGAATGTCACTATTCCATTGATGCGAGCATCATTTGTGCAATGTATCTTCCTGAGCACTACTCGATGCTTTATGGTTTATGATCTGAACCTTTCGCTGACTAAAGGTGAGCCGTTCAATTCGTCAGTCTTGGCAGCAATGCATGTGTATAACAAGGCATTCGTTTATAAGAATTATGGAGTTGGCCAGGCAGAAGCATTGGTGCTTTTCATCGTATGTGCAGTAATTGGTCTGCTTCAGGTTTATTTTGGCAAGAAGGGTGAGGTGGAAGCATAATGACACCGAATCGAAAGGCGCAAGTTCGTTCCCGCATACTTCATGTTCTGCTGTGGATCGTTCTGTTAATACTGCTCTTTATATTTGTAGCTCCCTTCCTCCTGGTAGTTATCAATGTGTTCAAGAACATGTCTGATATTACAGCCAGCCCTTTGTCGCTAGTTGGCAAGCATGGATTCACTTTTGACAACTTTACCAATGCCATGCAGGCAATGAATTTTTGGCAGGTATTTGGCAATTCTGTCATAATCACAGTGTCTGCCACAGTTCTCACTGTTCTCTTCTCTGCTATGGCTGCCTATGTAATGGCGCGGAATCCAACATGGCTTGCTAATCGGGTGCTGTTTGCTTTGTTAGTCGCGTCTATGGTGATTCCCTTCCAGGTGTTGATGGTTCCTTTAGTATCGGTTTTTGGTGGTATTTTTGGGGTACTTAATCACCGTATTACGCTGATCCTCATGCATGTTGGATTCTCAGTTGCTCTAGCGACATTCATGTTCCATGGTGCTATCCGCACTACAATTCCTGCTGAGTTGGAAGAGGCTGCTGAAATTGATGGCTGCAATAAGTGGCGTACTTTCTGGACAATTGTCCTTCCTTTAATGAAGCCAATGATTGCAACAGTTACTGTGATTGATGCTATGGCTTTTTGGAATGATTATCTTCTGCCCTCGCTGGTCTTGGGCCGGACTGACTTGTATACCATTCCAATTGCAACTCAGATGTTCTATGGAACATACTCAACAGATACAGGGCTTGTTATGGCAGCCCTGCTTCTGGCAATGCTGCCTATCTTGATCCTCTATCTGTTCTTGCAGCGATTCATTGTTGAGGGGGTGACCTCTGGAGCGGTGAAAGGCTAATGGACTACTAGTGAACTACTGATAGTTCTTCTACTTAATGGCGTCAGCAAAAGTTGCTGACGCCATTTTCATTTTTATCCTGATTTGCCATTTTAATCGTTACACTCACTAGCTAAAGAAAAAGGGTCATTGATATCCTGTGAATTACCACAAACAACAGGAAAGAAAATATTCAATGACCCATACACAACTTACCACATCTGAGGCAGCACTCATACACGGATACTTACTTTCTGGTATCCCCATCACCAAGATTAGTCACCTCACGGGCAGGTCTCGTCCAACTATCTACCGGGTCAAACACTGGATAGATGTGGGTAAGAGTATTTCAGACTGGGCGCAGCACTGTCATGATATGAGACACCACAGAGGTAGACACTCTATCCACCTATCCGAGGACTGTGTTCTCCGTATTAAACAGTTTTTGTCCTATGGGTATAGCCCTGACGTTATCGCTCACACCCAAAATATTGGATGCTCCACGCGCAGTCTTTACCGGCTCGCTCAGCGAGGAACGTTGTCTATCACGTTACTGCCGTGGAAAGGAAAACGCAGAAGCAACCATCACAGTGAGAAGCGCGGTCGTTTAACCGGCGCGGTCTCTATCCACGAAAGACAACAAATCTTTCCTCACTACGCGTCTACTTTTGGGCATTGGGAAGGCGACACCATCGTAGGCAAAGGCAGACAAAGCTGCATCATTACCCTAGTTGAGAGACTGAGTAAACGTATTATCACATTGCCTACCAAAGGTCGAAAAGCCGACGATATAGAAACCTCACTCCATACATGGCTAGTAAACCAGCCTATAAACTCGGTAAAATCTATTACATTTGATCGTGGTCTTGAATTTGCCCGGTGGAAACAAGCCATCCAGGGTACTGGCACGAGAGTGTGTTCTTTGCTGACCCCGGAAGCCCTGGTCAGCGTGGATTAAACGAGAACTCGAACGGGTTACTACGTCGTGGTGGGCTTCCTAAAGTCATGGATTTCAATCAAGTAGACGACTCGTATATCTACCACGTTGCTTCTAAACGAAATAATATTCCCCGCAAGAGTCTACACTGTAAAACACGGCAGGAAATTTATGACTTCTACCGCACCAAGTTATAACGATTAAATTGGCAAATCAGGCATGATTATTTTCGTAATCGATAACGCTGAGAGTCATAGCATCAGAATCAATAATCCATTTGCCAAACGTTGCAGCATGAGAGAAGTTGTGCGATTGTGAGAGGTCATTTTTATCTGCCGCAGATGCCGATGAAATCAACGCTTTCTTGCGAAGCTGGGCCTCTGCCCGGGCTGCGAGAACACCTAAATCAAATGGCTTGGCAACGTAGTCATCAGCACCCATGCTTAGCAAATCAATCATGTCATCCGCAGTATTGCGTGCCGAAATTACAATCACAGGAGTATTATCTCCACTGTGCCGCTGCTGAGAAACAATAGATTCTCCCGCTGTGCCCGGCAGCATAAGATCGCTGATAATCAAGTCAAATTTTTCGTTCTTTAAAACTAGCTGAGCTTCGGTCCCCGAATATGCGCTAATGCAGCAGGCACCGTGGTTAGAAAGATATTCGCATACAACGGAATTAATATCTGCATCATCTTCTACAACAAGAATATGAGCATCGTGCAGGAGCTTAAAATCAGCTGCCAAACCATACCTCTTTCATAGCAATCGGATTTCCTGTACATAGTCATTTATAAAAATGTGCTGCATAATCAGGTATAGCGCATTTTTACTACGAAGACCATTTATCTTCTGGATATCAAGCGGCGATGGCTCGAACGTCGTGTCATTCTGAGAGGTGTACGAGCAGTATAGAGAATCAGCTCTGGTCTCTTTTGCACTATTCTGTCACATGCCTTCTAACTTTTGACTATACCCTAATGGACGTTACTGATTTCTATTTTTCAAGTTTAACTTTCAAGAAACTTATTTTGTTTTGTTGGTCAAATTCGTATGTGTCAAAACCATGAAATGCAAATATTTTCCCACTACGTTTACGTCCAGCAACGGCCCACTCGGCTTGATATTTATCATCATTGACGGCTACACGGAAAAGATGCCTTAATTCTCGATTATCTTTAAAAAAGTTTTCAAAAAATTCTTCAACTTTAGTTGGATTATCAGCAATAAAACCATTAGCGCCCTTGATTACAGCCCTTTTTGAAAAAAGTTGAATTATTTCATGTAATACTTGTTCATCATTAGAAGCTAAGTCAGATAACTTAAAGTATTGTTCAATTATTTGTGATTTTGAATCCATATACTTACCTTCTTTCAACTGTTTAGTATATACTAAACAATTGAAAAGTAAACAAAGGAGCGGCTATGTATGAAAGAAAACTTACCTAGTATTGATCTCAATAAAGTTACTCTTACACAAATACTAAAATCCTTAAGTGACCCTATTCGTTTAGAAATTGTCACTAAGTTGTCTAAAGAAAGCAAGGAATGTTCATGTGCTATTTTTAATGATCTAGGGAAAAAGAGCAATCTATCTCAACATTACCGAAACTTACGTTTAAATGGCTTAATCTCCGTTAGGCGTTCTGGTATTCATAGTTATCTTACGTTACGACAAGCAGAACTAGATCACAGATTTCCAAATCTTTTAAAAAGTATTATTGATAATTGGCACCATTAATTTTGAAAATAGCTTTTTGAGTGCTTGGTTATATAGTAAATTCTCGGTATAATTAAAGCCTGTAGAGAAGTTAAGGCGGTGGCTATTTCCGATCGGAGGTGGTGCTTATGGTGTTAAACCTTTAAAGCCCATAAATCCTAACGAAAGGAGTAGCCTAAGTGTCCGTGTCGGACGCTTTACAATTAATGCTGGCTTTCGGTACCTTTATCGTAGCCTTAATCGCATTGATTGTTGAGCTGATCAAAAGTCAGCAAAAAAAATAACCGCCTTAGCTCTGGCAAGCTAGCGGTTATTTAAACTGTATAAATTTGTCACCGTCTTAAGCGGCTCTACACGGGAAGTCCTGTTCACGCGGGGCTTCCTTTTTCTTACCAACATTATAGCATGACTTAACAAAACTGGCTAACGTTTCAGAATTTGATTAGATTCGGGATCAGGTTGTTTGATCTTGGGATTTTGTCTTACGAAATCCTGTAACTGTTTTTGGGTACGATTACTTATTTCCTGGTGCACATCATTTAACTGGTTTTTTAGTTCTGATTTTTGTTGGGTCAGTCGTTTGCTTAATTTGTTGTTGCAAGCCTTGATATACCGGTATCAGCGCCAATATTTTATGTAACCATATACACGACCGCTTCGAATAACTAAATGGAAAGCGACTTTTTTACTTTTTTGGCTGGCTTAATTTACTATAGCGAAAACAGGTGGTTTCATGGTCATTAATAATTCCGGCTGCCTGTAAAAACGAATAGCTAACGACCGGTCCGGTAAATCGAAATCCAGCAGACTTCATTGTCTGACTTATTTGTATAGCTAACTGATTGGTTTTCGGGATTTGTAGATGACTTTGATAGTGATGTTGAATCGGTTGATAATGAACAAATTGCCACAAATAGGCGTCAAAAGATTGTCCCCGCATAACCATATCAGAAACAATTCGTGCATTATGGATAATCGCTAGCAGTTTCCTTTGATTACGAATGATTGCTTGATTAGTTAATAACTTCGGTAATTGACCCTCAAAAGACGATAATATTTGAAAATCAAAATTCGCTAAGGCATCGTCAAGGGCCTGGCGCTTATTGAGAACAGTTTGCCAACTTAATCCCGCCTGAAAGATTTCCAATGATAATAATTCAAACAACTTCTGATCACTATGGCAAGGCGTTCCCCATTCACGATCGTGATAGTGTTTAAGCAACTCATTCCCACCGGCTGCCCAGGTACAACGTTTTGGCATTTAAATCAACTCCTTAAATAGCTCACTAATTGGTTTATGAAGAATGACTGTTCGTTGGTTGGCGCTTGAAACAACTTTTTCTGTTGTTAATTTTTTGAATAACCGTGTTCCCAAGATACCCGCCAAATGTGGCTGCCTTTCAGAAAAATCAATACAGGTTTTAACCTTAGTTTGCTGAATCGGCTGGTGTATTGATTCTGCGAACTTAGCTTTACCGAGTTGAGTAAATGCATAACCATTTGTCTCTGCTGGGGCTATCCAATTGGCTGTTAACAACTGCTGAAAAAGGGTTACGCCGGCCTTACCAGCCAGATGTTGATAACAGGTACGCGCCTTTCCGAGTTGAATTGCCTGTTTTCGCCGGCTTAAATAGCTCTCGGCCTCTTTACCAAGGTCAGTAATGCTCGTGGCGGACCCATTGATAAAATAGTCTCTTCCCGCAAATCGCCGCCTATAAATCAAATGGTGGTGCTCTAAGTCAGTCAAGCTTTTTTGACAGTCGATTGGACTTACTCGGGCTAACTTAGCCAGTTCATTAACCGTTAAAAAACGATGGCAACTTAAAAGCGACAAAATATTAGCCGATGTGATCATTTACCCCATCTCCTTAATTATTTGACCTTCGTTACTTTCCAAATATGTGTAAAACCCTGGCATTAGGTCATTCACAATTTCCGTTGGGGCATATAAAACAAATTTCCCCTTTTTGGTAGTAGTTACCAACCCAGCATCTTTTAAGAGTTTGAGATGATGAGAAATGGTGGAATCACTCATCATAAGAATTTGGCCCAATGCTTGAGTTGTGGCCGGTTGATCAGCTAAATACTTCATAATTTTAAGTCTAATAATATCACTAAGGGCGTTAAATACACCGGCAAGATGCTTTGGGCTAATTTTGGCTGTTAATTTGTTCAGAGCGTCATAGCATAGAACAATCCCGTGCGAAAAATGGTCCACAAATAAGTGCGGCCATATAAAATAACTGGGTAATAATAAAATCGTATCTTGATCAGTCAGATGAATGGTTTCGTCAAATGGTTTAACAATGACCAGTTGTTTTTGCTGCCAAAACATCCGGTCGATTTGTAAATGATTCACCAGGCTGGTAAAACCATATTGCCGCAAATAAAGCGATTGTTGTTTGATCTCATTTAACAAAAAGCGATCTAGCGACTTTATTTCCCAGGTTCTATCAAAAACCGCCGCGCGATATTTGGTGATAAAAGTCAGTAAGCGTTGATAAACAGCGGTAGGATTGTCCGCTAAATCAATTAATAAATTCTGAGAATGGTTAACTGCAAATCCTTGCCATTCCAAACTCTTGGCCAGGGTTGGAATGAATTGATTTTCCCGATCTGAAGTCACCTTTTTTAGGCTAGCTAAAATAACTTGTGGGTCGGTTTTATCCAGAAATGTTTTCAGTTGATCAATTTCGGTGTCCAAATCTGGCGCCAGGCTTTCGAAATTATTAAGGAGAATCGGTGGCACCCCTAGCTCATAAATTAAAGAAAAATAGTGGAGATCGTTAAAAAAATCGTTTGAGAGCTGTTGCTGTGCCGTCAAAGCCCAATCAATGTTCATACCGTGGTGACGCGGATTTAATAACACATGCAAACTACGAAATAACTCGTTTAAGGGCGAGTAAATAAACTGGATGCGTTGGGTAAGCGTTTCATTATTTTGTAGGGAATACATACTCAAGCTAATCTTGATTGCCATAACTATCTCCTATGATTTGAGAATTTAGAAATCGTTTGAATAATTAACAACCCTATTCTATCATTATCGTAGTCAAAAAGAAAAGAGGTATGCACATGATTCATGATCAGGAGCATCTTAAGTTTACGGCACAGCCGAATAACAATATGTACTGGGAACGGGTTGATTGCAGTTTAGGATGGTTAGGTAATACTAAAACGGAGCAGCATCAACGATTTGTTGGCTACACTAAACGCCCACACTCAATTTATGTCCATCTAAAGAACGGTAATTTGTCATTTCTAGCTAAGGAAGTTAAAAATTGAACGATAAAGTAAAAAACAAACTAATTATTACTATCGCTGGTATGGGTATGTTGTTATCAACACTGGATACTGGGATTATAAATGTCGCACTTCCCTTTCTTGAAAATCAATTTCATACCTCAACCAGCGTGGCTGCTTTAAGCGTGACAGATTATACCATGAGTTTGGCGATTTTTATTTTACCTTTTGGCTACCTAAGTGATCGTTATGGCAAATTAAAGTTATCTTTAATTGGTTTGCTTCTCTTTGGAATTGGTTCGGTTTTATGTGGACTTGCCAATAATATGATTGCTCTAATTAGTTTTAGAATTTTGCAGGGTATTGGTGCAGCCGGCTTACAGGCAACTTCAGCCGCTTTAATTACAACTTTAATAGAACCCAAGCATGTCCCTAGTGCTCTAGGTATTTTAGGAATTATGATTGGTCTTGGACCCGTACTCGGCCCGTCTATCGGCGGTCTATTTTTAGCACTTCACCTTTGGCGACTTATTTTTTGGATTAACGTTCCCTTTGCTGCTTTAGGGTTGATCTGCAACTACTTTTTGATTAAAAACGTTTCAGAACAGCAAAAGGTAGCCCCATTCGATTTATGGGGGAGTGTCATCAATGCGCTATCAGTAATGTCATTGCTGTCAGGCTTTTCTTTATTAAGTAACCGCCGAAATTTAATTCCGGGAGTAGTTTTAATTGGTATAAGTCTCCTGTTTGCCTTAATGCTATATATTATGGAAACTAAGCGCAATTTCGCTTTAATTGACTTTAAAGGTCTTAATGCTACGCCTAAAAGCTGGCTTTATTTACTGCAAACCGTTGTGTTTGGCTTTGCTTCAGCGATGATCTTTTTGTTGCCACCCTTTATCTTTGAGAAGTTGCTAAACTTAAATGTTGGTGTAACCGGATTACTCGTCTTGGGCGCACCGGTAGGTTTAGTCATATTTTCTAAAGTATCTGGAAAATATAATGACGGTCATCAGAACACACGCTTCAGCTTACTAGGTCTAAGCATTATCGCCTTTGCTTTAGCTGGTTTATGTATAGCTAGTCAATACTGGCCAGCGCTCGCAATTACCTTATTGTTATTCATCTACGGTGTTGGGGGTGGCTTCTTTCAACCGGCAAATATTGCTGCGATTATGCAGGTGGGGGATCAAGCAAGCCAAGGTAGTTTAGGCTCGCTACAAAGAATGGTTCAAAATATCGCCATTGCGAGTGGAACCGCCATTGGTTCAACCGTCCTAAATCTGTTCTCAGGACGATTAGCAACCAGTATTCAAATTAATTGGGGCATAACATTAGCCATGGTTGTTGTCACACTTCTATTGAGCATAATCTTTAAAAGAAGTGTGGCCGCTACTAATTATTGTTAGAACCTCAGGGTACAAACGTTTGCTGTTAAAAGTCCCTGTAAAGTCAGTAACTCATAGACTGATTTTACAGGGACTTTTTTGAATCTCTTTTAGTTCCTTGTTTTGAGGAGAAATTTGGAAAATGTTGTGATCTTATTAATTCCATTAATAACTATAAACTTATAGCAGGACATAAAAGTCTTTATTTTGGTTAATCCCACTTTCAACTTCTTTTAATAATTTATCAATACTTTCTTTCATTCCAGAGTTTTCGGCTATATCCCACGAGATTGTGAAATTGATTTGTTAAGTGGTGGATACCCATGTCAAACTTTTTCTTATGCAGAGAAAAAATGGGCTTAGCTGATACAAGAGGAACGCTATTTAATCATTATGCTAAGATATTGGAGCAAGTTAATCCTAAAATATTTTTAGTTGAAAATGTTAAGGGATTAACTACACATGACCATGGACGCACCTTAAAAACCATGATTAAAGTTTTTGAAGATTTAGAGTATAAAAAGACTTATAGTGAGAGTTTAAGACAATCTCAACTTTAGAGAGACGTTCCACCAAAGTTGTCACAGCTCCTTGATGATTTCTACCTTGAATAGTATCACCTTCGAGATGGCCAAATTCCTGTCGGAATTTAGGATAATCAGTTTTTCGATTATGAATACTCCGGCCTAATTGGCCGGCTTTACCACGATGTTCAACATAACCATTAGGGTGATGTTTACCTTTCATGGGAAGCGTTGAAACATCAAATTGGCCACGTTTAAACATTCGATAAAGAGTCCGCATAGAACAGTCAATATTAACTTCACCACGACCAATAATTGTGTCAGGAGTCCAGCCTAACCCCACCTTTTGTCGAATATATTTAACTTGATTTGAAGGTAGAGTCGCAGGCTGTCTGCCGTTGTGAGACTTATTTACTTTGTACTGCTCATAGTATTGAGTAATGGTGTTACCGCAGTTCAAATAGCGGTAAACTCGGTAAATTGTTTCTCCACTACGATGGAGTAGCTTCGCTACTCGATAGGCTTTAACCCCCGAGCGCCCATAATCAGATATAAATGAAAGTTCAGTTATGGTAAGATGCTTATAGGTCATTTGTGATTACCTTCCTTTTGATTTTTGCAGATATTCAAAAGTCTATCACAAATGGCTTTTTAAATTTCTAACTTAATTTTACAAACCGCGTTAATGGCTATGCGCAAAAGCTGGGAGCCAGCAGCACGTTTGCCGGCGTGATCGCGGGGATGATGAGTCTGGTGGCAATGTTTCTCAGACCAATTGCTGGTAATCTGACGGATCGGATCTCAAAGTATCGGCTGGCTTCTTGGGGTGGCCTGCTGAGTTTTATTGGTGTGACTGGCTATATTTTCGTACCTAACAGTGGTCTGCTGCTGTTTTTTCGCTTGATCAACGGGACGGGGTACGTTCTGTGTACCGTCTGCATGACGACTTGGCTGGCCAGCTTGGTCCCATTGTCGCATGTTGGTGAGGCGATGGGACTGTATGGAATCATGAATGCACTGGCGATGGCGTTTGCACCGGCAGTCTCCATTAATCTGTATCATGTCATCGGCTACCGGCCTGCCATTATCATCTCGGCCGCGGCGGCGCTTTTGGTTGCGGTGATCGTTCCGTGCCGGTAAAGAAATTACGCTCAAATGGGTCTAGCCGAATCAAGATCATTCAAAAAAGCGCGCTGCCAGTTGCGGCCATGACGGCTCTGTTTGCGATTCCTTACTTTGCCACGCAGGCTGATATCGTGACCTATGTTGAGCAGCGTCACTTAACGGTTGCCGTGGGCGCGTACTTTATGATCTATGCGGCTGTTTTGCTGGTAATCCGGCTTTGTCTGCGAACAAAATTCGACACGGTTCGTTTCGGTAAATGGCTGATTGTCAGTTTGTTGGCCAATGTTTTTTATTTGATCATGCTGTCAATTATGAAAACCAATTGGGAAATGGCTTTGGCGGCCGCTGGCATGGCAATGGGATATGGCATCATCTACTCAGTCTGCCAATCAACGGCCTTGATGCTGGCGCCACAAGGAGAACAGGGACTGGCCAGTTCAACGTTTTTCCTGGGCGTTGACATTGGGATGACGCTGGGACCGGTTCTAGGAGGCTTGATTGACCAGTATCTGCCGCTTAAAGCTTTTTACCCGGTCATGCTGATCATCGTGCCAATCATTTTCTTGATCTATTTGGGAGATCGCAAAGAGTTAAACGGCGCGGTTGCAAAACATTAAAAAACGCTGGGTTGTCAGAGGCAATCCAGCGTTTTACATATCTGTTGCTTAATTATTAGCCAGGTCAGCCCAGGTCTGGTGAGTATAAGCCATTTGCCAAAAGCCCAGCTCATAGCTGCTGCTGCGCAAAAAGGCCGTCATCATCTGTTGTTTGACGGTTTCATTGCTGTTGGCGGCCAGTTCATTGACCAAGCCGATCAGCTGTTGGGTACTGGTATCAAAACCGACTGTCTGATAGCTGTCAAAAAATGCTTGGTAGACGGGAACGGGACTGGTCTGATCTTTCCAGTAGTCGGCAATCTCATCATAAAGCCAGTAGCAGGGTAAAAGAGCGGTCACGGCGGCAGCGGGATCAACGTTCAGCTGATACTCCATATGGGTGATGTAAGCGTAGTTGTTAGGAGCGATGGGAGCTTGCTGAATCTCTGCTGGACTGAGCTTGAGCTGTTGCAGCATAGGACTGCGCTGAACGTCTTCCCCGGAACCGTTGGCCAGCTTTAAGAGCAGCGCGCCCTGTGATTGAGGAAGCAGGGCGGCAGTTTTTTCGTGCAGCTTTTCAAACGCGGTCAGGTATTTGGTATCCTGCGTCAGATAATAGCGAAAGGTTGCCAATGGCAGTTTACCGCTGGCCAGTTCAGTGATAAATGGATGGTGAATGCTTTTTTGCCAGAGTGGTGCAGCTGCTTGATGCAGTTTTTCAGAAAATTTAGTGGTTTTTGAGTCGTTCATAAAAATTTCACCTGGTTGATCTAGTATAAAGAATTGATATGCTGAACGGTTTTTTGAATGTCAGCGCTTTGCAGAATCATTGAGATCATTGAAAGACCAGCGACTCCGGCAGCAAGCGTCTGGGCCATGTTGGCTTCGGTAATGCCGCCAATGGCCACGATTGGATGGGTGCTTATCGTGACCAGCTCATGCAGTTTTTCAAGTCCCATCGCTGGATCAGCATCATTTTTGGAGCTGGTTGGGAAAATCGGTCCACTGCCGACATATGCTACCGGCAATTGGTTGGCGTGCTTGATCTGTGCTGGCTGATTGCATGAATAGCCGACAAACATAGTGTTCCCAACCGCGGCTAAGACCTGTTCGACACGCTGATCCTTTTGACCAACGTGGATGCCGTCAGCATTGATTGCCTGGGCCAATTCAACGTCATCATCAACGATCAGCGGAATATGATGCTGATCGGCAAGTCTGCGCAGCTTCAGTCCCAGCTGCACGCGCCGTTCTTGGTTGAGTTGGCTGGTGCCTTTTTCGCGATACTGAAAGGCGGTAATGCCGCTGTCCATTGCGATTGATACGTCATTTAGAAACCGTTTTGGATCATGATTGACGTCTTGGGTACCGCCAACCAGATAGCAGTGAAGCATTTCTTCTCTAAATTGCATACTTCCCTCCTAGACGGCCCAGTGATTCAAAGGACCATGCCCGTGACCAACCTGGATGCCGTCGCGAATCGTGGCTTCCACGTAGGCCTTGCCGATGCGAATCGCGTTTTCCATTGATACGCCCTTAGCCAGCTCGGCGGTAATGCAGGCAGAGATCGTATCACCAGTACCATGCGTGCGTTTGGTGTCGATCCGAGGCGAGCTCATCCAAAAGCTGGATCCGTCAGCCAGCAATACAAAGTCACTGGCCTGTTTTTGATCATTAAAATGACCGCCCTTAACTAAGACGTTCTTGGCACCTAAAGCCTGCAGCTGTTGCCCAGCTTTTTTCATATCGGCGTTGTTTTTGATCGTTATTTCAGCCAGTGCCTCTGCTTCCGGTAGGTTGGGCGTTACCAGATCGGCGAGGGGAAGCAGCTTGGTCCTGACCGTGCTGATTGCCTCATCGGTCAACAGATGTGCGCCGCCTTTGGCAATCATGACTGGATCAACTACTAGTGGTCCAAAGTCGAATTGTCCAAGATTGGCAACGACGGTTTCAACGGTTTCAGTATCAGCCAGCATGCCCGTTTTGCAGGCGCGAATCTTTAAGTCGGCGTTTAAAGAGGCAAACTGTTCATCAATGATTTTTTTAGGCAGCGGCATGGCGTCTTGAACGCCCAGCGTGTTTTGTGCCGTAATGGCGACTAAAACAGTCGTGGCAAATACATGCCGCATCTGCATGGTTTTTAGATCTGCCTGCATGCCAGCGCCGCCACCTGAATCAGAGCCGGCAATTGAAAGGGTTTGGGGAAATTCGTTGATCATCTTTAGTCTTCTTTCTGTAATTCGGTTTGCCAGGCTGCAATCAATTGATCATCAGCTTGGTAAAGATTGTCCAAAAACATGTCATACCAGCGGCTTGGCATCTGGGTCTTGTTAGCAGCGGCCTGGCCGGCTAAGGCAAATACCTCACAAGCCGTGGCAGCCGCTTCCAAGACACTGCCTCCCAAACCGATAAAGGCCGCGATAATACTGGAAAGCATGTCGCCAGTTCCTACATGAACGGCAAACAGCGGCGAGCCAAATGGAACCTTGATGACTTTTTGACCATCAGTAATAATATCTACGGCTCCAGTCATTGCAACGACGGTTTGATATTTTTGGGCACATTTTTGCGCGATGGCGGTCAGATCACCATCCCCAGATCCCGCGTCGATTCCGTGGCTTTGCCAGTCAATTCCGGCTAAGGCCGCAATCTCGCCGGCGTTTCCGCGGATACAGGCAAAATGATACTTATTTAAAAGCTCATTGGCGACCTGGGTACGATAGGCGCTGCCGGCACACGCAACCGGATCAAAAACGGCTGGGACCTCTAAAAACTGCGCGGCGTCCATAACCGCTAGCATTTCTTTTCTTTGTGCGGCTTCAACGGTTCCCAGATTAATCGTCACGACCTGGGCGATCTTAACCATGTCTTCAGCTTCTTCAGGGGCCTTGGACATGATTGGCGAAGCACCTAAAACGTTTAAGCCATTGGCAACGTCAGCGGGCGTGACCATGTTGGCTACCGTCAGCACTACTGGATTTTGCTTGCGCAGCTGTGCAATCAGACTCATATGAATTCCTCCTTTGATTGGCTGAAATAAAAAATCCGCGAACTCGTTAAAACGCTCGCGGATCTGGTTGATTCCAATTTAAAAAAGAAAAAGCACTTTCCTTCGCAAGCATCGACTTAACAGGTTCAAAGAGTTTACGCGTCGCTGCGCGCGTCTCAGTCCAGAACATGGACTCCCCTAGTGCGGAAAAATATTCAACTTAGTTTTTAGTATAGCAGAAAATCCCGAATTGTCAAATTTCTAACTTAATTTGACAATTCGGGAAAGGAAAACGGAATTAAATGAAATCCGAAGATTTCATCTAACTCCGCTTATTATTAGGGACTTATGTCACAGCCCCTTTTGATCCTATTCAGTCTGCAGATTAGCTGATGGCAGATCCATAGCTGCGTTCTGAGCCGGCATAACAGCATTTAGAAGCGTTAATTGCGCTAAGGCCTCAACCCACTCGGCATCATCATTTAAAGCTGGCAGCAATTGATATTCGCTTCCACCAGCAGCCAAAAAGGCAGCGCGGTTCTCCTCGCCCAATTCTTGAATCGTCTCCAGACAGTCAGCGGTAAAACTAGGCGCGATGACCAGTACCTTGCGATAGCCTTGCTTAGGCAGCGCGGTCAAAAGATCTTTGGTGGCCGGCGTCAGCCACTTTGCCGGTCCAAAGCGCGACTGATAGGCTTGAAAACAGGGAACCTGCAGCCCCAAACGCTCAATTACCGCCATGGTCGTTTGCCGGCAGCGCTGGGCGTAAGGATCCCCGGCCTTTTGATAACTGAGCGGAATGCCATGATATGAAAAGACGATTGCATCTGGATTCATTTTAGCAACCGCTTTTTGCAGTTTATTCGATAATGCTTTGACATACGGCCAAAAACTGCTGTAGTCACTGACGAATCTAATTTCCGGAACCGTTTTGCGATCCTGGTAAAACCGAGCGACATCATCTTGAACCGAAGCCGTGGTTGTAGTTGAATACTGCGGATACATTGGAATGATCGTTAAATCGGTGATTCCTTGAAACTCAAATTCTTTTAAGACCGCACCAATCAGCGGCTGACTGTAGCTCATGGCATAGCGAACCGTATAATCCGGCAGTCGCTTTTGCAGCAGCTGGGCCTGGCGCTGAGTATAATGCAGCAAAGGTGAGCCAATCTCTGATGACCACAGCTGCTCATAATTGGCAGCCGACTTGGGAGCATGTTTGGGCAGCACCATCATGTTTAGAATTGGCTGCCAGATCAATGGCGGCATATGAATGACCCGCCGATCGCTTAAGAACCGCCGTAGAAATCTGGTAACCGCTGGAACGCTGGGATCACTTGGCGTTCCAAGATTAACCAGCAGAATGCCTTTTTGATTTTTTTTCATAGTCTTGCCTCTTACTCTTATTTGAAATTCAATAGGATCATTCTACCACGACATCTAGTAGCTATTTTTAGGATTAAATGCTATATATTGTGTTCAGGCTGATCAAATGATTATCAGTGAATCTCAATAAATTTAAACCCGACTTGATTCAAATCAATTTCTCCGCTTAAATCTCTTTTTATTTCAAATTAAACTTCGATAAAATTTCTGCTGGCTTGCACTATGCCAAGTTATTTTGTAAGATGAAAACGATCAATCATTCATGTCTGGGGTGCCATACGGCTGAGATAATACCCATTGAACCTGCTCTGGATAATTCCAGCGAAGGGAGATACGGTAAATAATCTGTCGTAATCAGCCCCACTGTGGATCTTTTCCATAGTGGGTTTTCTTTTGGACAGGTGATTGAAAATTTCAATCATTAGGAGGGTCTTTCATGGCCAAAAAAAATAACAAGTTTCATCTGCGCGACATCATCCTGCTGGCATTGGTCGGCATTATTTTTGGGGTGATCTACTGGGCAGCTGCCTTTATGTACAACGCGCTGACCATTGTCTTTACGCCGCTCAAACTGCCAATGATGGGTAACGATCTAACCATGGGACTTTGGTGCATGGCCGGTCCGATGGCAGGATTTATGCTGAAAAAACCTGGGGCGCCTTTCCTTGGCGAGTTTTTAGGCGCCGCTGGTGAAGCCTTGATTGGTGATCAATGGGGCGCGGCAAATCTGATTTCTGGTGCCGTCCAAGGGGTTGCCAGCGAACTGGGTTTTACGTTTACCGGCTACAAACACTACGACTGGCTAGGGGCCGTTTCAACAACCATTACCACGACGATCGTAACTTTTGCCTGGGATTGGTTCCGCAATGGCTATAACAAGTTTGGCTTCAAAAACGTTTACTACTTTAGCGGCCGGCTGCTTTCAATGTTCTTCTTCTGCGGCGTTTTGGTAATGCTGATCGAACGGCTGTTGGAACGCTCGCACGTCATGAAACGCGAGGAATTTAACGACTAATGAATCATTTGGCAATTGACAATCTGACTTTTGCATATACGCCAAAGCACCCAACGTTAAAAGACGTTGCGCTGAAAATTCCGCTTGATTCCTGGACGCTTTTTTATGGTGCTTCCGGCAGCGGCAAATCTACGCTGATGCGCCTTTTAGCCGGCTTATTGCCCAAATATGGCGGCAAGATTCTAAGGGGAAGAATTCAGCTGCCTAACAATTTAACCGTTGCGATGATGTTTCAGGATCCCGGTATGCAGTTCGCGCTTGATACGCCGCAGCATGAATTGGAATTTGCTTTGGAAAACCTGCAGCTGCCTGCTAAAGAGATGCCCGCTCGCATTGAACATGCCTTAAAATTCTGCGGCATTGAGCATCTGCGCGACCGCCAGCTGACTACGATGTCAGGCGGTGAGCAGCAGCGGGCCGCCTTGGCCGTTTTAGTCGCGATGGATACCGACATTTTGCTGTTGGACGAGCCATTTGCCAGCATCGACAACCATAATCGGACTTTGTTGATTCAGCAGCTGACCTTACTGCAGCAAAAGTATCACAAAACGATTATCGTTGCTGATCATGATCTGCATGGCTATCGCGGCTTGGCTAAACAGATCATTCATTTTGAAAATCAGCGTGCCCAATTGCTTGATGCCGCTGCCAGTGATGCACTGCTTCAGTCTGCCGATCAGCTGGCCGCCATAGTCCACCATGTCAAACTGCCGACTGCCAGCGACCAGCCGATTCTAACGCTCAAAAAAGTAGTGATTGAACATGGGGATCAAAAACTGATCATGGCAAATGACTTTTCATTTTTCAAAAATCGGACGACGCTGCTGACTGGCGCCACGGGAACCGGGAAATCCTCATTGTTTAAGGCTATTACACACTTGGCGGCCTACCAGGGAACGATCGTCTATAATGACCAGGACAGTCAAAAAATCAAACCGCGCCGTTATGCTCAACAGGTCGGCTACGTCTTCCAGCATGCCGTCGACCAGTTTCTTAGCATAACGGTTAAAGAGGAGTTGGCGCTGAGTCTTAAAAAGGGCCGTAATCCCTACTTTGACGAGGAACACCTAACCGTGGCACTAAAGCTGCTTGATTTGAATAAATTGCAGGATCGCGTGGTCTACTCGCTTTCTGGCGGTCAGCAAAAAAAGCTGCAGCTGCTCTTAATGCTGATGATGGGGCAGCCGGTTCTGCTGTTGGATGAGCCTTTTAGCGGCCTTGACCTTCATTCGCTGCACAATGTCGTTGATCTGATCAAGGCCAGCCAAAAAGTCTACCCGCAAACAATGATCATTATCAGCCACCAGCTGGAGGGGCTAGAAAAGCTGATTGATCGGCACGTAAAACTGGCAGACTGTCAGCTCAGCTATCGGGAGGAATTTTAAATGAATCCAAGTTTTAAACTGTTGTTGGTGCTGATCATTGCCTTAGAAGTCTCGTTTACGCGCCATTTAACGATTAATCTGGTCTTAATCGCCGTTGCCATAATCTATCTTTTGACTAAGCGCATTCGGCCTCGCTTGTTTAGCTGGCTGTTTTTAATGCCGTTATTTCCAGCAGTCGCGGTATTTATTACGATTGCCTGGTTCAGTCCCGGTCATGACTATTTTTATGCCTGGGTGCTGTTTTCACGAATCTATGTCTACGTTTTTACCGGCGCGGCTATTACGCAGACCACCAGTCCCCTGGAGCTCACCCGCTCTTTGGAACAAAATCTGCATCTGCCCAGCAAGTTTGCCTATGGAACGCTGGCGGCCGTCAATCTGATTCCTCGGATTAAAATGACGGTTAAAACGATTCGCGCGGCTGGTCAAATGCGGGGCATCTATTTATCTTGGTGGTCGCCAACGCTTTATTTCAAGGCAATCCTGCATGACATCACCTGGTCGGACCAACTGGCGCAGGCTATGGAATCACACGGCTACGTTGAGGATCGCGCGCGGACCAGCGTTCATCAGATTGCATTAACGACTCGTGATTGGTCAATATTGATAATAAGTGTTATTTTGATACAAATTATTACATTTGCCTTACCATAGCAGATTCGATATAATTAAACCCGAATTGTCAAATTAAGTTAGAAATTTGTTGAGTGTCAGAAATATGACTCATGAATACTTCTAGTGGTGTACGATAGTTAAGACTTTTACGTGGAATGTGGTTGCGACGACTGGCAATGGCTTGTATTAATTCATCAGGCAAACTTCGAAAGTCTAACGACTTTCTTAACCCGTCGCGACGCAGAAGACCATTATTATTCTCATTGAGTCCTCTTTGATTAGGAGCACCGACATCCGCAAAGTAAATATTCAAATCAAACTCATTGGCTATTGCTCGCCAGTTGGCAAACTCTTTCCCATTATCAAAGGTAATGGACTTAAACAAGTGCCTAGGCACCCCCTGGAGCCACTTTCTCAGGGTGCTAGTTACAGCATTAGCCGACTTATAGTGAGAGTTTAAGACAATCTCAACTTTAGAGAGACGTTCCACCAAAGTTGTCACAGCTCCTTGATGATTTCTACCTTGAATAGTATCACCTTCGAGATGGCCAAATTCCTGTCGGAATTTAGGATAATCAGTTTTTCGATTATGAATACTCCGGCCTAATTGGCCGGCTTTACCACGATGTTCAACATAACCATTAGGGTGATGTTTACCTTTCATGGGAAGCGTTGAAACATCAAATTGGCCACGTTTAAACATTCGATAAAGAGTCCGCATAGAACAGTCAATATTAACTTCACCACGACCAATAATTGTGTCAGGAGTCCAGCCTAACCCCACCTTTTGTCGAATATATTTAACTTGATTTGAAGGTAGAGTCGCAGGCTGTCTGCCGTTGTGAGACTTATTTACTTTGTACTGCTCATAGTATTGAGTAATGGTGTTACCGCAGTTCAAATAGCGGTAAACTCGGTAAATTGTTTCTCCACTACGATGGAGTAGCTTCGCTACTCGATAGGCTTTAACCCCCGAGCGCCAATAATCAGATATAAGGCGCCACCAGGATAATTTGATTGACTTTTGTGACTTTTGCCGCCTCCATACCCACTGCCGGGTGAAAAATCACTGGCAACTCTTTGAACGGCCCTCAAGAAAACCGCCCAGTCCAACGACATTTTCTTCACCTCCTATGAGAACCTGGTCTCGCCCAAACTGTCGACGGTTTGCCTGACTGAGGGTAAGCACGGCTCGATCTTGCCCCAAATTATAGCTCTGTTGATTTTAAGGGGGCGGAGGTCGGCGACACAATTGACTACGGCTTGCGCTACATTCAAAACCGCGACTTGGGCGACCACCGCCTGCGGATTACGACCCGCCACGGCGTCCGGAGCTTGCGCTTGTCCGACCGGGAAGAGGAACTGCTAAAGCAACTCGTGGGGGAAAACGAGGATAAGGTCGGCTGCTATTTAATTCACGGCTGCCGGCGGGTACAAAACCAAACGATCAAGCGGTGGGCGATTAACCATAAGCTGCGCCAGCTAGCGGCTGATTTCTACGGCAATCAGGAGCTAATGAGCTACCGGACGATTCGCCGTAGCGGGATGATGTATTGGCTGACCGAGCGGGCCCAGGAACGCTTCGGAGCCGTCAGGGGGCTTTCGGTTGACCAGCGCAACGCCCTGATTGATGAGTTGATGGCAACTTGGGATTTCACCGTCGCCGCCACCAACGGCCGGGTAACCATCCAACGGGTCTGGGATCAGTACTTGGCCTCAACCAAACACGGGATTACGAGGGAATAGCCACGGAAGTAACCACGTTTTCAAAGTGAGTGCGGTCTAACCTCCTCGACGGGCCGTAGGGCTAAGGATAGGGGACAGGTTAACGCCCTCGGCGGTGTTCTGTGGCCAGACTTAGCCACAAGGTCCGTGGTTGGGAGCACGTTATCTGCCTAACATTCGTGAACACAGCAAGAGAGTGGGAAATAACCTTCTCGGCAGGTCGTATGACTAAGCTAGGGCGAACGGTTAGTGCGGAACGCACTGTTCTTCAGCCTGCTTAGGCACTAGGACTGCGGTTATTTACCACGTTTTCTGTCCAACATTCGGGAATACAACAAGAGGCTGGGAGAAAACTGTGTTTATCCCAGCCTCTTTAGTTATTTATGGTCAGATCTTTTGTTCTACGTCGGTTACGTGCACGACCAGGACTTCCCGCAGCCAAGGGAAGTTAGCCTTCATCTGGTCAAAGTATTCACCGCTGGCTAAGAACTCCCCGGTTGCGTGGACATGGTAGCCCCGCCCCATCCCATCGGTTCCTGCAAACTTCTTGGAGCCAAAGGCGATCGTTAACGGACTGGACTTTTTCTGGACGTCGGCTTCAATTGACCGCATCCCGGCGGCCGGAATTAAGAAGGTTTGGTCATCAATAACCTGAACGGAGTCGCTCCAGGTGTTAACGACGTGCGCCGGATTACCTTCGACGGAGACGATGGTGACTGGCTGCGGATCTGGCATGATTTCTAATAAGCCCTTGGTAAGGGTGGTACTTTTTTCAAGCATTAAAATACCTCCATTCTTTTTGATGTACTTATTTTATCGTATAATGGTGTCAGATCTTGTCACCATTGCAAAAAGGGGAAATGAACTTGCAAAAATCCGCCCGCCTCAACCAAGAATTGATTTACCTCAGCGATAAGCACTCCTTTCACTTAAGCGACCTAATGACCACCTTCAAAATCTCTAAGCGGACTGCCCTCCGCGACATTGAAAGCCTAGAACAGTCAGGTCTCGCCCTTTATTCAACGCCTGGTCCGGCTGGCGGCTACCACCTAATTCAAGAGGGGTTGTTAACGAAGGTCCACTTTAACCCTGATGAAATCCACGCCATCTTCTTCGCCCTCAAAGCGATGTCAATGATGAGCGAAACGCCCTTTAACGAACCTTTTAAACAAATTAGGGCCAAGCTCCTCATGAATTTAACCCCTAATCACCAAGCGGGGGTTCGGCGGCTAGAAGATGCGGTCACCTACTACACCGTCCCCGCGGTCAAACACAACCCGTACTTGCGGAACCTATTGACGATTATCTCGCACAATCACTTAGCCAGCGTCACCTTTAACGGTCAGGCTCTGACCATCCAGCCCTATCAGCTTCTTTACCGGGACGGATATTGGTTGGTGGCTAGCTGGAACCCGACCAGTCAAACTTGCTGGAACTACCGGTGCGACTGCCTAACTAGTTGCCAAGAGCTAGCCTCGCCCCTAGCGCTAACCAAACAAGAGCTCCAAGCAAAAATTAAGCTCTTTAATCACGGCGAGGGTGGGGTCAAGTTCAAGGCGTTGCTAACAGAGCATGGTCGGGACCACTTCTTGCGGAGTAATTACCCCAGCATGCGACTGGAAGAAAACGCCGGCCGCTACTACTTGACTGGCTATTATAACGAGCGGACCTTCGATTACGTCGTCGACTACCTCTTAACCTTTAGCGACCACGCCAAGCTTCTAGAGCCCCAACCGCTAATTGACGGTTATTTAAAAAAATTGCGCACCCTGCTGAATCAGTATGCCGATTAAGTGGGTGGAAAATAACTTTCTCGGCAGGTCGTCTGACTAAGCTAGGGTGAGCGGTTGGTAGGGTACGCACCGTTCTTCAGACGGCTTAGACACTAGGCAGGCTTGGCGGTTATTTGCCACGTTTTCTTTCTAGCATTTGGGAATACAACAAGAGCCTGAGAGAAAAAGTGGCTCTTCTCCAAGGCCGCCTTAACGACCCCGGGACCGGAAACCCCGGCGTTGATGACGACGTCTGGTTCGCTGACCCCGTGGAAGCCCCCGGCCATAAAGGGGTTACCCTCGACGGCGTCCATGTTAATTCCGCTGCGGGTGGAACCAACGTTGACCGAGGCGCAGACCAACTCGGTTTCGGCCAGGGCTTGGGGAAGGGAGTTAATTAAAACGCGATCGCCGCTCTGGTAGCCTTTTTGGGTAAGGGCCGAGAAACCGCCGATAAAGTCGATCCCCACAGCGTGCGCGGCCCGGTCGAGGGTCTTAGCGTACTTAACGTAATCGGCATCGCCACTCGCGGCGGCAATTAAAGCGATCGGTGTAACGGTGACCCGCTTGTTAACGATTGGCAGGCCAAATTCGGCTTCGATCTGGCGCCCGATCTTGACCAGATCCTGGGCCTTAGTCGTGATCTTGTCGTAAATTTTTTGGCTCTGCGTCAACTGGTGTTGAAGAATAAATTTGTCATTTGAGGCGGTTCTAGCCGTCTTTGTCATGTTATGCCGTGATTTGGTAGATTCGTTTGAAGAAGTTCAGCTGATTCTTGAAGCCAAAACAGGATCGTTTGAGTGACTTGATGAGGCGGTTAACGCCTTCGATCGGACCGTTGGAATAAGGGCTGGTGACAGCGGTGAGAACAGCGACTTTGTGTCGCTTAAGCGTCGCGATCGTCATGTCAATTGCCGTACCGTTTGGCTCGTAAGTAGCTAACAGGTTTGCCAGTTCTGCGGGATGTTTCTTCACCATCAAGGCATCATGAAGCGCTAAGTAGGTCTCGTAGGTTTGCTTGAGCTTGGGCTCAGTATCAAGTGCGATATCGATGGCCTCCTGTTGCGTGACGTATTCATTCAAACCAAACAGGAACTGTTTGTGTTTAGCGTCAGGCGCAGTTTGATGAAAAAGCCGCCAGTTTGTCTTCATGATCTTATAAGGACGGCTGTGCTTGTCATCAAGCTGTTTGAGCGCTTGGACGCGTACCTGATCAAGGGCACGAGCCGCAAGTTGAATGATATGGAACCGATCAATGACGATTTGGGCCTTGGGGAAAACCTCATGAATAATCGTCTGATAAGCTGCGTTCATGTCCATGGTGACCGTCTGGACCCGAGTGCGTTCAGCGAGTGAATAATGAGCGATGAAGAAGTTTTTAATCGTGCGGTTGAATCGATCACCAAGCAAGGCAATCAGACGATGTGAATCGGCATCAAGACAGATAAACGACATCATGCCATGAGTGGAACGGAACTTATCAAAGCAGAGTCGCGTGGGTAGCCGGCGAGCCGGTCGGAATTTTAGATTTTGGTCAATGATCCGTTGAACCGAGGAAGCTGAGATCCCGATAATACGGGCGATGGTTTTGACTGGCAACCGTTCATGCGCTAACTTCATGATTCGCTCTGTCATGTGAGCGACGATCGTGTGGTTGGGTTGCACGAGTGGCGTCTTGGCACTGACTGTGTGGTAACAGTTATGACAGCGCCATCGTTGCTTGTGCAAGTCAATGACTGTCGGTATTTCAATCCCGTTGAGGATGCGCACGTGGGCTGTGTAAAACCCGTTAGGGTGCAAGGCCTCAAAGCCACACAGTGGGCACCGGGTTAACCGGTAAGTCAGCTCGGCATCAATCACATGATACTGGCGGCGACGTACCCCGTTGCCGCGATATTCATGACGAACAAAGGCAACTTTGATATGATGGTCTGGTATTCCAAGGACGGACAGTGTAGGATCGTATTGGGACATTTACTCATAACCTCGCTTGCTTTTGGTTTCGACGCTAACAAGCATAGCATGGACACTGAGTAGGTATCTTTTTGCGTTATCCAAAAAGAGCCTACACGTTCAGTGTTGATTATTTCTCAACACCAGAAAGTGTAGACCCATTTTTAGTATCCTTGTGTGTCCTTATCAAAACTGCTCAGTTGATTGCCGATATTAAGCCCAAGGCCCATCAACCACGACTTTACCAATCATATGTCCTGACTCAACCAATGCGTGGGCTTGTCGCAGATTTTCAGCATTCAATGGCTGCAGGGTTTTGGTTAGCGTGCATTGAATAGTACCATCATCAAGCAGCTTAGCCACCTGGTCGAGAATGTGACCTTGTGAGGCAAGGTCATAACCATACCAAGACTTAGAAAACATCCATTCCCAGGCGAACGTCGCTCGTTTTTTAGTTAGTTTCTGCAAGTCAATGCCGCGCCGATTTTCGGTAATCGCAGCAACCCAGCCATCAGGACGAATCATCTCCGCGATCTCGTTCCAATGGTCATCAAGATGGGAGAGATTTAAAATATAATCGACGTTTTTGAAACCAGCCGCTTTTAACTGTGGTGGCAATGGCTGCCGATGATTGAGAACGAAATCGGTACCGTGGTCTTTGATCCATTTTTGCGAATCAGGCCGTGAAGCAGTGGCGAGTACCTGCAGGCCGGCCCAATGTGCAAGCTGCGTCGCGACTGAACCGACCCCGCCGGAGCCATTGATGATTAGAATGGTGTGCTCAGCGTCCGTGGCTCGATCATGCAGTGGTATGTGCAACTTTTCGAATAAAGCTTCCCAAGCGGTTAAACTGGTTAATGGCATTGCGGCGGCTTGCGGATCACTTAAAGATGCCGGGGCATGCCCGACAATGCGTTCATCAACTAGCTGATATTCAGCATCACTGCCAGACCGCTTGTAACTGCCAGCGTAAAAGACGCGATCACCAATCTTAAAGCGGGTGACATCGCGACCAATACCGGCAACGGTTCCGACTGCGTCCCAGCCGATCACTTTTGGATGAGCTAAGCGACCATGACCAGCGCCGCGCGTACCGGTATCGACAGGATTGACTGAGACGGCATGAACGTTAATCAAAAGATCATGGCCCTCAGGTGTTGGTGTCGGTAACGTTATATTTTCAAGACTATGTTCATCAGTAATCGGCAAATGCTGGGTGAATCCAATTGCTTTCATGACGAGACTTCCTTTCAATGACTTAAGCTTCACCTTGTATGTTAACTGGAAGGCACTATCATAGTAAGTGAATAAATTGTAAGTGAAAACGATGTGGAAGTCAGCTTCTGCATCAGCAAATGTGTTTTTAAGGGAAGTCCTATTGATGTCACGAGAAATTTACGATTGTGCTGCAGGCTGTCCCGTCCAAAATACGGTTGACGTGATTGCCGGTAAATGGAAGAGCGTCATTCTCTATCATCTTTTTCAAGGCGATGCGACTCGGTTCAGTACACTCAACAAAGCCATTCCATCTATTACCGAGCGCATGCTGGCATTACAGTTGGCGCAACTCGAGGCCGATAATATTATCGTCAAGAGAGCTGGTTATGCAGACGGACGGGCTACAGAATACCAATTAACCGCACTAGGCCAGACCCTAGCACCTGTCATTCAGGCTATGGCAGCTTGGGGTGAAGCATATAAAGTGCGGCGAAAAGCATTAGCTTAATTAAGAATAACCTTTATGGCGAAAAAAATCCACGGCATGTCAATTTCAACACCACTTTGTCAAAAGGAAAGTGGTGACCCTATATTGGCGCTGGTCCGCGTCAAGTAGACAGGTGAAATAATTAAAGTGCCTATGCAGTTTCCTTTACGGCATGATTCCGGTATGTCATCGGGGTCATGCCGTTTAGTGTTTCTTGACGGCGTTCGCTGTTATACCAGTTTATTGCCGCCTCAATACGCTTCATCATTTCTAGTTCCGATAAACAGTGCTCAAAGGCAAATCTCTCGATCTTGAGGTGACTCTACAAGCTCTCCATAGGGCTGTTATCGCCTGGTGTCCCGGGTCGTGACATGCTGTGCGTGATACCTTCGCCCGCCAGGAACGTGTTGTAGGTGCTACTTGTGTAAGCCGTTCCCTGATCACTGTGTACGGTATCAGGCTTGATACCGTCATTATTCACGATGGCCAGTTTCATTGTTTTAGTAGCCAAATCAACCGTCTCTGGCGGTGCTACGCACCAAGCAATCACGCTGTGGTCATGAAGATCCTTTACGGCGCTTAGCCGTAGCCTCTGTTTGTTGTCCTTGCCGTAGGTGATCTCTGAGCAGTCGGTCACCCAGACTACGTTAGGAGCGACTGGGTGGAAAGCGTGACCCAGGTTGACGGTGTAGAGCTTATTGACGAGGAGAAACTCCTTCTTCTCCTCTTGACGGTCACGCTTTGCCACACGAATGGAGGCGCGGATACCTGCCAACCGCATGATTCGGCGAACTCGGCCTTGACCCACGTAGTATTGCGTCTCCGCGTTGATGTAGGCAAGAATGATATGGATTGCCTGCGGCAACCCATATCATTCTTGCCAACGTATCAGATCGCGAAGGCGCTCTTGCTATGTTCAGTTTATCGAATCAAACGCTCGAATCAGTTCAGCGTGTCATGGTTGATGGTGGTTATATTGGACCAGACTTTTCGGATCAAGTGAGACTTATTTTGGGTGCTAATACAATAGTGGCTAAGCGCAATGAGCTTCATACGTTCAAGGTATTGCCACAACGATGGATCATCGAACGCTCATGGAGCTTGCTAGATAAGTGCCGGCGGCTATGGAAAAACTGCGAGCGCAAGCTCAATTCAAGCCTCCAAATAGTTGTGCTAGCTTATTTAGCGCTGGTTCTCAGAAGATACTAGACAGGTTCTAAGATCACATTATGTGTCTGCATATCGCCACTTAGCGACCACGCTAACAGGTGGCTTTTATTATATAGGTATCCACGGTAACCGTTGAGCTGGACAATGCGATTGTTGTTGCTACGCCCAAACCATTGTTGCAGGTTCTTGTTATACACGCCATCAGCGTACTCACCGGAAATCTTTGTCGTTTTAGGAAAGGCTGGTCGCTTGCGCTCAGAGCTTGCATGACTGTGCATCATACTGTAGGTCACAATGGCAGATACGCTTTGCGTCCTTCCCAGATCATCCAAACCGTCAAAATAAGTTTGAGCGCGTGTGGTTTTCGCTTTTTGTGCGGCTGCTACCGTTTGCTTAAAACTATTTTCAAAAATTGGGACGTTCTGATTAACCATTGTGTAGTTTTGCGGGTACTTTGCCAGATCAAACGGTAAGTTGGCAAGATCGCTGTTGGTCTGCGCGGTTTCAGTGTGCTTGCTGACATAGCAGAGGAAGTCGCAGATTTAGTTTTGTTCGACTGACTGGCATTCGAGTTTCCAACTGCTGAACAACCACTGATGCTAATTGCTAATACTGTACTGAGGGCTAAAAGCCATTTCGTTGTTAATTTCATATGGGATCCCTTTCTGATTCATAGTGGAGGCCTTGCTGAGCAAATAACGCTCAGTAAGGCTTAGTTTGCGTAGGGGCGGCGGGCCCTAAGCCGACCCGCACGCCCTGGCAACGTCTTGTCGTCTCAGGATAGGTAACTGGCAAGTCCAGATTGTACCTAAACTCGCCAATTCTAGCTTGCAGGATAGCACATTGCATACTCAAGACTTGTACATAAAGCTTGTGGCGTGCCGCCACGCGGGCATGCCCGCAGGTGCCTTTCTACTGCCGGTTTTTGCCTTGCTTTGATTCCGCATTCAACCAGCAACAAAGCCGCTAAGGAACAAGTTCCTAAGCGGCTCTAGCAGAAAAAACAAGGGCCGGACAAGATTTTGTTCCGCAAAGACCGTTCCACAAATTTTTGCCACTTTCGCTACGCTCACCCTTGCGTTTTCTGCTGTGGCTGGTGTGGCTGTTACATCAAAGGCGGCTTCAAAAAACCGCCGGTAGAAAGGGTGACAACCATGAAAAAATTACCATTTTATCTGCCAATGATTGAAGACGATGAGGAGGGTGTTTTTGAGAGTTGGCCAAACGGACAACGAACGCACGATAAGTTGAGTAGTGGCCTACTTGGTTTTATTCAAGAAATTGCTCGCAAGAGTGAACTCACTAGTCAAATTGAACGTGACCGTCTTGGCAATCAGCGGCTTGCTTTTTATGCCAATGGGTGCGAAACCCCGTATTACGTCACAGAAGACTTCCTGTTTGCTTCTACGCAAGCCCATGAAGCAACAAAGCTATTAGTAACAGCGCTTATGCTAGGCGATAGCAAGCTGACGGCGGTTGTATCTGACAAGTTACTAGCGAAGCTCACGCCAGAGACGCGCACCTTTGCAAAATATCAGCTTATCAATCAATCTGCGCAACGGTTTATGGACGAACACGTCAGCGTAGTAGTTATCAAATAGGAGGAATAACTAATGAAAAAAGGGAAAATGTATCAGGTCAGCATTGACGAAATCGAATATCAACCACACTTCATTATGGTGTATGCCAGCGAAGACGCAAAGGACAAAGATCTACAACGGCTCGCAACAAACTTTATTTTGAGTCAAAACCCAGAATTGCCAGAAAGTGCATTAGTCGATAGCGTCATCGTTGAACCCGGGGATATGAATGAGGAACCAGACGTTGTGGCCGCTGGGTTTGGATTTCCAAAAATTGAATGGGGCGTCAAACTTGGCTTACTTTACGCGCAAGCTGTTCACCATGCTAGCTACGATGACGATGAGTTTGATGAGGTGGCTTACGTTCGGGACGAAACACAGGCGAAACGATTTGAAACCGAGGCCGCCGCAAAAGAATTTGCTAAATGGCTCAACCCGAATTGTGAAGTTGTTCCACTGGAAGAAGGTGACACCCATGATTGACCAACAACAAGCACAAGCGGCATTGAGTGAAGTCATTGAGGAACTGGACAGCGATACCTTTAACCGCCTGCGTCACGCGTTAGAACTCGTTGATGCCTATATTCGGCAAGAAAAAGAAATCGAAAGAGGTCTTTAACTGTGAAAACTACCTACGACGAAATTGTGAAACAGCCATGTGACAAACTCGCCCAGACCATGCAGGACATGACTTATTGTTACAACGAGACTGTGGTACCTAAGAAGCACTACAAGAAACTTCTGACGAAGCAACTTGAAGAGGTCGTGGCTGACAGCGTGGCTGTGAATATGGTCAATGCCTACTACAAAACACTTGCTAAATTCAACAAAGGTAATCGAGAGTGGTTCGTACTTGCTATCTTGTGTATTGAATTAGGAGTTAAGCCTGACAAAGCCAGTGCGCAGGAGTTAAGCACCCTGCAGATGATTACTAGCAACGTTACTGGGAACCAAGCACCACTACTCAATCCAGACATCAAGAATGCCTTTGAAGGTGCTATCAAGGCTTAAAGAGTGCAAGCATAGTCTAGTCAGATTGTGCTTTTTCTGTTATAATGAGAATACAAACAGGGAGTACCCCCGTAAGAGTACTCCCCTAGCAGAGCCGTTAAAGACGGCTGGCATAGAATTTCAATCTAAAGACCGTTAACTCCAGCCAAGAAGTTTAATGACGGTCTTTTTGATTGTCTTGCATTGCTTTTACAAGGGTCACAAAGGTGTTCACAAGTGACAGTACGAAACTGCCAAATGCTAACATCAGCGTGATTGCCTCAGCAACGGACAAACAGGCACCTCCTTTCACTTGGATTTTGAACGTCTTTCATAGGCGACCACCTCTTTGTGATTGGATTTACCAACCGTCATTAACTTTTCTGCTAATAATATTATAGCACATAAACGGCTATATTCCTAGAGCCACAAGGGATATAGCCGCTTTTGCGTTACAGAAAAAGCCGCTTCGGCCAAGGCCGAGAAGCGTGGGGCGCCTGCCCCGCCCACGCGCTTCGGGCCTCTGCCTGCCGCGAGGATTAGATCCGATCTCGGCAACATAATGCAACGGAACGGCAAAACCCAGCCGTTCTCGTCGCCAGCTCGACTGAAACCCAGCAGGTAGGGCATTACATACTTTGCTCTAGTCCTGCTGCACGTTGCTTTTTATGCTGCTGTTGCGGCTTAACCGGCTGAGTTTGTTGATACTTCTGCTCATCTTCTTTGTCTACAGCGTTGTACCCGTACTGCTTAATCAAATAGGCGCACTGTTGAGGATCGTTAGCTTCAAAGAACCCAACTACTTTATCTGGCTGCTGACGATCAACGAGCGAGAATTGATCTTGGCCGTTGGCAATTAGTTTGGCAGTTTTTCCATCCTGACGACGATAGGTCTTTTCTAACTGCTGATTGATCGGTTCTTGCTGTTGAGCTAACTTGGCTAGCTCATTCCAATCTTTAGCAATTTTAGTCACCGGCAAAATGCCATTATCAGCTTGGTAACGTGTGTTGTAGTAAGAAGACTTGGTAGCTAAATGTTCGAGGTCATGATCCTCAATACCAGGATTTAGTTTCTTTGTAATGGCGTCCCAATCAGGCTCGTTATCACTGGTGCGGTTAGCTTTGATGAACTTTGCCGCGGTTAGTAAAGCCTCATCTGAATTAAAGTTAGTTTTTCCAGGGTTGGGATCGATCAGTACGCTGTTTTTGGCAACGGCTTGTGGCAGCGGAAAAGCTTGCTGGAAGTTCGTTGAAAGATTGGTTGTTGCTTTAACTGCTGCTGCCAACTCACGCCAGTCAATGCCCGCTTGATCCGCAGCTTGTTTCAAGCCTTGGTAAGTCGTCTGGGTGATCGCATTATCCTGTGGAAAGAGCGGCTTAAAGGTGGTCACCTCAGCCTCGGTATTCGCTAAGATGGAGTCTTGCAGTTTGTCATAAAGCTGATGACCAGCTGGGTCATTGTCGGAACCGACATAAATAGTGGCTGGCAATTGTCCTTTTGTTTTATACATATTGACCGCCATATTCACGACACTTTCAACTTCGGTACCATCAACTGAGGCAATCATGCAATTAGTCAGCTGCGGGTGTTGTGTCCAGTAACTCAACGCATCAATCGGTGACTCAAAGACATATACAGATCTTGAGGTTTTCCCAAACTAAAATTGAAGCCAAAATCTGATTGCGAATTAGCGGCAATCTTTTTTTGCGTGCCGCGTTTACCGTATTTTTTAAAATCAATTTCGGTACCTTGAATACTAGCACCAACTGCTTTACCGTTGCGTGCCCATTGAAAGATCAGATTGTTTTGTGAGTCCTGAAAAATGAGTCCTTTTTGGTACAAGCGGTCAACCATATGAGGATTAATCCCTCTGGCGATGGTGAGGTAGTCCCGTGCTCGATCAAAACTATCAGCTCGTTTCAAATAGTTATGATAGGCTGCCTTCGGCGCAGTTTGAATCTTTGTTTCATCGTAGTGACCAGCGTTGAGAAACTTGACAGCCTGATAGAAACCTTTCTGATCTAAAAAGGTGGTGGCGAATTCAATCGTACCACCACCTAAATTCTGGGAGTTCCATTTCCATAGATTCTTTTTTGTATCAATCACTAAGGAATCGTGATCGACACCGCAGTAGTAATCACGTGAATCCTCCTTGAGATCAATGCCAGCACTACGCGCAATATCAACTAAGAGCCTGTTTAGTGTCTTTTGAGCATGAAGCGAAGAAAAGCTAACGTAACCATCATTGCGCTGGTGTGAAGCTTGCGTTCACAGTTTTTCCAGAGGCGACGGCACTTTTCTAACCAGCCAAAGCTTCGCTCGATCACCCACCGTTGTGGGGTTACATGACCATGCTTTAAATCACTTTGCTTGGCAATGATGACATCTGCTCCAATGCTATTGCCAACTAAGCTGGCAAACTTATCTCCTGTATAGCCGCCGTCAACCATGATCTGCTGGACAAGGTTAAATTGATCTGCATGTAACATCAATAGCGTACTCGCCGCGTCACGATCAGATACGTCACCCGTAGTGACGTGAATTTCCTGGGGAAACCCTTGATTATCGACGGCTAATGTTCGCTTGATGCCTTTAATTTTTTTGCCGCCATCATAACCGGAATATTTTGCTGTGTCGGTGTTTTTAACACTTTGAGCATCTAATATCAAGAACGAGGTTCTTGTTGACCGACCTTGGTTGAATCGTAGGGAAGCGACAGTTTTTTTAAAACCCTAGTTAATAGGGTCATCTTCATTGGGGTGTCTTGTTTTGTCCAAAGTACCCAGTAATAATAAACGGTTTGCCACTTCGGAAAATCACTCGGAAGGTCACGCGTAATATCGCTACCATAGTGATGAGTAAAAGTTTGCATGAGCTAACTCCATTTTTTATACAAAGCATACCTGAAATTTAGCTAGTCTGCAAAGACACTAAACAGGCTCTAAAGTGTGGGTCGTTTCGTTTAGCATATGCCTTGCCTTCTTGTGTTCGGGTAACGATCATATCACGTTTAAACTGCGCAAACGCACTAAAAATCGTAAAGGCTTGTGGGTGTGGGTAAAATCCACGGTTTGTCTTGAATTAAAAACAGGAAGTTACTTTTTATAAGCGAAATTGTAGACAGCTGACATCTATCGTGCTATTTTGTAAAAGAAATATGTTACTGATAAAAAATAAGTAGCGAGAATTTGGATTAGGAGTCTAAGTATGAGACATTTTAAGAATATTATTATTGGTTTTGGTAAAGCTGGTAAGACTTTGGCAGGGAGCCTGACAAGTCATGGTGAAGAAGTGCTTTTGATTGAAAAAGATCCAATGATGTACGGCGGAACATGTATCAACATCGCATGTTTGCCAACTAAGAACTTGGTAATTAACTCTCAAAGAGGAGTTAAGTATGAAGAAGCTTTCGAAATTAAGGAAGCTATGACAGCAAAACTACGCAACAAGAACTACCACAAGGTAGCAGACCAAGACTTGGCAACTGTGCTTGATGCAAGTGCTGAATTTATTGATGATAAGATAATCAAGGTAACTGATGAATCAGGTACAGAAGAATTAACATTCGACCGTCTTTTCATTAATACTGGTGCCGAAAGTAATGTACCAAATATTGATGGCCTAAAGATTGACGATAAGATATTTACTTCAACTGAAATGCTTGCTAAAAAAGAACTTGCTAAGAATCTGGTTATTTTAGGTGGTGGACCAATCGGACTTGAATTTGCTTCAATGTATGCTGGCTTTGGCAGTAAAGTAACTGTAATTGAACCAATGCCAAGTATCTTGGGCCGGTTTGAACCAGAAATTGCTCAAGCAGCTAAGGCTGATATGGAAGCAGATGGCGTTACCTTCATGCTTAAGTCTTCTTTGACCAAGGTTGAAGAAACTGAAGCTGGTCTTAACTTAACCGTTAAAACCGAAGATGGTGTTAAGGACTTGCAAGCAGATGCGATGCTTGTGTCAGTTGGCCGGCACCCAGCCACTGCTGCCCTTCACCTAGAAAAAACCAGTCTTGAAGTTGGCCAAAGAGGCGAAATTGTCGTTAACGACAAGCTTGAAACCAGTGTTCCTAATATCTACGCTATGGGTGATGTTGCCGGTAGCTTGCAATTTACCTACATTTCGCTTGATGACTGGCGGATTATGGACAATCAACTCTTTGGTGACAAGACTAGGACTAAGAAGAATCGTCCAGTTTTTGCTAACTCAATCTTCATTAAGCCAGCAATTTCTTCAGCTGGACTAACTGAAAGCGAGTTAAAGGCCCAAGGTAAAGCTTACAAGGTCTTAACAATGCCTGCAGCTGGTGTGCCAAAGGCCCAAGTCATCGGCAACCCAAGAGGCTCATACAAGGCTTTGATTGACCCAGAAACCCACGAAATCTTAGGTGCTACTATTTACGCTGAAGAAGCTTACGAAACTATCAATGTCATTACTTTAGCAATGCAGCACCACTTAAAGGCTGAAGACTTGCGTGACCAAATTTATGCTCACCCAACTATGACAGAAGCTCTTAATGACTTATTCAAATTCTAAAAACTAAAAAAAACTGACTTATCTCATAACTTGAGTAAGTCAGTTTTTTATCGCCTATTTTCTTTCCTATTAGATTGCCTTTACCAGCTGGTTAGCCAGCCATTTAATCCCTTGCTCGCTATAGTGCTGGCCATCATCAATAGTGTAGGATGAAAAATCCCCTAGCTCTTCCATTTTAGCAGTTAAATCCAAGAATTCTTCCTGGTATTTAGTAGCTGTTTCTTTAGCTACTTGTTCATAATTACGTAGGATTTCGCTGGTATAGTAGCCAGCAATTTCCTGGTTGGTGAAACCTGGGACTGATGGTGATAGGAAAATCAGCCTTTCTGGTTGAAGATCCGATCCGCTAGGAATTTCATCTAAAAGTTGCGCCTCGCGCAACTCACCTAATAAAGCGACTAGTTTTTCTCGATTTAACTGATCAAAACGAATCGTATTCTTCTTCCAGACAAAACTATATTTATTAGCATCAGCCAGAATCTTCGTACCATCAATGAAAGTAGCCTCATCCACAAGGCCGACCGATTTTAAGAAATGCGTCAATTGAGTGATACCACTTTGAGTAATATCTTGAATCTGATCTGAAATTCTAAAACGACAAATTGTTCGATAAGACGGCACTTAGCCATCTAACAGCCACCCAGCGGCTTTGTTTTCGCGCGCAAAGCGTTCAATTTTCCGACTACTAAAGATTCCATAACTATAAGCTAAGAGGATCAACTTAAACATCGCCCCCCATATCGTATTCGTGAGGCCGACCGAATTCATATCGGTATTCCAATTTCAGCTGTTCAACTAATTAATTAATGTACCTAGCAGGATGATTTTCTTCAGGCAGATAGTCGATTGCGATACTCAAAGTCGTTTGATTGATGTTATAATGATTGTACATTTATTTGTATATCCTTTCTGGGGTATTGAAGCAGTTGGTCGGGGTTCAAATTGTCCAACTGCTTTTTAGTTAAGTTATGACCTACTTAATTCCTTTTTTGGTATCTTGGCCGTTGTAGGTCGATATTTGAATAACTATATACAAAGTACATTGACTTTATAGATATGAAGTAGTAAGCTACTTCCATGAATGTCGAAATAGAAAAAGAAGAAAAAAGCTAAATTGTTCCGTGCCTTAAGCGAACCTAATCGAATTAGGATTATTAAGATCCTGAGAGATAGTGATAGGGAGTTAACTTGCGGTCAAATAAGTCACTCTTTGAAAATTGCCCCTTCAACAGTTTCTTATCACTTTAAAGCCCTGCGCAGAGCTGGATTAACTCGAACAAGGAAACAAGCTCAAATTAAGTATTTATCTCTAAATCAACAAACGTTTCAAGAATACTTGCCTAATTTATTAAATACACTGTAATAATTCTTCGCTTGTATTTCGATAGCTATCAAATTAAGGAGAAAATTTATGCAATTATTTTATGCTTCGGGAGCTAGCTCACTGGCGCCACATATTTTATTGGAAGAAAGTGGCTTAGACTATGTGGCCGAAAAAGTTAATTTGGATGTAAAAACATGGTCTAAGGGTAATTATAATGTAATCAACCCCAAGTCATATGTCCCTTCTTTAAGAATTGAAGATGGCACAGTTTTGACTGAATGTGCTGTGATCTTAGAATACATTGCTTCTCAAGTACCTGATAAGCAATTGATGGGACAATATGACAGTGCGATCTATTGGGAACAAAGAATTTGGCTAAATTACGTTGCTACTGAACTGCACAAAAATTTTATTTCTCCTTTCAGAAAAGGAAACTGGTTACCAAATACAGTTGAGTCAAAAAAATTAGTATATGATCGTGTCCTCCCAAGACTAAAATATGTAGATGAAGCCTTAAAAGGGTGCGACTATTTAGTTGACCATCATTTTTCAGCTCCCGACGCTTATTTATTTTTATTTGTTATGACTAACTGGCTTACTCGATTAGAGTATGGCTTTGATCAACTTGATAATCTAAAGAAGTTCGATAAAAATATGAGAAAAAGAGACTCAGTTCAAGCTGTTTTAAAGCAGGAAGGGCGTCCCCATTCTCTGCAAGATCAAGCAAAATAATTATTACTTGGCAAAACGTCCAATAGGGTTAACCTATTGGACGTTTTGCTTAAGGACCTCTGTTTGCTAATTGGAGTGATAATCATCATCCAATATGGGCAATGTTATTTAACTCTTATAAACGATATCAGTTCGTGCAGACAAGTATGGCCACTAAGGTATACTTTTCTTCACACTGCACGCATGAAGTAAAACAATAAGGATAAGCAGTATCACAAAAATAACCAACGCGCTTATAACAAAATTAATTGATCCTGCAGTTTCGTAGGCTTTGATTGCACTTACTTTTAATAATTTCCCACTTGCGCCGCTGACTTTGCCTGCTTGCTGCAACGAAATAGTAATAGTATGCGCAGCAGTAAGTCGTGTATTGTTTAACTCTCGCGTGAGCTCCTGAAAATAGAGCGCACCTTGTACGGAACCAAATATACCAATACCCAGAATTGATCCGAGCTGTTGGAAAACAGTGAGCAGAGAAGAGCCTTTACCCATCCGCTCTACAGGAACGTCTACGAATGCCCAACTAAAAGCTACAGGCTGTCCAGCACCCATTCCAATGCCAGCAATAATTTGCCCGAGGGAAAGAAGAATATATAAGTCCAAGTGGATTGCAAGCGCCATAACAGCCAGACCAAATCCTATACACGCCAAATTAATAAAGCACGCTGTTTTCTCTCCAAATCTGCCGATAATATTCCTGCTCAGCAGCGCACCTACAATAGCAGATAGAATCATTGGCATAAGCATAATCCCGCTCATTAATGCATTATGCCCCTTCGCTTCCTGGAAATATGTAGGAAGAATAAAGGAAATTCCGAACACAACAAAGTTCAGCAGAAGCAGTGCTATAGAGCTTACCTGAAATGACGTGAAACGCATAAGTGTCAAATCTGTAAGCTGGTGCTTAGCATGAAGAGTCAGAAAACTGAAGGATACAGCAAATAATATGCCACAGCACAAAGGAAATAGCGTAGTAAATGAGAGGAACGATGTCTGTGCATTAATCAGCCCAACAGACAGTGCGCTCATCGCCACAACGATCAGAGTTGCTTGAATAATTGGAAAGCGTGTAGATATTTTGCTGTTTTTCAGCTGATGATTTTGCCTATTTTGATTATTTTGTATATGAGATTGGTGTTGACGTGGCATAAACAGATAGTTGAGCACTAATGCGATAACAATTGCGACAGCATCGAAAACAAAAAGACCGCGCCATCCCATTAGCAATGTCATTAACCCACCGATAACAGGTCCGAGCGGAATACCAAGAGTGCCGGCAACAGTCCAGAGAGTAACCGCTTTACTATTATCCCCTGGGGAGACAACAGATGTAATTGTAGCTAATCCCATTGGTATAAACATTCCTGCAGCGAGACCTAAGAGACCTCGTGCGACAATAACCAGAATAATAGTGTGTGCCACGCTTCCCAAAACAGCTGCGACAGCATATAAAACAAGCCCAGACAACAATACGCGCCGGTACCCAATCAAATCACCAAAAAATCCGGAAACCAATAAGATTGCAAGGAAACAGAGAGAATATATAGAAACCATCCACTGTTGTGCGGCGGTGGATGCATGAAGACTGCCAGCAACCGACGGCAGAGCAAGATTGAACGCAGTGGTATTGATGAAAATAATCGCTTCCGCTACGCATAAGCTAACAAGCATTAATAATATTCTGTGTTGCTTTTCCACTGTACAATCCTTAAAGAAATTTCTATTCTTTACTTTGTATTATCTGTTCACTTTTGAAAGCTGAACACAACTATGGGACTCAATTATAGTCCAGTGTCCCCAAAAAATACATCCTTTCGGTTTTTCCACCGGAAAATGTACAGAAACTCTGTTTCGCACTGTTAAGAGATATCAAGATAAGAATTAAAACTTATCCGCATTCTAGTTTGCATGTAATAGGCTTTAATAAGTGATTCTTTAATCAAGAAGTAAAGCTTGCCCCAATGTACGTTTGAATTCTTAAAATTCGATGACGGCACATGAGCCTTTTTCTGGGAACATATTAATTGTAAAACTCCATCAGGTAAAGGAACGTTCTCTTCCATGTCAATCCCTATAGTAGAAAACTCAGATTCTGAACAAACAACGGCGGGACAATAAAATTGGCGGTGGGAAATACTTTCTCTTGTGCTTTCTAGCAAAAGAGGTTCGCCGCCTTCACCTATACCAATATAACTAACGTTTTTACCAATCGATTCAAGTGCATGATGAACACACCAACGCCCAGTCGAGAACTCTCTCTTCCTCAAATGTCGCAGCAGGTAAATCCAAAATAGTCCAATGTGCTATTGTTCCAAATATAGGATGCGTTACATCTTCTAATGTAATAGCAATCGTCTGGGTTCCTTCGGGGGGCTATTCAAATGGAAGCTTGGTGAAATATCTTCACCTCTCCGAGTAAATTTTTTAAGGAATCTCCCCCGTGTATCAATTCCATCACAAACAATAGATAGGTTTTGTACTTCCATTTTTATTCTCTCTTTTCATAGCTGATCTGCAAGAATATTCTTAATTTCTTGCACAAAAGTCTTTGCTGAGCAGCATTTAGGCGTAGTGAACTGCCCAAAACGATGAATTTCAACATGGTCAAAGACTCATATATACGCTATGTGGCAGTTAAACGGAACCGTATTCCCCGCAAGAGTCTACACTATAAAACACGGCAGGAAATTTATGACTTCTACCGCACCAAGTTATAACGATTAAATTGGCAAATCAGGATTCTTATATAGCCAGACTGTAACGATAAAATTGGCAAATCAGGTAAATATAAATGTTCAGTATGCTCTGTTGCCTGGTATCGGCAGCTAGACGTTATATTGATCAGCGGGAACGCACCAACTTAGCATGCTTTACGTCATCGATAGTTTTGGTTCCTGCTAATTGCATGTCAATCTTCAACTCATCATTAAGGTGCTCAACAACACTTTGTGCGCCTTGAGCGCCGCCCAGAGCCAATCCGAAAATTACTGGCCGGGCTAGCGCCACTATATCCGCCCCGCTTGCCAAGGCTTTGAAAACATGAGAACCACGACGGATACCACTGTCAAAGAATACGGGCACACGATGGTTAACCTGATCTGCTACAGATTTCAGCATATCAAAGGACGCTGGACCCCCGTTGAGCTGGCGACCGCCGTGATTGGAAACCCACACTCCTTGAGCGCCTGCCTGGATAGCCCGCTCGGCGTCTTCAGGATCTTGAATTCCTTTCACAATAACTGGTAGATGCGTGTATTCTGCTATGCGCCTTACATCATCAGGGCCAATTTTCTGAGCCGCTGCTGCGTAAATCTCGCTGATACCCTTGCCTTCACCATCAACACTGGCGTATCTTTCAAGATTAGCCATAGACAAGGGGAATTGGAAATTGTTGATCCTATCTGCTTCGCGGTAACCGCCTACAGTAGCATCTACGGTGAGGATGATTGCTTTGATTCCCGCCTGTACAGCCTCATTCAGCAGAGCCTTGTTGAAATTCCAATCCTTGCTCATATAAAGCTGGAAGAATTGGGGAGCTCCCTTTCCTGCCCGTGCTGTGTCTGCGATGGTAGTATTCCCATAGGTACTTTGAGCTATAATGGTTCCTGCGGCAGCCATTCCTTCCGCAGTTGCCATTTCTCCCCTGGCATGAGCCAGGCCCTGAGCCGCTGCTGGAGACATCATAATAGGCATCTTCATGGGGATTCCGTAGACGGACGTTTCTGTAGAAGGATTCTCCATATCATTCAAAGAGCGGGGGACAATCTGCACGTGGTCAAAAGCTTTGGTGTTTTCGCGCAAAGTCCATTCATCCTCTGCACCACTGGTAATATAGCCGAAACCGCCAGCAGGAATAATCTTCTGCGCTTCTTTTTCCAGGCTGGGAAGGTTGAGAATATCGAGAGGACGTTCAAAATCGGATTGCTGGTAGCCGTTAGTTACTGTCATAATACATTCCTTCCTGATAGGTTTATATGTATTTTTATTTTATACAACTATAGAAAGACATAAGAAAATTTGTCAGATTCTTGTCTTTTTAATTTATACATGTAATAATAGAAACAGATATTACACGTACTCTAGCTAAGGAAATATGAGGAAGGCCATGAAGCAGTCTGTTCAATTGAGTGACAGTGTTCATATTATGCTCTACCTGGCAATTAAGCATAACCCTGATCAGTTGACCAGTGAAGCGATTGCGCAGAGCGTCAATACTAATCCCAGCGCTGTGCGTAAGATCATGAGCAATCTAAAGAAAGCCGGCCTTATAAGTAGCCATCGGGGGAAAGCTGACCCCGTTATTATTCGTCCCCTGAAAGATATTACACTTCTGGATATTTTCCATAGTTTGCCTGGCACCAACGATCTTTTGCAGCCCGACCGGCACACCAGCCGGAGCTGTCCTGTAGGGGCGAACATTCAAACTGTGCTCAATGAAAAGTACCATCAGATTCAGCTGGTAATCGAAGACCAAATGTCCCGCATCACCTTAAAGGAATTGACTGATGAGATCAATGGGTTGATCGGGGAAGGCGCTGGTAGCTAGAATGTCGTTGATTTGGGGAAAGAACAGCAAAGGATCAGTAGCGGAACAGCAGACTAGGAGAAGATTTAGCAGAACCGTTTAGAGAGTTCTCTGGTGCTTTTCCGTCGTACTAGGGTTGTTGGCAAAATTCTTGATTGGATCGCGTGAGGCATTCTCTTATCAAAATTGATAATCATCTCCGTAGCTGTGGAACCCATTTCTTCCAAGGGCTGACGGACTGTCGTCAGGGGAGGGCTTACAATTTCTGTCATTTGAAGATCATCGAATCCTACTACGGACAGATCTTCAGGAATCCGTATTCCCAGCTGCCGGGCTGCTTCATACACCCCCAGAGCCTGCAGATCGTTGCAAGCAAAGATTGCTGTAGGGTGTTCTTCAGTCAGAAGAGACATGGCGCATTCCTTACCTCCGGGAGTAAGAAAGTCTCCCTCTCTGACCAGATTAGGGTCAAACTCAACTCCAGTTTTGCTCAGGGCTGTTTTATATCCATCAAGCCTGGCCTGGGAGCACATAATGGATAAAGGTCCTGTAATAATGCCGATTTCTCTATGTCCTAAAGAGAGTAAATGTTGGGTAGCTAGAATGCCGCCGGTCCAGTTGTCTGCCTGAACCGAGTGGCTATCGGTGAGCATGTTTTTTGTTGCTGGGTCAAGAATAACGTAAGGAATATCCATAGAATTCAGGCGCTCGCGTTCTGTTGGAATAAGGTCGGAGAAGATAAGAATAATCCCATGGGGACGGCGACGGATAACATCATCGATCCAACCTGCATTGGGGCGGAGTCGGTCCTGGCTTTCGGTTAGAACGATCGAGTAATCCATGCTGGAACTGGTTTTTATAATTCCTCTCAGAATTTCCAAGGACCACATGTTGTCGACGGTTTGAGAAACGACTTCAATCGTATTGCTTGTTCTACGCGTCCGGCTGGTCAGAGTGTAACCCGATTCTCTCAGAATTGTTCCCAATTTTTTTCTAGTTTGGGAGGAGACATCACTATAACCGTTAAGAACCTTTGAAACGGTTGATAAGGAATATCCATGAGCATCAGCAATTTCAGTAAGAGTGGGTTTGTTTGCCGGGGCAGAAGGGGAGGATTTTTGCACGGTAACTCGCAATTCTTGATAAGATACTTTTTCTGTTGATTATTTCTATTTATTATAGAAGAATTCGAAACTTTCGAGAGCCAATATTTCCTATAAATAGATGATTCTCGTTGGAATTAAAGGGATTTATCGGGGTGGCCTCGGTTCGTATTGTCAGCAATAATTTTCGAAAGTTGCTAAAATAAAACTACGAAAGGAAAATACACCTTTCGTAGTTTTAACCTATATCATTGTTCAAAGGAGACACAATGAAGTTTCGGCTCAAGGCTGTGGGGGCATTGGTGCTCTCCATGGCAATGTTAACAGGAATTTCAGCATGCGGCAGTGGTGATTCCAGCGGTGAATCTAATGGTAAAACTGTTATCACTTTCTGGCATAATTCCACTACTGGTGAAGGGAAAGCTTACTGGGAAAAGGTAGCGAAAGCTTTCGAAAAGAAACATTCTACAGTCGACATTCGGATTCAGACCATTCAGAATGAAGATCTGGACGGCAAACTGCAGACTGCTTTGCAGGATGAGAAGTCGGCACCTGATATCTTTCTTGCCCGCGGCGGTCAGAAAACCAAGGACATGGCCGATGCCGGCCAGCTTATGGATTTGACTAACTTAATTTCTGACAATGTCAGGACTAACCACGCAGCAGCTTTAAAGGGAGTAACCTTTGATAATAAGGTATATGCCGTTCCCATGACTACTCAGCCTGAAGGATTTTGGTATTCCAAAGATCTTTTCAAGAAGGCGGGAATCAGCAAAGTTCCTACTACGATCAATGATCTCTACAGTGTTGTCAGGAAGCTCAAAGCTGCAGGGATCTCGCCCATCGCTCTGGGAGCCAAGGACGCCTGGCCTGCTGCTCACTGGTATTATTCCTTTGCTTTGCGGGAATGCTCAGATGCAACTTTCGCCACGACCATGAAGACCATGAAGTTCACCGATCCCTGCTGGGCCAAGGCCGGACACGATGTGAAGAAGTTCGCTGATATCAAGCCTTTCAATGAAGGATTCCTTACCACTTCTGCTCAACAGGGTGCTGGTTCTTCGGCAGGTCTGGTGGCCAATCACAAGGCAGCCATGGAGCTGATGGGAACCTGGGATCCTGGTGTTATGGGCGATCTGACTCCCGATAAGAAGCTGGTTCCCGATCTAGGCTATTTCCCCTTCCCTGAAGTCCCTGGAGGCAAAGGAGAAAAGGGAGCCATGATGGGTGGATCCGACGGCTATGCTGTTTACATCCATGCTCCCAAAGAAGCAGCAGACTTCCTGAATTTCGCAGCGCAGAAAGAGAATCAGGAAGCCTATGCCAATGCCTTCCACACCATTCCTGCCAACACTCAGGCTCAGGGTGTGGTAACGTACTCTGCCCTGAAAGATGTTCTTAAGTACTACAGTAAAGCTCCCGCCATGTATCAGTACCTTGATACCCAGTTCGGCTCCAATGTTGGCAATGCCATGAATGAAGCCGTGGTGAATCTTTTGGCCGGAAAGGGAACACCTGAACAGATTGTATCGGCAACGAACGCTGCTGCTCAAAAGTAAAGAGCAAGTAAGCGCAAATGCCGAGTTCGCAGTCGGATTGCTCGGCCTCAGTGCCCGGCTGAATCCTGAATCCTTCCCTGTCAGAAGGCTGGCCTGGGGCAGCAGACACTATTCTGCTGCCCCAGCCGCTTCAGGAATTCAATCGCCATCGCTGCCAGCGCCGTCAGCCTGACAGAGGACATAGGAGCTTATATGTCAACTAGTGCATCATCACAGACCGTTATCAAAAAGAACTCTCTGTGGAAAAATGATTCCTTCCTTAAAGGAGTAGAGATTGCCGTTCTGTCTCTTCCAGCCCTGATTCTTTTTCTGGGATTCGTTATTCTGCCTGTGATTATGGCAGCATATTATGGGTTCTTCAGGTGGAAGGGGTATGGAAATCCCACAGTAACCGGCCAGTTTATAGGCTTTGATAATTATAAAATTATTTTTTCTGATCCTAACTTCCAGCAGGCTGTAGGGCATACTTTTCTTATTGCCATTCTTTCCCTGATTGCCCAGGGACCTTTGGCCATCCTCTTTGCCCTCCTGCTGAACCAGAAGTTTAAGGGGCGGGCCATCATCAGGACCCTGATTTTTGTACCTTATGTTGTGTCTGAGGTGATTGTGGGAACCGGCTGGGGGCTGATGCTTCAGTCAAACGGAGCCATCAACGATTTCCTGAAGAAAATCGGTCTGCATGGGGCAGACTGGATTTCTGATCCTAAAATAGCTATCTGGACCCTTCTTTTTGTTATCACCTGGAAATATATAGGATTTGCCGTCATCCTCATGCTCGCCGGCATGCAGTCCATTCCCGATGAGCTCTATGAAGCCGCCCGGGTAGACGGGGCCGGATTCTGGCGTCAGCAGTGGAGCATCACCCTGCCCCTGCTGGGACCGACAATCCGTATTTGGGCTTTTATGTCTATTATTGGCTCCCTCCAGCTTTTCGACCTGGTTTATATTATTTGGGGGCAGTATGTATCAAGCGTTGCCGGCACCTCTACTATGGCAACCTATATGGTTCGTGAGGGGCGTCTGGCCAGCAATTATGGTTATGGCAATGCTGTTGCCGTTGTTCTCTTCTTCATCTCTCTCATTATTGCTCTTCTTTACCAGCATCTGATTCTTAACCGTGATCTGCAGGGGGCTCTGACTGAAGAGCGAAGCCAGGAAAAAGCTGAAAAAGCAAGGAAGAAGAGGATGCTGAAAATGAAAAATCAGCAGGTAGTTCCCTCCTCTGCGGCAGTTGGTTCTAAGTGAGGTTGCATTATGTCTCGCAGTAAAAAACAGACAAAAGATTATGATTATATGGCCCTGCGCAAGTCAGCCAAAACTCCCTGGGGAAATCCCCTAGTGTATTTTATTTCCCTGGTCTTGGTCGCAATCTGCATTGTTCCTGTTCTCTATATTATTCTGGGAGGATTCAGGAGCAACTCGCAGATTACCAACGATCCATCGGGACTTCCTCATCCCTGGCAGGTTAGCAACTACCTTACTGTTATTAAGGCCCCTACCTTTTGAACAGAGCTGGGCAATTCGCTGATAGCGGGGGTCAGCGTTATGGTGGGGACTGTGGTCCTTGCCCTCATGGTCAGTTATGTTATTGCCCGCTATCGGTTCCGCTTCAATGGAGTTCTTTACTCCCTCTTTGCTGCCGGTCTGATGTTCCCCATGACTGTGGCCATTACCCCGCTGTACTTGTTATGCAGGAATCTGGGATTGGTCAACTCTCTTCTGGGCATTATTCTGCCGGGAATAGCCTTTGCCCTGCCTCAGTCAATAATCATTCTGGTTCCTTTCCTCCAGTCCATTCCTAATGAGCTTCAGGAAGCTGCTCTTCTGGATGGATGCTCCCGGCTGGAATTCTTCTGGCGCATGGTTCTGCCTCTGTCCCGGGCAGGGGTTGCCACTGTTGCAATTCTGACCTTTGTGGGCAGCTGGAACGGGTATATGCTTCCTCTGTATATGCTCAACGATCCTGAAAAATATACCCTGCCTTTAGGCGTACAGGTGTTCAGCACCCAGCATTCGGTGGACACCGCTATGGTTCTGGCTTTTACCTCCCTGTCGATGATCCCCGCCCTAATCTGCTTCTCTATTTTCCAAAAGCAGATAGTCGGCGGTCTCACCGGAGCGGTGAAAGGGTAATAGACCGCAGCAATATCGAGAAAACTTATACTAGCATGCAAAATATTACAAGATTTAGTAATGCGTAACGTGGATAACCTATATCTATATAAAGGAAAAATTATGAAAATATCCAATCCTATCCTTACTGGCTTCAATGCTGATCCCTCAATGATTCGGGTAGGGGATACCTATTACATTGCCAATTCAACTTTCGAATGGTGGCCAGGGGTGAGACTGCATTCCTCCCGGGATTTGGTACACTGGCGTCTTCTTCCTAGTCCTCTTACCAAGGCATCTCAGATAAATATGAGAGGGAACCCTTCTTCTGGCGGTGTCTGGGCTCCTGATCTATCCTATGCTGATGGAAAGTTTTATTTGGTTTATGCGGATGTCAAGGTAGTAAACGGGGCTTTCAAAGATGGGACGAATTATTTAGTGACTGCAAAGCACATTGAAGGCCCATGGAGCGAGCCTGTCAGGTTAAACGGAGTAGGTTTTGATGCCAGCCTTTTCCATGATACTGATGGACGAAAATACCTGGTTCAGCAGACCTGGGATTTCCGTGAATGGCGGCATGCTTTTAATGGTATTACTCTTACTGAGCTTGATACTAAGACCATGAAGCTTAAACCTCGTACTGCTCGTCGGATCTGGAAGGGAAGTGATGTAAAGGTTACTGAAGGGCCACGTATTTATAAAATTAATGATTACTATTACCTTTTCACAGCTGAAGGGGGAACTCAGTATGAGCATCAGGAATCTGTGGCCCGCTCGCGGACTTTGGATGCTGACTCCTTTGAGAGCATGCCAGGCAACCCTTTTATCAGCAATTTCGATACCCCGGATTTCTATCTGCAAAAGCAGGGTCATGGGGCCTTGGTCGATACTCCTACAGGGGAGTGGTATTATGCATCTCTGTGTGCCCGGCCCTGGTGGCATGATCCGGAGCCCCGGCACGGGGTACGCGGTTGGTGCACGCTGGGCCGGGAAACATCGATTCAGAAAGTTGGATGGACGGATGATGGCTGGCCTTATATTGAAGGAGGTCATGGCGGACAGCGGTATGTGGACGCGCCGGCCGGTGCTTCTGTCGTATCTGGCGAATCTGACTTGCCTGGTGAATCTGACTCGGTTAGTGCTTCTGCCTCGTCTTCCTTGGGTGAGGGAGCAGATGACGACCATTCCTGCCGGGATGATTTTACCGGCGATCAGCTGGATATCAACTGGAACACTCCTCGGGTGCCTTTCAGTCAGATGGGAACTGTAGGAGCAGGTAAACTCACCCTGATCGGCAAAGGGTCGCTCAGTAATGAGTTTGATCTCTCTCTGGTTGCCCGCCGTTGGCAGGCTTTCAATTTTGATGCCGAAACTAAGGTGACGTTTAATCCCTGCTCCTATATGCAGATGGCTGGTTTAACCAATTATTACAACACCAAATGCTGGTCGTGGGTCTTTGTAACCTGGGATGAAAAACGGGGTAAGAGAGTTATCGATGTTGCCCAAAATGATTTTTATACTTATACAACATACCTGAGAGACAAGGCGATTGAGATTCCTGACGACTGTGCATCGGTCTGCCTGCGCTCGCGGATTCGTACCAGTAGTTACAGCTATGAATATTCCTTTAATGGCGCTAACTGGCTGCCAATTCCTGTAACCCTGGACGCTGCCATCCTGTCTGATGATCATGTTGCTCAGCAGTATGGAGGCTTTTTCACAGGGGCTTTTACCGGAATGGCTGTCGTTGATTTAAGCGGCTACGATTGCCCCGCAGACTTCTCTTATTTTGATTACAGGGAGCTTCCAGACCGGGCATAAGATTCATAGCAAACAAATGTTTGCAGACTTGGCGCCTGCTCTGCAAGATATCGCTCTAAACCTGCTCACCCAACCGCACTATGGCAGAAAAGACTTGCTGGAGGTAAGCCGGTAGATTTTTTGATATGACAGTTGGGTGAGCGGACGTTATTGTGATTTCTCTTTCGCGGGAGTAATTGCCAGTGGTGAACTGCTGCAGCACTTATGGTCTGTATGGTCTTTCAAATTTTCCTGTTTGATAATGGCAAAGAGAGAAAAATTTTTTATAAAAGCCATAAAACCGTTGGGAATAAAAGCATCTGCTGCTTAGTTTATCGAACTGACAAAAGAAGAACGGTTGATATACTTATTTTTGCAATGTGGCTACCTCCTTAATTTTTGAGAGGTTAGCCGTACCCAGCCAAGATCATTATGATCGATTCAATGATGAATGGAGAATCGAATGAAAATCGGGAAAATATCCAAGGCTGAGGTCTCTCGAGAGTTTAGAATAAGGATATGACGAATATCAAGGATGTCGCCCGTTTGGCTGGCGTCTCTATCAGTACCGTATCTTATGCCTTTTCTGGGAAACGCCCTATTTCCAGTGAAACTAAAAATCGTATTGTGCAAGCTGCGGAGGATCTGCATTACCATCCTAATTCCAATGCTCAAGTTCTACGCGGTGCCCGTACTAGGATTATTGCCCTAAGCGCACCGATTCATTCTTACACCAGTACAGCTGGATATTCTATATTCTTTTTTGAGATGCTCAAGGCTGCGCGCCGCAAGGCATATGATATCTTGTTGTTGGCTGGTGAGGATGAAGAAATTGAGCGGGTTGCGGATTCTCGTTTAATAGACGGTGTTATTCTGCTCGACGTAGAGGAAAACGACTCCCGTGTTGCCCAAGCGTATAGTCTTCCTCTCCCTGTCGCTTCCATCGGAATTCCCCTCGATTCTCAGCCAGTTTATAGTGTTGATCTTAATTTTACGCTTGCAGGATATATGACTATAGATCGAGCGGTGCTTCACGGGTATCAACGAATTCTATTCTTAGGTGCTAGACCAGGAGCGTATGACGCTCAGTCTAACTTCCTTATGTACTACCGATCTTCAGTTCTTGATAATGCGAGAAAGAAGGGAATTACTATTCTCTTTCGCCCAGTGAAGTATCCACGCAGCGAAATCATTGAAACTATATTAGATGATATTTTAACTAATGACACGATTGACGCTATTATTCTTAACGGTGATGCAGAAACAGCTCCTCTTTTAGTATCTTCTCTTTTACGGAGACATTTAAGAGTCCCAGAAGATGTAGCGGTTCTGTCCGTTGGCAGTTACGGGAACCTTGATTCCGGTTTAGTTAAACTCGATGAAATCCCGCTTGAGCCACGAGATGCTTGTAAGTATGCAATGCAGGCCATCACGGATTTTATAGAAGGAGACACTTCTCATATAGGGCGAGTGCATTATCTTACTCCGCAGTATCTTGACCGAGGGTCTTTTTAATTAACCCCTATCCCTTGTCACAGTTTTATTCATCGAAATCATCGAAGCAATTCGACAAGCAATTGTGTCTTCAATAGACTGATGATATCTGGGCAGTTGAGATAACCAACTATCCAGAATAAAAGTACAGTTCATTTGCAATGAAGCATGATAAAGGACAAGGTATTATGAGCATAAAAAAGAAGATTTTTGCCATGGCACTGGCATTTGTCACTATTACGGGGACACTGGGCTTGGCTGCTTGCGGAAGTAGCGATAACGCCCAAGAAACAAATCCTCGTACGCTGAAAGTTTGGTATTATGAAGAAGCCACTTCGGCACAAGGGATTGCCTGGAAGAAAGCAATTGAGAGTTTTGAAAAGAAACACCATGTTACTGTTCAGTATGAAAAGAAATCATTTGAACAGATAAGGAAGAATGCAAGTCAAATTCTGAATTCAGATAATGCTCCTGATGTAATGGAATATAATAAAGGTAATGCGACCGCAGGTTTGCTGGCAAGTCAAGGGTTACTAACCAATCTTAACAGGTACGTTAAAAAGTATGGATGGAATACGATACTTTCCGGTGCGATTGGGGATACTGGGCGTTATTCCTCGAAGGGAGTTATGGGCTCAGGCAATTGGTATGGAATTACCAATTATGGCGAAGAAGTCCTTATGTATTATAATGAGAACTTATTTAAGAAGTACGGGGTCAGTATTCCACGTACGAGTGCTCAGCTCGAATCAGCTATGGCAAAGTTCGCTAGGGCTGGGATAACTCCCCTCTCTGAAGGAGTTAAAGAATATCCGCTTCAGCATTTATGGTATCAGTTAGTTCTAATGAAGGCGAATGAAGAATTTATTCAAAACTATCAGATGTATAAAGGACCTGTAGATTGGCAGGGCGAAGCCATAACTTATGCAACCAAAACAATTAAAAAGTGGGTTGATAAAGGTTATATCTCGAAGAATTCCACCGGTATTGATGCTGAATCAGCAGGGCAAGGTTTTATGAAAGGAACGTACCCTATGTTCTTTTCGGGAACGTGGTGGTTTGGCCGTTTTCAGAGTGAATTAAAAAACTTTGAATGGACGGAATCTATCTTTCCTGGTGCTCACAAGATCCCAGGGTCGTCTGGTAACATTTGGGTTATTCCACAAAAATCTAGGAGAAAAGATCTAGCTGCTGCCTTTATAGATATTACTATGAGCAAGCAGATACAGAATCTTATGGGTAATTCTGGCGGAATCCCTGTAAATTCTGATGTCTCTTCCATTAAGAATAAGAAATTCAGAACACTGGTTGGGCAGTTTAATACCGTCCTGAAAAAGAATCAGCTTGGGTTCTATCCAGATTGGCCAACATCCACCTTCTATGATGAGCTGAATTCTTCTTTGCAAACACTGGTTAATGGATCAACAACTGTGAATCAGACAATCGAACAGTTGAAAGCTGATTATGACAAAGGCGTTTCGGCTGCAGATGTCAAATAGAAAAATGGCAGTCGCTCTTCTGCATTCATTCTATTCGGTTAACGCATAAGGAATAAAACTCATGACTAGTAATCATAATTATTCTGGCGTATCCACGCATAAGAAAAATCTATCTCGGATTCCGGGAAACTCATCGAATACATTCTGGCCTTACCTTATTCCAGGTGCGGTTATGCTCATCTGGATTATTATTGTTCCCACTATTGGGAATGTTTATCTAAGTTTTACGGATTATAGAGGGATACGTCCACCCCAATGGTCAGGGTTGAAAAACTGGTTGGCTCTCGGTAAGGACGCAACATTCTGGATCTCTTTTAGAAATTCAGTATGGATGATTATAGCAATGGTGGTTATACCCATACTATTGGGATTGATCATTTCCACGCTTCTTTTTGATGTTGTTCAAAAGAGATTCGGGCAGAAAGTAGCATCAACTTTGAGGGCTGTGTATTATCTTCCTCAATTGCTGCCTATATCTGTAGCATCGTTAGCGATGGGATGGATCCTGAGACCGGATGATGGCGCGTTAAATTCTCTTCTTAAAGCTGTTGGTCTGGCTAACCAGGAGCGTAACTGGTTGGGCGCACCTGAAACTGCGCTGATTTGTTTGATGGGAATAATGATTTGGATACAGTTAGGATACCCCATTGTAATCTTTATGTCTGGTCTCCAGAGAGTTGACCCTGAATTATACGAAGCCGCCAGCCTTGATGGAGCAAATTGGTGGCAACGATTTAAGGTTGTTACCTTACCTTCAATTAAACCGGAAATATTTGTAGTGTCCCTAACCTGTACTATAGCGGCTTTGAAGGTTTTTGCTCCTGTGTATATGTTGACTCGCGGCGGCCCAGGAACAGCTACGATTGTTCCTTCTTACTATTCGTATTCAGAGTTTTTCCAAACACAACAGGTCGGCTATGGGGCTGCCATTTCAACAGCACTTTCTCTAATGATTGTTGTTGTATCTATTATTTTTACTCATGTACAACAGAAAGTGCAGAAAGAGGATGAGGAATAATTATGTCCACATTATGGCACAATCACAAGAATAGTTATCGAGAGCATAAAATTATTGGTTGGCAGGACTGGCTCATTCTTATAGTACTTATTATTGGTGGGCTTCTCATGTTTTCGCCTTTCATTGTTATTTTGCTAAATTCTTTTAAGACTGCAGCAGATTATAATACCTATGGAGCGTTAGCCTGGCCAAAACAGTTCAGTCTAACAGGTGTAAGAACATTTTGGGAACAGTCTAATTTTCCTCAGAAAGTTTTTAACTCAGTATGGATCAGCTCTTTTGTAGCTGTGGCTGCTGTTGGCCTATCTGTGCTAAATTCCTTTGCCTTAGGGATTGGCCGCGTTAAGGGAAGAAACTGGATTATTTTGCTTATCATGCTTGCTAACATGATGCCGCAAGAAGCGTTATTATATCCTTTATATGTTATGTTCAAGGAAATTCATCTCTATAATTCCCAATGGGCGATCATTGTCATTTTCACGGTTATTCAAAGTGCTTTCGGTACCTATTTACTCTCCTCAGTTTATGGGACGTTCCCCAAAGCTATTCTCGAGTCTGCAGCGCTGGACGGGGCTAACCGATGGCAAATTCTTAAAGACATTGTATTCCCCATATCTCGTCCAACTCTGAGTGTTATGCTAGTGTTTTTCTTTATATGGACTTGGAATGAGTACATGATTCCAATGGCATTCTTGATTGATAATTCAACTCAAACTGTTCCCATAGCGGTCAGCGCACTGAGCGGAGATAAGCTTATGGATGTTACGACTACAGCAGCCGCCTCTCTTCTAAGTATTATACCAACGCTTATTTTCTTTCTTATTTTCCAAAGGACTTTGTCTCGCGGTATTACTGCAGGGGCGGTGAAATAATGAAATTTACTAATGGTTATTGGCTTACTCAGCCTGGTGTAAAGGCATTGTATGCTAGACAAGATTATGAAATTGCCGTCACCCGTGACGGAAAGGGCATAGAAATTCTCGCACCTGCTGCTTCGGTTCATGGACGGGCAGATACTCTTAATCTTCCAACTTTTGATGTGACCATTACATCTCCAGCCCGAGGCGTGATTCGTATTCGTGCTCGGCACTGGGACGGACAAAATGATATTCCAGGTTTTCCTTTGAATGGCGATCAGCCCGATAAACAGAATTATATTCATGTCACTCAGTCAGGAAATACTGATGGAGAGGTTGGCAGCGATGGTTCATTTATTAGTCTTTCTTCAGGGGATTTGACCGTTACGGCAATCAAAGGAGAACCTTGGAATCTTTCCTTCACATCGCGCGGCGCTGAATTAACTCATTCAAGTGGAAAATCTTTGGCTCATTTTACTCTGAACCCAGAGGCTACGGTGACTTCCTCCCCGGTGGGGGAATTCGGAGCAACTCCTACAGGTAAGGCCTATGATGAGTCTCCAACTTATATGTCAATTCAACTTGCATTGGCTGTTGATGAGCTCGTTTATGGTTTTGGGGAGCGATTTGGAGCGTTTGTTAAGAATGGGCAATCCATTGATATATGGAATGCGGATGGTGGAACGTCCAGTGAGCAAGCGTACAAGAATATTCCTTTCTATATGACCACTCAGGGATATGGGATTCTTGTCAACAATCGCGGACATGTATCGTTCGAGGTGGGGAGCGAAAATACAGAGGCAGTACAGTTTTCTGTTCCGGGAGAAACGCTTGATTTTTGCATAATTGACGGACCCTCGCCAAAACAAATCCTCAGTAGATACACGGCTTTAGTTGGTCGTCCTGCGAAGGTGCCGGCGTGGTCATATGGATTATGGCTTACTACATCGTTCACTACCCAATATGATCATAAAACAATCAATTCTATGATTGACGGTATGCGCGACAGGGGGATACCCTTAAGCGTCTTTCATTATGACTGTTATTGGATGCGAGAGTTTAGATGGATGGATTTTACCTGGGATTCCCGCTTTTTTTCTGATATTGAGGGCACTCTTGCGCATCTTAAGGGAAAGGGGCTTCATATATGTGCGTGGGTAAATCCTTATATTGGACAAAGGAGCGAACTTTTTCAAGAAGCAAGAAGAGAAGGATATTTAGTTCGCAAATCCCAAGGTGATATTTGGCAGACTGATTTTTGGCAGGCTGGCATGGGCCTTGTTGATTTTACTAACCCCTCTGCACGCCAATGGTTTAAGACTAAAATCAAGCATTTGCTATCTCAGGGTATTGATGCAATTAAAACCGATTTCGGCGAACGAATTCCTTCACATGTTTCCTGGTATGATGGTTCTTCTGGCCAAGGGATGCATAATTGGTATACTCAACTGTATAATCAGACAGTATTTGAGGCCCTAGAAGAGACATATGGAAAAGGGCAGGCCGTTCTTTATGCTCGTTCTGCAACTGTTGGTGGGCAGAGACAGCCAGTGCATTGGGGAGGTGACTGTGAGTCAACTTTTAATGGTATGGCGCAGAGCCTTCGTGGCGGTTTGTCTTTATCTTCTTCTGGATTTGGTTTTTGGAGCCATGATATTGGTGGCTTCGAAGGTGCTATTCCTGACTCAGCTGTTTATAAACGTTGGGTGGCATTCGGGCTACTTAGTTCGCATTCCCGTATGCACGGATCAACAGTGTATAGGGTGCCATGGGTGTTTGATGAGGCTGATAAGAAAAAAGGGATAACTAACTCTTCAAGCCAGACAGCGGTTGCTGTTGTACGTAAATTTACTCTTCTCAAACTTTCTCTTATGCCTTATTTATATCATGTTGGTTTACTTCCTGCTGAGGAAGGAATACCTGTGATGCGTAGTATGTTTATGGAGTTCCCTGAAGACAGAACAGCTAGAATACTGGGAACTGAATATATGCTAGGACCATCATTGCTTGTTGCACCGGTCTTCACCTATTCCGGAGATGTAAATTACTATCTTCCTCGTGGGAGATGGACAAATTGGTTTACTGGAGAAATTGCTGATGGAGGGCGTTGGAGAACTGAGAATCATCCTTTTGACAGCATTCCCTTATGGGTAAGGCAGGAAAGTATTATTGTCACTCAGCCACGAGCAAAGACACCTGATTATGATTATACCGTAAATCCTCTCGTATCTGTCTTCGAGATAGGTGATAATCCTGTGATAGCTACTGTAACTAATTGTCTTGATGGTAAAAAGATCACTTTTACTGCCCAACGTAGTGATGGCAAAACTATCATTGTGACAAGATCGGATGGAAATCAATTTACCGCAAGACTGGGGTCCTGTGGGAAAATCATCCAATCAAGTGGCGGGAAGGTTATACTGAGGTAAGACTTATTTTTTCCTTATGATTCGATTGTCGCTTTGCCTGAGAGCAAAATTTATCCCAGGCAAAGCGCAATTCAGGAATAGTAGTGCCTGTAACTGAGGAAATTATTATATCTCAGAACTTAGTAGCAGTTGTTGCGAAGATCGAAAGACTCGGATCGAAATAAAGAATGAGAGTTTATTGAGATACTTGCTAGTGGTCTGATCTACCAGACAGAATAGTTCATATAACCTTGTTTTGCGAATGAAGTTGTATGACCATGATTCCTGGTTATAGTCAATTAGATAATGATCTGCATAGGAGCTGAAGATCGTATATCAGTTGAAGTATCTTTGCTCTTTCTCTGGGAGGGATAATTTTTTACAACAAGAATATAGCGTAATTACAGTTAAATTTGGATGTATATAATAAAAACTGATTTAAACTCTACAAGTACGAAAGTGAGATAATATGCAAAGCCGCGATTATGAGAGTACTGTTCAGGCTGACGATAATCAAGTTGGTGATGAGCCGGAAATTATGGTGTTGCCTAACAATCCTGATTTAGTTGGTGAGGTCGATTATACCCCAAATATTCATTATCGACCGGATAAAGATGTATCTATGGATGTGGTTGTACCCATGGGGGCCAGTCAGAAGGGGGCACATCTGCCTGCGGTTCTTTTTATTCAGGGCAGTGGGTGGACAACTCCTAATCGCCTTTACGCCATACCGCGCCTTCTGCAGTTGGTCAATCGTGGTTTTGCTGTGATCAGTGTTGGCCATACTGATAGCTGTAACGGTTCACATCCTTTCCCTGAGTTTTTGCTCGATGTTAAATCTGCTTTGCGTTATGTTCGGCTACACAGCAATCAGCTGCATGTAGATCCAGGTCGGATTGGGGCCTGGGGCACATCGTCAGGTGGAAATACTGCTTTGCTGCTGGGGATGACTCAAGGGGATCCACGCTATGAGGATTCAACAAATCCCGGAGCACCAGATGTCGTCAATTTTGTTGTGTCTTGCTTTGGGGTAGCGGACCTTGAGGGCATGTTGACCGGGGAGAATCCACAACTTGCTCGAGCGGTCTGCGGCTTATCTGAAGAGGGGAGCCTGGTTACGGAAGTGGCTTTGAAAAGGGCACACGACATGAGTCCTCTGCGAATTCTGAATGAAGGAACCTCCTGCCCTCCGACCCTTCTCCTTCATGGTGACAGCGACAATCTGGTCCCTTACAGCCAAACTTATAATCTTTATAAACGTATGCTTTCTCTGGGCAAAGATGTCAGCATGGTTCGAGTAAAAGGGGCGGATCACGAGGGGGACTTTTGGAGCCATGCAGTTACAGACGCGATCATTGAATTTATTGTCAGGCAGTCTAAGCTGGTTTTCTGACCTCAATCGTTGTGCTGCGTATCAATCATTGCATCGCTGTGTCACGATGTCACGATGTCATTGTGCCCGGCAGGAAACTCCGCAATCTGGAATACTTTCAAAAAGATAAATGATTTTGCATAGGCAAGCCATGAGAATCCTAAAAGGAGAAAAACGATCCGTACATAGCTGGTATAGATAAAGAGAGCAATGGCTGCGATATCTATAGCAGCCAAAGCTAAGGTAAGTCTGCAAGATGTCCAGGGCAGAAGAAAAGAGTTCTTCATTGTTTTCCAGAAGTTATTGTCATAACGAGCTTGAAGAGGGTAGTAATATTCAAATGTAATAAGAAGAAAGAAGGAGGCAATAATGAGGATTGGCAAAGCAAGACTGCTGGAAGCTGTTTTTTGATGAATCCAAAAGAAGAAAGCAAAAATACATGCTGTAGCCAGAATGAGAAAGATAAGAGAAGAAACCAGAGCTTTAAAGAACTCGCGGTAAAAACGTTTCAGGTATTCTCTTCCCAGATTGATGTCCTCATCATTGTGATAGGCAAAAATAGTGCTATAGAGTGCTGCACGTGCTGGACCAATGGTGACTACTGGGACAAGGGTAATGATGAAAAGAAGATTAAGAATAAAATATCGTACACATAGAGACATGAACTGCCAGAATGGGCTGTTGATATTAAAATGCATGCTGCCTCCTTGGCAGTCTTGTTATTCACAACGATGTAATCCTAGACACTCAGCATAGAAAACAGATTTGACAGAGAGAATAGCGGGTGTTATCTTATTTATAAGTTTATAAATAAGAGTCAATGACAACGGCGATTGATTCTTAGTGACAGATGTTCATTGAGCCTGCGCTGCTGCAGCTGTTCAAAGGAGGACAAGGCAAACGATGAGCGAGAAAGTGTCCGCGTCGGATGAACTGAAACCGAAGACAGACAGGAATGCTATGCTTCACAGCATTCGACTGTGGCTGATGACGGTTCCCTTCCTAATTTTGGCAGTACTTTTCTGTTATCTTCCACTTTTTGGATGGATATACGCTTTTTTTGATTATCAACCTCCGATTCCACTGTCAGAGAGTAAATTTGTTGGACTCCAATGGTTTAAAATGCTGGTGGCTAACCCTGCCCAGTTGCATGCTATTGGTCAGGTTCTCATTAACACTTTTGTTATGAGTGGACTTAATATTTTGACTTCTTTCTTTCCACTTATCTTTGCCATAGCTCTGAATGAGATTCGGGCAAAATGGTTTAGAAATCTTATTCAGACTTTGACAACTCTGCCGAACTTTATTAGTTGGGTTCTGGTTTATTCAGTAGCCTTTGCCATGTTTTCTTCGACCGGTATGGTTAACGAGCTCCTGCAAAATATGCACTGGATCAGCCAACCGATCAAATTCTTGGATTCGGACTCGCTGACCTGGGTCAAGATGCTTTTATGGGGAATATGGAAGGGGTTGGGCTGGGGATCAATTCTCTATCTCGCAGGTTTAGCCGGTATTGATCAGGAACTCTACGAAGCAGCGCAGGTTGATGGTGCAAATCGTTGGCAACAGATTATTCATATAACTATTCCACAGCTATTGCCAACATATTTTGTACTTCTTATGCTGTCTATTTCTAATTTCCTTAATAATGGCATGGATCAATACTTTGTTTTCCAGAATGCTTTTAATATGCAGCATATTCAGGTTCTTGACCTCTATGTTTACAATATCGGCATTGGGCAAAATTCTCTTTCCTTGGCCACAGCCATTTCTATGCTCAAGTCTCTGGTCAGCGTCTTCCTTCTCTGGCTTGTTAATTGGTTGTCTAAGCGGACACGCGGGGAATCCATCGTCTGAACGCGCTCTATCGCACGTTTCTTCGTTTACAGATAGATTATGTAATTTGTATTTATAACAAGGAATTATTGATTATCATGAACGCAAATCAAGCAACTACAGGCAGAAAGATAAAAGCTGGAGTAGCACCAGCTATGAGGAGAACCAAAGGTGAGAGAATTTATAATATTTTTAACATTATTTTCTTCTCCCTTTTTGCATTCATCTGTGTGTACCCCTTTTACTATCTGATTATTAATTCAGTTTCGAACAATTCTTTATCTGCTGCCGGTGATATTAAATGGTTTCCTCGTGATCTACATCTGCAAAACTATAAAGAGGTATTTGCTCTCGAAGGCCTTGGGAACGCAGCTTTTATCTCTTTAGCACGAACTGTCATAGGGACTGCTCTGACTGTTATTGCCAGCGCCTTTTTGGGGTTCATGTTCACTCAGAAAAAGATGTGGCATAGAACATTTTGGTATCGATTCATTGTCATCACCATGTACTTCAACGCAGGGATCATTCCTATGTTTATAACCATGAAAAACTTGGGTCTAACCAACAATTTCTGGGTATATGTTCTGCCAGCGATTGTTCAACCTTTTAATATTATTCTGGTTAAAACATATATTGAATCTATTCCCGCAAGTTTGCAGGAGGCGGCAGAAATAGATGGGGCAGGAACTCTGACAGTATTCAGGAAAATCATCCTTCCAATGTGCACTCCGATTCTTGCTACAGTAGCAATTTTTTCAGCGGTAGGGCAATGGAATTCCTTCCAGGATACTCTCATCTACATGACTGATTCCAAGCTCTACTCCTTACAGTATCTCTTGTATACATACATTAACCAGGCCAATGCTTTGGCGGCCTCAGTCAAGGCAACGGCAGGAACATCCTTCAACGTTGCCGCCTTGGCTACTCAGCAAACCCCAACATCGATACGTATGACTGTTTCGGTTATTGTTGTATTGCCTATTTTATTCGTTTATCCCTTCTTCCAGCGCTATTTTGTCAAAGGTATGATGCTTGGTGCGGTGAAGGGGTAAAACCCTCAAAAAAGTTCATAAGGAAAAATAAAGAAAGGCAGGACATAGAATGTCCTTCAAGAAAAAAATCACTGCGGCAATCGCCGCAGTTGTGTCAGCAACGATGCTGTTCAGCGGCTGTGGTGCTGTATCCTCAGAATCTGGCAGCAAAGAGAAAGACGATGGTTCACTCATGACCGTCGATGTTTACGATGATTTGGCCAATTACCAAGGTATTCAAAAAGGATGGTTTGCTAAGATCATCAAGGATAAATTCAATATTAAACTCAACATTATTGCTCCAAACGTTGCAGGAGGCGGCAGTACTCTTTTTGATACCCGATCTACTGCAGGAAACTTGGGTGATATTATCATTACAGGTTATGGCTCGGGTCGTGGCTCCAAACTGGTGAAGGCCAAACTTATTTCTGATATGACTCCTTATCTCAATGATATGTCTAATATTAAGAAGTACGCTGAGGCTGAGCAGGCCTTAAACAAGGCTATAGGCCAGAAATCGGGTGTGTGGGGTATTCCGGGATCTGTTTCTACTCGTAAACCAACAGTGGCAGGCGAAGGGTTGGAGCCTACGTTTGGTCCCTATGTCAGGTGGGACATTTACAAGAAAGTAGGCTATCCTCACATGGATACTCTGGAAGATCTGGTTCCCGTTCTAAAGAAGATGCAGGATGAGGCCCGTAAAGAAAGTGGACGCAAAGACATATATGCCATGAGTCTCTTTAAAGACTGGGATGGCAATATGATGAATAATGCAAAACAGCCTGCTTGCTTCTATGGCTTTGATGAAATGGGTTTTGTCCTTGCAAAAGCAGATGGTTCTGAATACCAATCCATTACTAAGAAAGGCGGAATCTATGAACGGGTTTTACGTTTTTTCAATAAGGCTTACCGCGCTGGTCTGGTCGACCCAGAATCTACCACTCAAAATTATGACACCATGAATTCAAAATATAAGGACGGGAAGGTTCTTTTCTCCTTCTGGCCCTGGTTGGGGCAGGCCGCCTATAACACCACAGAGCATAAGGCTCAGGGTAAGGGGTTCATGCTTGCACCTATCAAAGATATGAAGATTTTCTCTTATGGAGCGACTCCTAATGGTGGAACAACAGCAATTTTCTTAGGATCTAAAACTAAGAATAAGCAACGTCTGGTTAAGTTTATCGATTGGCTCTATTCCACAGAAGGCGTTTACGATTCTGGAGCTCAGACAGGTGGAGCTGCTGGCCCCAAGGGTTTAAATTGGACCATTAAAAATGGGCAGCCGATTTTAACGAAATTCGGTGAAACTGTTCTCAGCGGTGCCAACTCTAATGTGCCTGCTTCTTTTGGGGGAGGTTCATATTCAGATGGCGTTTCGGCTTTGAACTATCCAACAGAAATAGTTAACGATATTGATCCTGGAACCGGTCAATCCTTTAACGCTTCCATGTGGCCAAGTGAGTTGAAAAAGACTAATGCTAATCCTCTGACTAAAGATTGGCAAAAGCATATGGGAGGTGCAAAGACAACCATGGATTATCTGGAAAAGAACAAAATGATCCTGGTGGCTCCTGGCGCAACCTATACTCAGCCTGATGAGGATTCCCAAATTTCCACTCTTCGGGGATCGGTGAAGACTCAAATAGTGAATGCTTCCTGGAAAGCATCCTTCGCATCAAGTAATTCTGAATTTACCAATATTCTTAACACTATGCGTAATACTGTTCAAGGCTTGGGAATTGACCAGGTAATGAAGGTAGATATGCAGAATGCCAAGGACCAGAATACTGCTCGAGTAGCAATTGCACAGCAGTATAAGAGCAACTAATACAAGAATATAGAGAACAAAAAGTGGCAGAAGCGTCTGCAGAGCTAGATGCTTCTGCGGTGGCTGTACCCTGTCCGGGAAATGATAAGGCGGGGTACAACCACCACTTATTGCAAGGTAGCAGTGGTTGTTCATGCTTATTTTTCCTCAACAATCGCGTATTGTTTTTGCTGGTGATTCTGTGACAGATTCTGGGCGTGACTACTCAGCAATACCAGGAGGATGGGGCTTTGGAAATGGATATGTCAACCATATTCATAATCTTTTATGCGCCACCTATCCTCAGCTGTCATTGATTACAATTAATAAAGGGGTCAGTGGGGATGATATTCAGCTTCTATCTGAACGATGGGAAGAGGATATTGAGAAGGTACATCCGGATTATATTTCCATCATGGTGGGGGTTAATGATGTACTTCCACGGTTCGACTGGCCATATCGTGAGAAAACAAAGAGCGATCTGGAAGAATTTGCAGCCATTTATAATAACCTTCTGAAGAAGAGCCGCAAGGATTTGCCTGATTTGAGAGGATTCATCATCATGGGGCCAGCAATTTTTGAACCCTGGGAACAGGAACCTTTTCGCCTAAAACTGTCCCAGTATGCACACGTTTGTAAGCAGCTGGCTCGACGCTACTCAGCACTGTATGTAGATACACAGACAGCTATTGACACCTATCTGAAGAGACAGCATCCCTATACAGCCAGTCCCGATCGAATTCATCCTACAGAACGTGGAGCAATGATCATCGCCCGAGCATGGTTAAAAACTGTTGGATACAGCTGGGAAGGAGAGGTCTCTTGATTAATTTAGACACTATTGATGCAACAGTATCTCGTGGACCTTATTCAGACAATTGGGAATCCCTGAGCAATGCACAGACTCCTGATTGGTTTCCCAAGGCTAAATTTGGCATCTTCACTCATTGGGGTCTCTATTCCATCCCTGCGTATCGGAATGAGTGGTACCCACGTAATATGTATATTAAAGACCACCCTGAATTCAGATATCATCAGAAGACTTTCGGCAAGCAGTACAATTTTGGTTATAAGGATTTTATTCCGCTTTTTACTGCAGAGAAGTTTGATCCTGATCAATGGTTAGACATTTTTCACGATTGTGGAGCTCGCTACTATTTTCCGGTCAGTGAACACCATGATGGCTTCCAAATGTATAAAAGTGACCTTTCTGTTTGGAATGCATATCATATGGGACCACATCGCGATCTTTTAGGAGAGCTTCGGAAATCCACCCTAACCCACGGTCTTCATTTTGCTACATCGAATCATCGAGCTGAACACTGGTGGTTTATGGGAAATGGTCGAAATATTCATTCTGATATTGGCCCGGGTCAGAAAAGAGGCGATTTCTATTGGCCAGCACAACCAGAGCCCGAGGACCAATTTGATTGGTGGAGTCGCCCCTATCCGAGCGAAGAATTCCTTAATGATTGGCTTTTGAGGGTCTGCGAGATAATAGATAATTATTACCCGGAACTTCTCTATTTTGACTGGTGGATTCAGCATGAGGCTTTTAAGCCATATATCAAGAAATTAGCGGCATTTTATTATAACCGGTCTGTTGAGTGGGGGCATCCGGTGTCGATTTGTTACAAGGATGATAGCATGGCCTGGGGTAGCGGAATCGTTGATGTTGAACGTGGTGGAATGAATATCTCTCAGCCATTTGTGTGGCAAACTGACACATCTGTTGCCCGTAATTCGTGGTCCTATACCAATAATTTGGACTACAAAAGCCTTTCTGAGTTGCTCTCTATTCTGATTGATACTGTCAGCAAGAATGGCAATATGCTTCTGAACGTTGGCCCTAAGGCAGATGGAACAATAGCTGAGCAAGATCAAGATTTATTGGCAGGGATAGGAGCGTGGCTCCGGATAAATGGGGAAGGAATTTATAATACTAAGACTTGGAAAATTGCTCAGGAGGGGCCGACCGTTCCCATGTCAGGCGCTTTCTCTGATCAGAGTAGACAGGAATGGTCCTCTCAAGACTTTAGGTTTACTGCCCGAGACGGAGCTGTCTATGCTTTCTGCCTGAATCCTCAAGGTAAAGAATTTCTCACAGTTACTGCTTTTTCCCGCCATCGTGACAGTCGCCGATCGGTATTTCACGGTATTGTTAAGAAAGTAGAACAGCTGGGATTCGGGTCTGTTGCTTATGATCGCCGAGATGAAGGTATGATCATAAAGCCTCACTACTCAGTAAGTACCGGTGCTTTGAATCGGCTAGGGTCAGACATCCCTTTAGGATTCAAGATCACCCTAGAGTGATTCTTTTTTCTCTGTTTATTCAATAGTATGTGTAATGTGTGAAAGAAAATGATATGACTGTTATTACTGATAAAAATCGGCAAACTGCCGCAAAGCTTCTTACTCAGCTTACATTAGATGAAAAAATCGACATGATTCATGGAAACGGTCTTTTCCAAACAAAGGGAGTACTTCGCATGGGTATTCCGCCTTTAAAAATGAGTGATGGGCCCATGGGAGTGAGACAGGAATTTTCACAAGAAGCGTGGGAAGGTATTTATAGGGATCGAGATTGTGCTACATATTTGCCTTGCGGCAGTGCACTTGCATCCACCTGGAATCCGAACCTTGCTTTTAAGCAGGGGCAAGTCTTGGGACAAGAGGCTAGGGGAAGAGGAAAAGATATAATATTGGGACCCAGCGTAAATATTAAACGATGCCCTTTGAGTGGACGGAATTTTGAATACCTGTCGGAAGATCCTTATCTGACTGAGCAGATGAGTCTTCCTTATATCAAGGGTGTACAGGAATCGGATGTTGCTGCCTGTATCAAACATTTCGCCGCGAATAGCCAGGAAACTGACAGGCTGATGGTTGATGAGTCTATCAGCGAGCGAGCTTTACGAGAAATCTATCTGCCTGTTTTCAAAACAGCAGTAAGAGACGGGGGAGTTTTAAGTCTTATGGGGGCTTACAATTTGGTAAATGGAGAACGTTGCTGTGAATCAGTCACTCTGCTTGACAATATTCTGCGTGAAGAATGGGGTTTTAACGGGGTCGTAATCTCTGATTGGGGTGGTGTTTTTCGTACAAAAGAAAGTGCTGAAGTGAGCCTTGACATTGAGATGTCTGTCAGCAGTAATTTTGACGATTATAAGTTTGCTCGGCCCCTAAAGAAGGCAATTGAAACCGGGAAAATCCCTCGGGAAACTGTTGATAAAAAAGTTTTTCATATTCTTTGTCTCATGGATGCTCTGCATATGCTTCCTTCTGCTAATTCTGATAGGAGGACAGATATGTGTGAACCTGTGAGGAAAGTCGGTTCGTATTCTACGCCGGAGCATCGTATGGCAGCGTTGGATATCGCAAGAGAATCTATCATCCTTCTAAAAAATAATAATTCTTTGCTGCCCCTTAAACCTAACCAAATTGATCGTCTTCTGGTCATTGGTGCCAATGCCGATAGGACACATTCTCAGGGAGGCGGCAGCGCGGAAATCAAGAGTCTATATGAGGTTTCGCCTTTGCTAGGTTTATGCGGTCTTTTAGGAGGTCAGACTGAAGTCACCTATCTGCCAGGTTACGAGGTCGGAGAATCTCACCGGCAAGATCAGTCATGGCAGGCAGAGAGTCTGAATGATGGTACGGCTGGGCAAGATTTAGCAACTGGATCATCGCTTGCTTCCCGGCAGCTTGCAGATGAGGCGGTAGCACAGGCAGCAAAATGTAGTCATGTGCTTTTTATTGGCGGATTAGATCATGATTATGACTGTGAAGGCGTAGACAGGAAGTCTATGAATCTGCCATACGGACAGGATGCTCTTATTGAGCGGCTGTTGGAAGTCAATTCTCGAACGATACTCGCTTTTGTCGGAGGATCTCCTGTTGCAATGCCCTGGGAGGATAAAGCCCATGCTATTGTCTGGAGCTGGTACGGCGGCTGCGAAGCAGGAACAGCTCTTGCCGAAGTGCTTTTAGGACGAATAAATCCTAGCGGGCATCTGCCTGAAACTTTCCCCCTGGAAACTCAGGACTGCCCGGCTGTCTCCATAGGAACGTTCGGGGAAAAAAGACAGGTAGCTTATTCTGAAGATATTTATGTAGGATATAGATATTATGAGAGTAATCATGTTCCAGTCCGCTTCTGTTTTGGGCACGGTTTGACTTATACACACTTTGAGTATTCTGATTTGGATGTGAGTACTGACAGTAGGGCAGCAGACCTTACTTTCAGCGTGACTAATACAGGGGAAATGGCAGGTTTTGCACTTCCCCAGGTGTACCTGTCCTTAAGGGCTACAGGTGAAGACCGGCCAGAGAAAGAATTGAAGAAATTCACTAAAATCTATCTGAGACCTGGACAGCGGCAGGATATCCACCTGGTATTGTCCAAGAATCAGGCTTTACGTTACTGGAGCCTAAAGTCAGGTCGATATGAAATTGCCCCTGAAGCTTCGGTATTCGTGGGTGAATCAGTACAGGATATTAGGCTGTCAGCGGAAATTAAGTAGTAAACAAGTACAAAGGAGTAGTCATGAAATTTCTTGACGGTGATTGGCTGGTCAAAGAAGGGTACAGTGTCAAGTACGCAGCCAATGTATACGAAGCTTCACTCGAAGAAGGGAAACTGACACTATATTGTCCTTTTACTGAACCCATTCATCATCCTGGGCAGACCCTTGACGGAGGCATTCTGACTATTGAAGTCACTAGTCCCCGGCCAAATATTATTACGACCAGATTGATTAATTTCAGGGAAGACCGGCGGTCTCATCCTGCCTTTAGTCTTAACGACACCCATCCTGCAGTTATCATTACAGAAAATGACTCCGGCTGGACTTTTACTTCCGGGAAACTGAGCCTAACCATTGCCTCAGGCGATACTATTGATTTTTCTTACCGCTATGATGGCACCCTGGTGGCACATTCAGGCTGGCGTGCCAAAGCACTTATCACTGATCCTCAGGGAGTTCTTCATGTGTCTGAACAGCTTGATTTAGGGGTCGGCGAAAAAATCTACGGCTTAGGGGAACGGTTTACCAACTTTGTTAAAAACGGGCAGAGTGTAGAAATCTGGAATCGGGATGGGGGAACAGGCACAGATCAGGCCTATAAAAATATTCCCTTTTATCTGAGCAACCGAAACTATGGTCTTTTTGTTGACAGTCCCGGTGATGTCAGTTTTGAAATTGGATCAGAAAAAGTGTCCCGGATACAGTTCTCCTTGCCTGGCCAGGAGATGACATATTCAGTCATTGGAGGCGGTAATCTCAAGGAGATTCTGAATACATATACAGATTTGACAGGCAAACCCCCTCTCCTTCCTGACTGGAGCTATGGTCTGTGGCTGTCCACTTCTTTTACAACAGATTATGATCAAAAAACAGTTATGAGGTTTGTTGATGGGATGAGTGACAGAGGAATACCGTTGTCTGTCTTCCATTTTGACTGCCGTTGGATGAAAGAACTTGAGTGGTGCAATTTTGAATGGGACAGAGACAAGTTCCCCAATCCGCAAAAAATGCTGTCTGATCTTCATAAACGGGGGATCAAGGTCTGTGTCTGGATTAACCCTTATATTGCTCAGAAATCTCCTCTGTTTATTGAGGGGGCAAAGAAGGGGTACTTTATTCATCGTAAGAATGGGAAAATCTGGCAATGGGATAAGTGGCAGGCCGGAATGACAATTGTTGATTTTACAAATCCTGCTGCAGTGACCTGGTATCAGAACAAGCTGAGAAATCTTATGAAGCAGGGGGTTGACTGCTTTAAGACAGATTTTGGGGAGAGAATCCCCACAGATGATGTGGCCTATTATGACGGATCCGATCCGAAAGAAATGCATAACTATTATGCTTACTTGTATAATAAAGCTGTCTATGATCTTGTTGCTCAGGAAAGAGGAGCAGATCAAGCCATTGTCTTTGCCCGGTCTGCTACCGTTGGGGGACAGAAGTTTCCTGTCCACTGGGGCGGTGACTGTTCTTCGAATTATCCTTCGATGGCAGAGTCCTTGCGGGCTGGTTTGTCTTTTGGCATGAGTGGATTTGGGTACTGGAGTCATGATATTGCTGGTTTTGAAGACCGCCCGAGCCCGGATTTATACAAGCGATGGACTCAATTTGGACTTCTTTCTTCTCATTCACGGTATCACGGTTCCACTGAATATAAAGTTCCCTGGCTTTATGGGGAAGAAGCTGTGGAAGTTACCCGGGAATTCACTAAGCTCAAACTGTCTCTTCTGCCTTATCTGAAAAGAATGGCTCAGGAAACTCACGAATCAGGAGTTCCCATGATGAGGGCCATGGTTCTGGAATTTCCAGATGACCATTCCTGCGAAGATATAGACACCCAGTACATGTTGGGGGATGACCTGCTGGTTGCTCCTGTTTTCCGGAAGGATGGGACTGCAGATTTCTATGTGCCTGATGCTGGCGGGAATCAGGCCGGCAAGCCCTGGAGGAATATTCTTACAGGCCAGGAATACGAACCTGGAAAATGGCACAAGCAGCAATTCGACTATCATACTTTGCCTCTTCTGGCCCGTCCTGGGACGAATCCCTGCAGTGACAGTCAGTCCTCCTGCGGCCAGGTTGAAAGGGAGCAGAAGTAAGAGTCATGACCCTCTTTAATTGTGTGCCCGTTCATCGGATGGCTTCTGGTTTCTACCCGGATCCATCAGTCTGTACTATGGTTGATGGATCCTATCTGGCAGTATCAAGTTCGTTTGAATATTTTCCCGGTTTGGGACTCCATATCAGTTGTGATGGTGTTCACTGGACTTATGTAGGTGCTGCTTTAACACGGCCTGACCAGTTCCCCTATGAGGCTATGGGGAATAGTCAGGGGATTTTTGCCCCAACAATAAGATGCTACCGGGGAACCTATTACCTTATTGCGACCAATGTGAACAAAGGTACCATGATCCTAATAGCTGACAACCCGAAGGGCCCCTGGTCTCAGCCCCTGTGGATTGAAGATTGGCCAGGCATTGATCCCAGCTTATTTTTTGATGATGATGGTACGGTTTATATCTGCGGGAATGAGTCGGGCAGGGAAGAAGAGGCAGGTATCTACTTGTCTCGTCTGGATATTCATACGGGTAAGATTCTTTCGGCCCGCCTGAGAATTTGTTCGGGAATAACGGGGTCTAATCCTGAAGGACCGCATATGTATAAGCGTGAGGGAATGTATTACCTGGTTTGGGCTGAAGGGGGTACTGAATCTGGTCATATGGAAAATATTGCCCGTTCTACCAGCCCCTGGGGGCCTTATGAGTTTTACCCCGGTAATCCCCTCATCACTAACAGGAGTACGCATCTGACACTTCAGGCCATTGGTCACTGTGATTTTGCTGATTTTGATTCTGACAGAACTCTTATGGTTTTTCATGGGACCCGCAACAACGATGAATATCCTGCTCAGGGCTGGATTGGCAGAGAGCCTTATGCGACCTGGATTACCTGGAAAAACGGGTGGCCTGACTGTTCAGACCAATCCTATACTTGCTCATTCAACGGGGATGGGCAGGCTCTGGAAGAGAGGACGGACTGGGTTACTCCTGGTATTGATTCACAGCACCGGTATCAGGTGTGCCTCTGCGGCTTTGGGGACCAGGACGGCGGCAGAAACAATATCTATAATGCTGTAATTCATGCGATTAACCAGGATTTCTCTTTGGCAGCCGGGCCCCCTCTGATTGGTTTCAGACAAACAAATCCTCGATTTTCGTGGTCAGCTACTTTGAACACTATCTGGCAGGATTTGGATAGGCTGCAAGGAGACACGTCTGGCAATCTGCTGAGGGCCGGACTGGTTCTGTATGCAAATTCTCATTTTTATGTTGAGCTTTCTGCCTCGGCTCCCCAGGGCTCCCGGCAGGGTAGAAACACCAGGGATATTCGTCTCCTTGTCCATCAGGACGGGCTGATCTCCTTGGTGGGATCCTGCTTAGTTTCCGGACATACTCCGCTTAACTTCACCGTAAAGGGAAATGATAGAGGCTTTGATTTTTTTGCCGGAGACACACTTACCGGATTGAAGGACCTGGGATTTGTCCCTGGCCGTGTCCTTTCCTTTTCCCACGCCGGAGGCTTTACGGGAACAGTCCTGGGGCTTTTTGCTCATGGAAAAGGTACAGCAGAATTTAAGAACATTTCATACACAATTGAGTAAGGAATATTAGATGTATCAAAAAAATAATGAGGTTTGCAACCCTCTCACAGATGAGAAGGGCTTCCTTTTCGGGGGAGATTGGAATCCCGAACAGTGGCCGGAGGAAACATGGGAAAATGATCTTCGGATGCTTGAGGAAGCCCATATCAACGAGGCAACAATCAATATTTTTTCCTGGGCACTATTGCAGAGCCGGGAGAATTCTTATAATTTCACCATGCTCGACAAGATTGTTGGCCTCTTGATAAAACATCATTTTTCTATCATCATGGCAACATCAACTGCTGCTTTGCCGGCTTGGTTAGTTAATCAATATCCAAATATATTGCTTACTGATGTCACAGGCAGGCGGCATGTTTTTGGAGGAAGGCATAATTTCTGCCCCAACAATCCTGATTTCCGACGTTTATCTTCACAATTGGCAGGGCTTTTATCACAGCGATATGGAACGATTTCTGGTTTGAAAGCATGGCATGTAGGCAACGAATATGGAGGAGGCGGTAGCATTTGCTACTGCGAAACCTGTGCTCGAGCCTTTCGGACATGGTTAAAAAAGAAATATCATAGTCTGGAAGAGCTCAATCGTCGGTGGGGTATGAACTTTTGGAGTCATACAATCACTGACTGGGAACAGATTATTCCTCCGGTTTCATATGGGGATGGGATAAGTGGCGATAAAAGCGTTATTTCCAGCCTGCTGATTGAATATAGGCGCTTTCAGAATGATTCTCAGCTCGCGTGCTTTTTAGGAGAAAAGGAGGCAATCCGACAGTTTGATTCTTATACCCCTGTTACCACCAACTTAATGGGATCATTCAAGGACTTGGATTACTTCAGCTGGGGGCCACAGATGGATCTGGTCAGCTGGGACAATTATCCCGGAGCAGATATGGAGCCCAGCTACACGGCCATGTGCCATGACTTGATGAGGGGAGTATCTGCAGGCAAGCCCTTTCTCTTAATGGAACAAACCCCCAATCAGCAAAACTGGTTTCCCTTCTGCAGAGTGAAAAAACCTGGTGAGGTTAGAGCTCTAAGCTGGCAAGCTGTGGCCCATGGGGCGAATAGCGTCCAATTTTTTCAGCTGAAACAGTCTTTGGGCGGCTGTGAGCGTTTCCATGGTGCCGTTATTGGGCATGATGGCACGAATCAGTCGCGTACTTTTAAGCAGATAGCCAGCCTGGGAGACGAGGTCGGCAGAATCAGCCCGGTAATCAGCGGTTCTGTCAATCATTCCCGTGTTGCGGTGATGTTTGACTGGGACAATTACTGGTCTCTGGAAGCCTGCGTAGGGCCAACGTCAGGCTTGTCTTATCCTCAGGAGGTGCATCGTTTTTATAAGACTCTTTACCGGCTGAATCTATCGGCAGATATAATTCCCAGTATGGCTGATCTATCAGCTTTGGAGAAGTATGATCTGATTCTGGCCCCGTGCTTAATAATGGTGAAGCCGGGAGTATCTGAGGCTATAGAAGAATATGTGAGCCAGGGGGGAACTTTTATTACCTCGTATATGTCTGGCATTCACAATGAGGATGATCTGGTAATACCAGGCGGTTATCCGGGTCCCCTGAGGAGACTGACCGGTATATGGGCTGAAGAAATGGAAGCTTTTGCTCCCGATGAGGCTGTTGCTGTGGTGAGTACGTCTGACAAGTTCCCGCAAAGCGGGAAAGGAAAAACTGTTGCCTCGCTCATTAAGCTAGAAACTGCGCAGAGCCTGGCAGCTTACGGAGGAACCACTTTTTATACCGGAACACCTGCAGTTACTGAGAATAAATATGGACAGGGAACTGCTTACTATGTCGGCACCGCTTTGGATGACTCTTCAGCATATGCTTTTGTAAAAGGTATTGCTGACCGTCTGCAGCTGCCATACCTGTCTTCCTGCCCTGGAATAGAGATTTCTCATAGGTATCATGACAAGACGGGAGAGGATATCCTGTTTGTCATTAATACCAGTGATCACAGTAATTCGATATCTGGGGACCTGATAAAAGGATACAAAATACTGACTGCCGGGGCAGAACCTGATTCTGGCCAGCAAGCCTGTGATACTGGTCATCAAGCCTCTGGTGTTGGTCAGTATGCTTCTGGCAGATCAGACTTCCGGTATGAGAACCATAAGCAGGGCGACATACATCTAGATCCCTTTCAGGTGATGATCTTATCGTCACAGAAGTGAGGCAGGAATCTGCGTGAAACAGAGATCTGTTAAGCAGAAAGTATCTTCAGCTGGCTTAGACCAGCTGAAGAAAACTACTTTTACTCTTCAGAAGCAAAGTGAAGGCTTGTACTGTCTAGACAGCCCTGATCCGGGGAAAATTCGCTGGGATCAAGACAGCCTTTCCATTCGCTTTCAGGAAAGATAAGATCACTGAATCGGGCCCATTCATCCAGTAAACTGATGGAGCTGTCAGCCAGCCACCGATACTGAAGACCATCCATTGCGGACATTGCCAGGGTATACAAATCATAGAATTTGCGCTCTGTATAACCTTCCGGCAAAGCCCAGGTCATAGTTTTTATTAACTTCCAGTATTTCTGGTGACGATTTATAAAATAAGTATGGGCAGGATGCTGAGGATTCAAAGCTTCACCCATCAAGGTCGAGAAAAGTTGAACCATCTGGGCTCTTTTAGTGTTGTACATGACGATGTTCAGACAGTAGCGTGGGTAGTAAAAAGAGGTGTGACCGCAGGAGTCTGTAGCTGATGCTGACTGGGCATTGAATCTATCTGCTTCTGGGGTATCGTATGCTTCGGTTAGCAGCATCTCCAGAAGATCATCCTTGGTATTGATATAGTGATACAACCCAGCTTCAGTGATTCCTGCCTCATCCGCAACATCTTGGAGGGACATTCCCCAAAAACCCTTTTGGGCAACGACTTTTAAGGTTCCCTGGATGATTCTTTTACGTCTTTCGCTGGGGCTCATCCTTTTGCGTTTCGTTCTTGTCGAGGAAGAACGAATTTTGCGAGGCTTTACTGTTTCTATGAGTGATGGGTCTGTTACTTTTCCTGCTGATGTTTCAAAAAAAGGCTGCCAAGCGCTGATTACCACTTCTAATAATCCTTTGCTAGATTCATCTCTACGGTAACAAGGCGGTAAGATTTTTACGATTCAAAAGTGCGATTCAGCCAGTCAATTGCCAAGTGTGGCCAGATCTGGATAGCAGGAACCAGAGGACCCTGCCCTCCCCAAGCTGTCTCTTCTGTTCCCAAAGCGAGACCATGTCCCCCAGCGGGGAATAAATGTGCTTCGATGCTTGCTCCTGCCTTTTTGCAAGCCTGAATCAGGCTGAGTGTGTTTTCTACTGGAACAGTGTCGTCAGGCATGGTATGCCAGACAAAGATTGGTGGTGTGTTTGAATCGACATGTTTTTCAATAGAGAGCATATCCAGCAGATGATTATTTGTTTTCTGAGCACCTAAGAGGTGATTAATACTTTCCTGATGAGTTAGAGCGCCAGTTGTAATAACTGGGTATCCTAGAAGAAGGGCATTAGGTTTTACCTGGATGTTATCTCGAGCGTGCTCTCTGATAGCCTCGTTGCCCGAAGATGTAGCCAAGGTAGCAGCAAGATGCCCTCCTGCTGAAAAACCCATGAGAGCTACGTGATCTGGATTGAGGTGCCAGATCTGGGCATTACGCCGAATCAGAGCAAGTGAATCTGCCACTTGAAGTAGGGAAGTGGGATAGATCGAAGGATAAACAGAATATCGCAGAACAAATGCTTGGTATCCGGCTGCTGCAAATTGAATAGCAATAGGTTCTGCTTCCCTGTCAGATGTCATTTCATAGCCTCCACCGGGAAGAATGAGAATTGCCGGCCGATGTCTGTTCATGTCGATTTCGGGGCTGTTATCAAGAACATATCCATATAAATCGGCTTGAGTATTATCAATACCTGTAATTTTTTCGTGTATATAGTGCATGGTGCATTCAATCTATATAAGCTCTATTAATTTAACGCTAGAACGTTGCTTCTACCATAAGAGAAGAATTTGCTTGTAGAGAAGAATCTGACTGGGCCATAAACTCAGACAGTGTTGGAAAGAGAGGGATAGTATTTCCTCGTATCTTCTGTCCGTTGATTTTTAGGCTTCGGCTTCCTGTTCGTTTTAAGTTGATTTTGTACATATGGCCTTGGTAGGTTCTGTTGATAGATATAGATGTAAATGATTCAGGCAGATGAGGATCGATAGTTAAACCATGCAAAGTTGGTCGAATTCCCAATAAGTACTGAGAAACATTCAGAAAATTCCAGGCCGCAGCTCCAGTCAGCCAGCTATTTTTGCCCTCTCCGGGGCAAAAAGACTCTGGCCCGGCAACCATTTGACAGTAAACATATGGCTCGACCTTGCGAATATCTGATTTATCTTCCAGATAGGCCGGGCAGTTGTTCTTGTAGACAGCAAAAGCTTCGGCATCTCTGCCGATAAGTGCATTTGCAATGGATATCCAAGGGTTATTATGGCAGAAGATTCCACCATTCTCTTTATATCCGCAAGGATAGGTGCTGATTTCTCCTAGTTCAATGTGATAAGTCGTGTACGCAGGTTTCAGCATGGCAGTTCCCCATTCACTGGTTAATTTATTGGATACAGAACTAAGAGCTTGAGTCGCCTTTCCATTTTCAATACCTATGCCTGCCATGACGCACATCCCCTGAGGCTCAATGAAAATTTGGCCTTCCTTATTCAAGTGCGATCCAACCGGATGAGACTGAGCATCGTAAGCTCTCAGGAACCAGTCTCCATCCCAGCCTGAGGTCTCAATTGCCGTCTTCATCTCATCAATAGCGTGGCCCACTTCCCGTACCTCTTTGTTTGCAAGTGCTTGATCCCAGCCACTTGGTAAATGCTTTAGAGATGTGCTCCTGTTTAATAGATAAGTTTGAATAATATCCAGATACTGATTTCCATATAAGACGAACATACCAGCAATAAAGACGCTTTCAGCAATACTACTATCTTTGTTTTCCACAGTCTGGAAACTTTCTCCCGGCTGAGAAGAAAAGCAGTTGAGATTGAGGCAATCATTCCAGTCGGCTCTTCCGATGAGAGGTAATCCATGTGGTCCTCTGTGAGATAGAGTGAAGTGGATTGATCGTCTGAGATGTTCCAAGAGACTGACCTGGCTTCCTTTCTGGTTGTTGAAAGGGGTAGGAGTAGACAAAATACTGCTGTCACCGGTTTCCGCAAGATAAGCATAAGTAGAGGCAACCAGCCAAAGAGGGTCATCATTGAAGCCTCCTCCAATATCGGCATTGCCTTTTTTGGTTAGAGGCTGGTATTGATGCCAGGCAGATCCATCGGCGAGTTGGGTCGATGCGATGTCAATTATTCTCTCTCGGGCTCGTTCGGGGATAAGATGGACGAATCCCAGGATGTCCTGGTTGGAGTCTCTGAATCCCATTCCGCGGCCAACGCCAGATTCAAAATAAGAGGCTGAACGCGACATGTTAAAAGTCACCATGCATTGGTATTGATGCCAAACATTCACCATTCTATCCAATTGTGCATCGCCTGAATGAAGGTGAAAAGTAGTGAGAAGGTTGGTCCAGTAGTCCTTGAGCTGCTGTAATGCTTTGATAACTTTTTCTTCCGTATCAAACTTGTGGAAAAGATCATGAGCAGGTATTTTATTGATAATTCCAACTTTACGTGGATCATCAGGATCTTCCCACTTTTCGTCTTGTTCCAGTTCAATATAACCTAATAAAAAGACCAGATTTTCTTTTTGCCCTGGTCCCAGCTTGAGGCGGACATGATGTGCTGCAATAGGAGCCCATCCATGAGCGACAGAATTCGTGGATTTTCCCGTTTTAATAGTTTGGGGGCTATCCCAGCCATTGAATTTGCCCAGGAAAGAATCTCGGTCAGTGTCAAATCCTATGTCATTCTGGTTTGAAGCAAAGAAAGAGTAATGATTACGACGTTCTTTGTATTCTGTCTTGTGGAAGAGAAATGTAGATCCTGGAGTTTTTTCTATCTCTACTTCTCCCGTAGACAGATTGCGCTGGTAGTTGGTGGAATCATCTGCTGCGTTCCACAGACACCATTCAACCGCTGCTGTAATATCAATTGTTCGAGTGGAGTTTTCGGTATTCGTAATTGTCAGGAAATTGATCTCGGCGTCCGCACCTTGGGGAACGAAAACTGTCAGACTACTGCTGATTCCTTTTTTTGTTGTTTCAAACACTGAATATCCAAGACCGTGACGGCACCGGTAAGTATCTAAAGTATTTTTAGCGGGGAGGAAAGTCGGAGACCAAGTTTCAATCGGCTCCGCATATTCATCATCCGGACAGTCGTCTTTCATAAGACTGATATAGTAGCTGCGGGCTCCGTTGTCAGCGGGTACCCCATTATACCGGTAACGTGTAATGCGTCGTAGCTTGGCATCCTTATAAAATGAATACCCTCCCCCGGTATTCGAAATAAGAGAGAAAAAATTTTCATTTCCAAGATAATTGATCCAGGGGAGCGGAGTTGTAGGAGTGTCGATAACATATTCTCTGGCGTTATCATCAAAGTGCCCGTATCGCATAATATTCTTTTTCCTTTCATCCGCTGCATTGCGGCTGTCGAGATGAGTAAGAAGTTTGGAGTTTTCTTTACAAGATTGCTCGTATCTTAGCTTATTGTCTGTTTAGTGTCGTTATATGTCAACAGTGCGAAGAATAGAGCTAATCTGTTTCTCAATAAGGATATCTCTTATTTATGACTTTATAAATAAGAAATTGTCATGGACAGACATGTGATACCCTAGATATACTGGAAATAGATAGGCGAGGGGGAGTATGTTTTCCGCAAAGTTAGCTCTTTCCTGGTGATCAGGCAGTCCACTTTTCCTCTTCACGGAGTGGGTGTCAGCAGCATAGCAATTAGTGAGCACAAGGCTCCATATGGGCACAAAATCAGTCGATCTGATCAACGATAGAGGCTTGACATATTGTGTGATTACAATGTTGTAAATTTATGGATTTATTTTGACTGTTATTAGGGGTTATTTCCATTGTTTATTGCAGCAAGGGGACTGAAACTTGCAACTTCGCCTCAGAGAATCATGGTCTATCTGGGAATTTGTGCTGCTTTCTCTCTGGTAACAGGTGATTGGACGGGAAATCCAGAGTGTTGCTATAAGTTATTTATAATTATGTTATTTATTATTCTGTCTTTTCTGTTCTGCTAAATATTGGGAACGAAGCTGATAATCACGGAATGCTCGTGAGTGGGTTTGTCGGAGAAAATCAAAATTTCTAATTGTCAAGTCAGCCACAGGTTCTCCTTTGTGGTGGGTGGTTCCGTCTGCGTCAGCGACATCATGCTTATAGACTAGGTCTGCTTTACGCTTGAACCAGTTGAGGAAGTTTTGGGTGTGTCCGCTAGTGAGTGACAGGATAGTGTTCATGTCTTTCATGAAAGTGTTGTAGGTGACGTGTATGAGGTAGTGGAAGAGATGGTCTTGGTCGTGGATAACGCTGTGATTGTTTTTTTTGAGGTCTGCTGTTTGCCGTTTGTCGGTGAGGAATTCTGAGCGATCAGGGTGGGAAGCATCTTGCGGTGTAGAGTCATAGGGAAGGTCAATGAAAGTGAAAGTAACCGCTCCACCATCACTAAGAATAGGATTACTCGCCTCTATGGTCCGGTTTTCTTCTCGTAGTTGGGAGAGAACCTGCTGAAAATCCACCTGCATACCACCCCCCCCTCCAGCAATAAAGACTAAATAAAGTACTCGTGGTGCTAGTTAATTTCAAAATATCTTAAATTATAAGCTAATACGATTTGCTCTATCCTCAATTGCAATCCTGTTTTTCCTCTAGCTAGTGTTTGTTCCATATCGAAAAGCGTACAAAGTTCTGAAAAACGTGTCTCAATAGTCCTTCTCATAGCCATTAGTTTCCAATGATTATGTTGCTTAGCCCCCGCCATATTTTGACGTAAGGGAGTCCAAAGATGATAACCTTTTTGCTCCAAATGATCTCTAAGCTCACGACTAAGATAGCCCAAATCGGCCAAAATGTAAGAGTGATGGCAGTTTTCTAATAAGTCCTCAACGGCTCTACTATCGTGCACAGATGCTGGTGTTACAACGTAGTTCAGAATATAGCCTGACAAAGTGACCAGCATATGTACTTTGACCCCATAGAACCATAAGCGTTTGGAAGCATTATAACCAATGTCTGCCCATCCATCAAAAATACGAGCTCTATAATTACGGACAGGTTGACAAAGTGGTAAGGGAAAACTGTCTATGATAACAATGGTATCTAGAGAAATTCGAGTATTCATTGCTTGTCTAATGATTTGGACTAACCTCCTGTTTGTTTAGGCACTTACAGTATAGTCCTTTTGGGCTTTTTATGGTATTTTGAGATTAACTGGCACCACGAGTATATTTACTTTATTACTTTATTCAAATATAGTGTTTAACCAGTCAAAAACTACATTATGGACAAGTCTCAAATTGTTGACTTGGCAATGGGCATCCGCTCCACTTTCAGCTTCAAATATCTGAAGTCTAGTATGGGAATTTTTGGATTTAACGGCTTCGTAAACTACCTTTGCTTGACGTTGTAATTCTGCACTCTCTCCTTCTCCCATGATAAATAAACAGGGACACTGAACTTTGTGATAATTTACAACCTTTGCCCCCTTAAAAACCTCATCAATAGCTTTTTTAAAATCAGTAGTTCCAAATTGCCACGCATATTTTTGAAGATTTAAATCGGCAGACTCATTTAAATTTCCAACCAGTTTTAAAATAGCATTCATTAACCAACTAGAAGTTTTTAAACTGGATCCAAACTCTTTTTTAAATAGTTCGGCAATATCATAAATTGGGGTGCTAGCAATCCATGCCTGAATTCTTGTATCCTGTTCAACAGCTTGTGCAGTGAAATAGCCACCTCCGCTAACACCATAAATAGCTAAATGATTCAATTTAGGATTCTTGTTTTCTAACCAATCAATACATAGTGAAATTGGAGTAGCAGCATTCACATCAAAAGTGAGTTCTCTACTTGGATTAGAGCCTTGACCTGGGAGATCAATCATTAAAACATTATAGCCTCGTTTCCATCCAGGGTATCCTGCAAAATAAAACAGATCTTCCCGATACGTATCCCCACCACCAATCATAATTAGTGTTGGACAATCATCACCACTATGGAGGTAATAACCGGGTAAGTAGGATTCTTGATAGTGAATAGTTAACTCCTCAATAGGTGCTTTTAATGAATAAGTTGCTTTCTTAAAAGATTCTTCCATCCGTTGAACAGTGGGAAGATACTCCTCGGAAAAGGGATTAATAAATTGGATAGCCGAACGAATAGAATAGGTTTGTGCTAGGTAATATTGGGCTTTACTTTGTTTGCTTAAATCTGGATTACCTAGCTTTTGTGCAAGGTAGTCTGCATGAGATAGAAATACCTTTTTCCAAGTACTTGGTTTTGGAGATTTCCCTAGCCGTTGTGCGAGGTAATAAAGCTCCCCATGTGAAAAACCAAACACTTCGCCAATTCCTAGTAACCAATTAAAGAAAAAATCTGTATCACCATTTTTAAAAAATAATCTAGTTGACTGCCGCTTTAGGATAACTTCGCTTTCTTTCATGTTTTACCTCCGCTCTTTCTTTTTTTGAATTGATACCCGTGGTGCTAGTTAATTTCAAAATACCATAAAAAGCCCAAAAGGACTATACTGTAAGTGACCAAACAAACAGAGAGGACGTTCAAATGAGCCACTTACAGTATACCGCTAAATCCCATCACTTACAATGGAATATCAAACAATTATCAAAACTTTGTTATCAGCTGTATCGTGATTATTGCCCTGAACCTTTCAAACATCGTCGCAATATTAGTCTATCTAAAGTTTCAGACCACTCTCTATTAGTCTTGCTTCTCTTGCAAGCTGAACTAGGCATTAAGTCACAACGTCATTTCTATCGTATCTGTCAACTCTTTCCTTGTGGTCGTCTCCTTGAAAGAAGTCGTTTTAATCGGCGGGCACGACAGCTGATTTGGTTAGTCCAAATCATTAGACAAGCAATGAATACTCGAATTTCTCTAGATACCATTGTTATCATAGACAGTTTTCCCTTACCACTTTGTCAACCTGTCCGTAATTATAGAGCTCGTATTTTTGATGGATGGGCAGACATTGGTTATAATGCTTCCAAACGCTTATGGTTCTATGGGGTCAAAGTACATATGCTGGTCACTTTGTCAGGCTATATTCTGAACTACGTTGTAACACCAGCATCTGTGCACGATAGTAGAGCCGTTGAGGACTTATTAGAAAACTGCCATCACTCTTACATTTTGGCCGATTTGGGCTATCTTAGTCGTGAGCTTAGAGATCATTTGGAGCAAAAAGGTTATCATCTTTGGACTCCCTTACGTCAAAATATGGCGGGGGCTAAGCAACATAATCATTGGAAACTAATGGCTATGAGAAGGACTATTGAGACACGTTTTTCAGAACTTTGTACGCTTTTCGATATGGAACAAACACTAGCTAGAGGAAAAACAGGATTGCAATTGAGGATAGAGCAAATCGTATTAGCTTATAATTTAAGATATTTTGAAATTAACTAGCACCACGAGTATAAAGTATATAATTGTATCTTTTACTCTAGCAGGAGTGAAGTATTTGAGAGCAAGACGCAATGATTGCGAAAATTGGCGTGAAAAGGTAAACGCTGCAAATAGTTTGTTCGGCGGGCGTGATCAAGGTCATGGGGTAGAGGGGTTTGCAGTCTTTGCCCCTAGCAAGGGTCACCCATCGTAGCGTGCGTACAGTGATTTTTTCCTGGGTGCTCCGGTTGAGCTGCGGACGGTCAGTTCAACCGGGAACTCTTCGTAGGGCTTCTGCAGGGGCTGCCGGTTGATAAGATCCAGGGTTTTTCGTGCTGCTTCCTGGGCCATAATCCGGGGGTCCTGATGGATTGTTGTCAGTCCCACTTCACCGGCAAAAGTGCTGTCATCATAACCAATAATAGACAAGTCGTGAGGAATCTCCAGGCCGCACTCCCTGGCCCGGAAAAAGAAGGGGATTGCCTGGGAATCCTGATGCAGAAAGACGGCTGTTGGGGCATCATCTTGGGCCAGAAGACCAGTCAGGATGGCATCACAGGATGTAGTAGGAGGGTTGAAGGCCTCGACGACTCCGGTAACAGTTTTTAATTTGCTGCATTCCCGTTGAAAAACTTTCAGACGTTTTTGCGAACTGAATTTGAGATCCGATTGAAAAGTTTGATAAATATACAGGATTTTTCTGTGCCCTAAAGAAGCAAGATGATGAACAACCAGCTTGACGCCGGTATCATCATTGGTTCCTACAGTTGCAGAAAATCCCTGATGTGTGGGGACGTTAATGCCTATCAGGGGAACCCCCGCCGTTTGCAGTCGTTCAATTTCATTATTGCGAATAGCAAAAGAAGACACGATGACAGCATCGGTGTTGTTGCGAACGGGAAGATTATCAAAAAAGAGGTTTCGATTTTCGCTGTCATTCATGGGATAGGAAATGAGATCATAACCTTCGGGAGCAAGAACGTGGTTAAGTCCTTCGAAAACACAGGCCGTGAACCACTCAATCTTTTCATCACCCACCAGGAGGGCGATCCTGTGCGATTTGCCTGATTTAAGATTGCCGGCTGCACGAGAGATAGAAAAATTCAGATCGTCAGCTATGGCCAGGATTTTGTTCCTGGTGGCTTCGGAAACTTGGTCAGGTCGGGAAAAAGCTCTGGAAACGGTGGAGACCGAGACGTGAGCTTTGCGGGCTACGTCGCTGGCCGTTGTTTTATGATGTGTCACCCTTTATATTCTAATACAGGAAATGAAAAGGTTTGCAGTTCAGAATATGATGTGTGTTTTTTTCTAATTGAGATTGCGACACGCCGAAGAGCGAAGCTGACCAAGAATTTTACTGAGGCAAATGCAAACGTTTGCAATGAAACCGTTTGCAAGAATCGAGAAAAGTGTACGAAAGAGATGAAATAAAGAGAGAATTTTGCTATGATAATAGTACCCAAGACATACGAGGAGGTAGTGGGTATGAGAATTAAGCAATTACTGTCAGCGGCAATTGCAACCGTTTGCATTGCTGGACTGGCTGCCTGCGGTTCTGGACAGGCTGAGACCGGCGTCACAGATACTAAAGCCAACAAAGGTTTGTCCACTATTGGAACCACGGTAAAGTACAACCCTAATCATTTGGTCAACGGGGGCAAACCCATCACCATTGATTACTGGACCTGGAATGGTACAGGAGACACAGCCCTGCCAAGCTTCAAAAAGTACAGTAAAATCCATCCCAATGTCACTATAAAACGTCACGATGCTACCTGGGATGATTACTTTACCAAGCTTCCCCTTCAGCTGAGAGGCAAGAATGGTCCTGCCCTCTTTGCAGTTCACAATTCCTATGATTCTGTTCTTAGTCCTTATATGGCTGCCTATGACATTCCTGTCAAGGATCTCCAGAAGGATTATATTGGGGTCAAGCAGCATGTAAAAGACGGGAAGATTTATTACATAGATTCCATTATTAATACCGGCATCTGGTATTACAACACGGATTTATGGAAGAAAGCAGGTCTGACTGATTCCGATATCCCCAAGACATGGGATGATATGCGGGTTGTTGCCAAGAAGCTGACCAAGACCAACGCCAGCGGAAAGATTGTTCAGGCCGGAATTAACTTCAATGGAACCGGCGAATACAATGCCATGTGGCAGGGAATGAACTATCAGCAGGGCGTACTCCTTTTCAAGAAGGACGGAACTACGGTCAATTACAACAATGCGGCTACCAAGAAGACTTTGAATATGATCAAGGCCTTCTATGAGGAAGATAAGTCAGGTTCTGCCAACTTTGGAACTGATGCCCAGAAGAGTTTCGGTAATGGACAGACAGCTATGATCTACCAGTGGGGTCATTTTGCCATTGACCTCAAGCAAAAGTATCCCAAGATTAAGTGGGGCCAGTTTGCTCCTCCGCTGGTAACCAAGGGAACGACTCCCATGGCTTATGATCGCTACAACGGAGAATCTACTCCTGGTATCAATAAGAATGCCCGTCCAGATCAGCAGGCTGTTGCCCAGGATATCATGAAGTATCTGCTGGCTTCCGATGATCTGTGCAAAACAACTGCCCTGAACTTTGGCTCTGTTCCTGCTAAGAGGACTCTGGACTCAGACAAGCAGATTCAGGCTATGCCGGCGTACAAGGTTATACACCCTATTGTTAATCGTCTGATTTGGCCCGGTCCTGTTCCTTCGACTCTGGAGAGCACTTCCCAGAAGGTGTTCGAGAACATCTTCTACAACAAGAAGTCTATCAATGAGGCTGTTGCCAGCGGTCAGCAGACTATGCAGACTGATTTGAACAATTTGTCCAGCAAGTTTACCTCGCTGGAAAGCCAGTACAAGTATTTTGACGAGGCTAAATCCGAGTAACCTACCAAACACCTGATTCGGCGCAGCATACAGGTTTCTCCTTTCTGCATCTGCGCCGGATCTGTCCTCATCTGTTCTCATCTATAAGGCATGACCGTGTAGGCAAATGAAAGATTTGGTCTTAAGAAAGATATGTGAATTATGACAGCGCGACAACGATTTTCCTCTTTTTCCACATGGCTTAACCTGCGCAATATTGCAGTGTTTTTCCTGGTTGCTAACCTTGCGATTTTTACCGTCTACCCTATTGGCAAGGCTTTTGCCGGAAGCCTCCATCAATGGAACCCTCTGACTGGGGCTTATTCCTGGGTCGGATTGAAGAATTTTAAGACCATTCTGACCGATCATCTTTTCTGGCAATCGATTTGGAATACTTTCTATTTCTCTGCTTTTGCAGTTGTTTTTCGAATTGCTCTGGGTCTTGCCATTGCCCTGCTCCTATACTCCAAGTTGGCAAAATACAAGACAGTCCTGAGGGGCTTATTCTATATGCCCACGGTAACTCCATTGGTTGCTGTTTCCCTGGTCTGGGTCTGGATGTTCGATCCCCAATTTGGGCTGGTAGACAAAGTCACCCACCTTGATATCAACTGGCTTCACAGCTCAACCTGGGCTATGCCTGCCATTATCATCATGACGATCTGGAAAGATTTTGGCTACGCCACCGTCCTCTACCTGGCAGCTTTGATGAATGTTCCCTCCGATCTTTATGAGGCTGCTGAAATTGACGGAGCTAACAGCAATCAGATATTCTGGCGGATCACCCTGCCCATGATCAGGCCTACCACCATTTTCATTCTTATTACATCCATCATTACCTATATGCAGGCATATGTGCAGATCCTGATGATGACCTCAGGAGGGCCGGGAACTTCTACCTATACCATCAGCTATCTGATTTATGACACAGCGTTTGTGAAATATAACTTTGGTGAGGCTTCGGCCATGAGCATCATCCTCTTCCTTATAACCGGACTACTTACTCTGCTTATGTTCCGTCTGACCTCGGAAAGTGAAGAATAATGAAAATCAAGAAGCTGCTTTTTAATATCTTTCTGTGGATTCTTGCCCTGATCACAATTATTCCCTTTGTGTGGATGTTTATTTCTTCCTTTGCCCCCAACAGTGACATTGTGAGCATAAACGGAGGGTTTTTCCCCAAACCCAGCACCGTGGCAAACTATGTAGGCATTCAGCAGAAATTTAACTTTATGCGCCTTTTTGCCAACTCTATTTTTATCAGTGTGGTGAAAACAATCATTGCGCTCTATACCAGTGCTCTCTTAGGGTATATTTTTGCAAAAATGCGTTTTAGGGGCAGGAATATTCTGTTTGGCATCACTCTGGCAACGATAATGATCCCCTGGGCTGTAACTATTATTCCCCAGTATGAAATGATGCAGAACTTTGGTCTCTACAACTCATATTGGGCCCTGATTCTTCCTGCTCTGGTCAATGGTTTTGGCATTTTCCAGCTGAGACAGGGAATGGGTGAAATTCCCGATGAGATTGTGGAAGCTGCCAGAGTAGATGGGGCCAGCGAGACCCGCATTTTTCACCAGATTATGCTCCCTCTCTGCCGCAACAGTATAGCTGCCCTGGGAATTTTCGTCTTCCTCTGGAACTGGGAAGACTACCTCTGGCCCTTCCTGATGATCTCCGATGACGACCGGCAAATGCTGTCTGTAGGACTGAAGTCCTTCAACGGTCAGTTTGGAACGGATTATGGCGGTCTTTTTGCAGCAACATCCCTGGCAATTATCCCTGTTCTGATTGTCTATCTGCTTTTCCAAAAGCAGTTTATTGCAGGGATTGCTTCCGGCAGCAGCAAGGGATAGATAAAGCAGAGAGAAAACTGCTGAAAAGAGATTTGCGGGGAATTGCTCTGCCATTGCAGGGATATCCTTGAGGGATATATATTGTAAGGAGTACTCAATGAGTAAAACCAGCACCGAGTATGTGCCATTTGACAGCTTGCCATCCAGACCGCTTATGAATCCCCAGTCTGTGATTGAGGGATCGGGGTGGCGTATTGGTCTCCTGACCGATTCCCTGGTGAGATTTGAGTGGTCACAGACCGGAAAGTTTGAGGATAAGCCTACCCAGATAATCCTGAACCGGAATTTTGACCCGGTTCCTTTTACTCATACCGTTCAGGACGGAATCCATACCATTGAGACAGAAAAGCTGAGAATTAGTTTCGATGGAAAAAAATACAGCCGGCAGGGATTATCTGTTTTCGTCAAGGGAGTGAACACTCAGTTCAATACCTGGCGGTACGGGGACACGGCGCGAGGTAACCTGGGGGGAACAGCCAGGACTCTGGATAACGCCAATGGGGATCTTCCTCTGGAGAATGGCCTGCTTTCTGCTGATGGTTGGGCGATTATTGATGATTCTCAATCCCTGGAGTTAGTACGGTCTGACCAGGATCGCCTTCAGGCGGAAAAGGACCGGAAGCCTTTGGACCGGAATCCTGCAGATTTCAATCCTTTTGGAACCTGGCTTCAGCCCCGTTCTGACTGTCAAAGTCAGGATTTTTATTTCTTCGGGTATGGTCATCGCTTCCGTCAGGCTGTGCAGGATTTCTACCGTCTGACCGGCCCCGTTCCCCTCATTCCCCGCTGGGCTTTAGGCAACTGGTGGAGCCGTTTCTACCGGTACAGCCAGGAAGAATATCTGCAGCTGATGGACCGGTTTTCCCGGGAGGGAATTCCTCTGAGCGTATCGGTCATAGATATGGATTGGCATCTGACCGATATTGATAAAAAGTATGGATCCGGCTGGACTGGTTATACCTGGAATCGTGAGCTTTTCCCCGATCACAAACAGTTCCTGAAAGAGCTTCACCGCAGGTCTTTACGGGTTGCGGTTAATGATCATCCCCGGGATGGAATCAGAGCCTTTGAAGATGGCTACCGGCAGACTGCAGAAAAAGTTGGCATTGATCCTGCCAGCGGGAAAACAGTCGAGTTTGATGCTACTTCTCCCCGTTTCATGGGAGCATATTTTGATCTTCATCACGATTTGGAACACGATGGAATTGATTTTTGGTGGCTTGACTGGCAGCAGGGAGGGGTGACCAGGATGAGGGGGCTGGATCCCTTGTGGATGCTTAATCATATGCACTTCCTGGATTCTTCCCGGAAGGGAAAATGGCCTCTAACTTTCTCCCGATATGCAGGACCGGGTTCTCACCGGTATCCGGTCGGATTTTCCGGCGATACCGTTATTTCCTGGAAATCACTGCAATTTCAGCCTTATTTCACAGCTACTGCTTCCAATATTGGCTACGGCTGGTGGAGCCATGATATTGGTGGCCATATGCTGGGAACCAGGGACGAGGAACTGGAAGCCCGCTGGTATCAGCTGGGAGCCTTCAGCCCTATCAACCGCCTGCATTCTTCTGCTTCCCGCTTTATGGGTAAAGAACCCTGGAATTTTCATGCCCCAGCCCGGCAGGCTATGGTTCAGGCCCTGCGGCTGCGCCATCGCCTGGTACCGTACCTTTATACTATGAATTACAGATCAGCCTATGGGGGTCTGCCTTTGGTAGAACCCATGTATTGGGCAGATCCGGACAAGGAAGACTCTTATTCGGTTCGGGATGAGTACTACTTTGGCAGTCAGCTGGTGGTGTCTCCGGTAGTCAACCCAACTGATCCGGAGTCACGGCGGGCAAAGGCTAACCTTTGGCTCCCCCAGGGAGACTGGTTTGATGCTTTCACCGGCCGCCGGTATTCGGTTCGGTCGGAATGGGGCAGGAGCTTTGAAGCCTGGAGGAGTCTTGAGCAGATTCCTGTTTTTGCTCCTGCCGGGGCCATTATCCCCTTGGCCAATCTTCCTGAATCTGCCAGTAACAATGGCAGCGATGCCAACTTAAACACCTTGGGTAATCCCCAGTCCCTGTCACTGCTGGTTTTCCCCGGTAGATCGGGTGAATTTGCCATGATGGAGGATTCCGGTCTTCTGGGTTCTGAAGGCAAGGCGGAAGGTTTGGCGAAAACGGTGATGACCTGGTCTGATCGGGCGGATTCCAGCCGGGCAGTCTTCACTATTCACAGACCCGAAGGCCAGCTCTCTTCCCTGCCTGAGCAGAGGCAGTGGACCCTTATTGTAAGGGGGGTGGCTCCCTCTAATCCTGAAATCTGGAAGGATATAACTCTCTCCTGCAAGCAGCCAGGCAAGGCTGCTGCAAATCTGTCTTCATCTCAGATTGGTATTTCCTATGATGACGATAACCTTAGCCTGAGTCTGGTTCTGCCGCCGTTGCCAAGAGACGGGGAGATTACTCTTGCTGTGCCCCGGACGGCAGAGAAAATTGCAGACAATCCTTATCAATCTGACTGTTTCACAATCCTCTACGATGCTCAAATTCCATTCCTGACAAAGGACAAGGCTATGGATGCTATTGATCGGGATGGGGCAGGAGCTATTCCTGCTTTGCGAACCTTGACCTCAAGCAGAGCTGATCCTTCGAGTATTCTCTACTCGTCTTTGCCTCAGACTGTGCTGGCTGCGCTGGAAGAGGTGCTTCTGCGATCCTGACGCGATCTTCCTGATACCGTCACCTGATTTGTCTCATATAATGAACAAAGCGTGAAACACGCCCAAGAATACCGCCTGTATTCTTGGGGGAGACCTTGTGTAGCATAAATTCCGTAGTAGACGAGAAATGAAACATAATCAGACATTATAGTGTATAAATATAGCAATTGTGCTGATTATGAAGGACACAGGGATAGGTCACAGCTGTCATCATGTATGTAGATCCGACGAAGAATCAAGAGGCAAGCAACCTGAAATGGATTCTGCCATATTGCCGGCCCGATTGGCCGCGGGTAGCGGGGTCGCTTGTGCTTTTTATTGCTAACGATGCAATTGCCATGATTATGCCTCTGCTTGCCGGAGTGATCGTGGATCAGGTCATCACAGGAAAACGCTATTCTCTCCTGGCCCCCCTCTGCTGGCTGATGGTTATCTTGACCATTGCTCGAGTGGGAACCCGGTATGGCTACCAAATGTGGATGGAACGGTTTGGACAGAATTCCATCTACCGCCTGGTCAGCGATCAGTATGAGAAGCTGCATAGCCTGGATTTCACCTATTTTAATCACACGCGCAACGGTGATATTATGAGTCGAATGACGTCCGACACCGATGCCATTCGCCACTGCCTGAGCTGGGTCAGTTATCAGGTGCTGGACTGCGTTGTTATGTTTGTGGGAGCCCTGTGCATCATGTTTGCCGTGGACTGGCGGCTGGCCTTGGCCTTGGCTGTCTTAACTCCGCCCCTCTTTCTGCTCGCCCGGGCCCTGGCCTCACATGCTCACCCACTCTTTTTTGCCATCCGTAATTCCCTGGCAGACCTCAATTCTATGGTGGAAGAAAATATTGAAGGCAACCGGGTTGTCAAAGCCTTCGTCCGCGAGGAGCATGAGACAGCAGTTTTTGATGAGCGCAACAACGATTACATGCAGCGTAACATGGATCTGGCTTACAATAGCCGCAAATACATGCCCTGGCTGGATGGTCTGGGTTTTGGTTTGGAGCTCGTTACCTTGGGACTAGGCGGTTTCCTGGTCATTCGAGGTTTTATGACTTTGGGGAATTTGGTCACCTTCAACAGCTTCCTGTGGATGGTGGAAGGCCCTGTCCGCCAATCAGGCTGGCTGATTAATGATTGGCAGCGTTTCAATGCCAGCTGCGTAAAAATCCGCCGTCTGTTGACTGCCAAATCGAGGATTGTGGATCCTGCCGGGAATGCAGCCGCCCAGCTGCCCATGAGGGGAGCTATTCAGTTTGATCATGTAAACTTTGCCTTTCCAGATGAACCAGAGACCTTTGTATTGAAAGATTTGAATTTCTCGGTTCCAGCAGGTTCCAAACTGGGCATTTTGGGGGAGACTGGAGCAGGCAAGTCTACCCTGGTTAATCTGATTGCCCGCTTCTATGATCCCACCTCGGGCAGGGTTCTTATTGACGGGAAAGATGTCAAAGAATGGCCGTTGAAAACCCTGCGCAGCAAGGTGAACATAGTTGCTCAGGATACTTTCCTCTTTTCCGACACCATCAGCGAGAATATCGGCTTTGGAGCCGGCGTGGGAGCAAACGAGTCTGTTCCGGGTACTTCCGACGAAGCGTATATTCGCAAAATGGCCCAAATTGCTGGAGCTGACAGCTTCATCAGCGCCATGCCAGAAGGTTATGACACCGTAGTTGGAGAACGGGGGGTTGGCCTGTCTGGCGGTCAGAAGCAGAGACTGAGCCTGGCCCGGTCTCTGGCCGATAATCCTGCTATCTTGATTATGGATGACACTACATCAGCAGTAGACATGGAGACCGAAGCGCAAATTCAGAAACATCTGCGCTCGCTGGATGGGAACAGAACCATGGTAACTATTGCTCATCGAATTTCTTCCATCAAGGATTCTGATCTAATCCTGGTTCTTGAAGGCGGGAAAATTGTAGAGAGAGGAACCCACGATCAACTGGTGTCCATGCATGGACGGTACTGGGAAATCTATCGTAAGCAATTAGGCCTGCAGTCAGGGCAATCTCAGGGCTTTGACTATCAGGTGGGATCTAGAGCAGAGGCAGGTGAGTAATGGCAGGACGCAATACCTATCGCGATGATGAAGAGCTTGAAGAGAAAATCAACTTTCATGACCTAGCCAGGGTAGGGGTCTATCTCAGGCCCTATCGCAAGCAGATCCTAGCGATTGTACTTGTTCTCATGGGCATGAGCTGCATATTGGTTGCTGTGCCCTATCTGACTAAAATTGTTATCGACAGCGCCATTCCTCACAAGGATTTTACTCTCTTGTGGCGTTTGGTTCTTCTGTTCAGTCTGCTCATTATTGTCTATGAGTTTGGGCTCAGATACCGGACCGTATCCATCACCCGGGTAGGGCAGCTGATGCTGAAGGATATACGGCGGGATATCTTCACTCATATTCAAACCTTGTCTTTCGATTATTTTGATTCCAGGCCCCATGGAAAAATCCTGACCAGGGTGGTCAATTATGTCAATACTCTCTCTGACACCCTGTCTGACGGACTCATCGAGGTTATTGTTGATGTTTTTACCTTCCTGGTTACCTTGATTGTTATGTTTCTTGTGGATTGGCGTCTGACTCTGTGGGCCCTGGTCCTCTTTCCGCTTTTGATAGTCTGGGTTATTGTTTTGAAAGTCAAGCAGAAAAAGGCCTATCAGGAGCTATCCAGCAAGCAGAGCAATCTTAACGCTTATATCCACGAATCTATTGCCGGAGTTAAGACCACGCAAACCTTTGCTCAGGAAAAGGCTAAATACCATACATTCCAGGAACAACAAAATAACGTGCGGACTTCCTACATGAAGGCCGTTCATATTCAGTTTCTCTTCTGGCCAGGTATTCAGATTATTTCCACATCTACGATTGCCCTTATCTATTACATTGGCATTATGAGCCTGGGCGGCGTTCATGTGACGACCGGAGTCCTGATTGCTTTCATTGGCTATGCGAATACCTTCTGGGATCCGGTAATCAGCATTGGTAATTTTTATAATCAGCTGGTCACCTGCTCAGCTTACCTGGAGAGGATTTTCGAAACCCTTGATACCAAGCCTTCCATAGCTAACAAGCCTGAAGCCATTCAGCTGCCCCCGATTGAAGGTTGGGTGGATTTCAATAATGTTGTTTTCCGATATGAACCGGATGGGCGCAATATTCTCAATCTGGTGGATTTCCATATTCAGCCCGCTACAACAGTTGCCTTGGTTGGACCAACTGGAGCAGGAAAGACAACCATTATCAATCTTCTTTCCCGCTTTTATGATGTGGCGGAAGGATCAGTCACTATTGACGGCCATGACGTGCGGAATGTGACCCTTCAGTCTTTGCGGAGACAAATGGGGGTTATGCTTCAGGATACTTTCATCTTTTCTGGGAATATTAAAGACAATATCCGTTATGGAAAGCTGGACGCCAGCGACGAGGAGATTGTGGCTGCTGCCAAAGCCGTTCACGCTCATGACTTCATCATGGGACTTCCTCAAGGATATGACACGGTCGTAGAGGAGAGGGGATCTACCTTATCTGCCGGACAGAGACAGTTGATTGCCTTTGCTCGGGTTCTTCTGGCCGATCCCAGGATCCTGATTTTGGATGAAGCCACGTCCAACATTGATACTCGAACCGAGGAAGCTCTCCAGGCTGGGCTGGCCCATCTGTTGAAAGGGCGGACATCCTTTATTATTGCTCACCGCTTGTCTACTATTGAGAATTCTGATGAGATTTTTTATGTGGATCATGGGCAGATTATCGAACATGGCAGCCACACTGATCTTCTCAGACAGAAGGGGGCCTACTACCGTTTATACGAATCGCAGTACGCCATGATTCGCGCTGGTCACGGGGATGGGGACATATAAATCCCCCTCTCATCATCCTCATGTCGCCCCCTGCTTGCTTCAGCCTGTTTTAATCTAAGCTGTCTTTCATTTTCTGGACATAGGTGGTGATGAGGGGGCCGGCGTCCCCGCCATGGTCACCGATAATTCTTACTAAAGCACTGCCTACTATGACCCCATCAGCAAGTTCTGCCATCTGATGAGCCTGTTCAGGAGTATTGATCCCAAAACCAATAGCTACAGGAAGGTCGCTAGTCTGATGGATAGAATCAATAAGGGATCGTAAATCTGTGGTGATTTCGGAGCGTTCCCCGGTGACTCCTAGAGAGGACACCAGATAAATAAAGCCACGAGCCTTTGAAGCAATGGCATGAATTCGCTCTTGAGAAGTCGGGGCAATCATGGAGATGATATCAACTCCGTACCGGGACGCGATGCTGCTGCATTCGTTTTTTTCTTCAAAAGGGAGATCAGGAATAATGATTCCGCTGATCCCCACCTGTTGGCAGCGACGGAAAAAGCGATCATAGCCATAGTAAAAAACGATATTCAGATAAGTCATGAAGACGAGGGGAATAGTGGTCTTGCTGCGGACATGCCCGATTGCAGCAAAAACATCATCAGTTGTTGTTCCGGCAGCCAGAGATCGAATATCTGCTTCCTGAATAATTGGGCCCTCAGCAATTGGGTCTGAGAAGGGGATACCAACCTCAATTAGATCAGCCCCGGCCCGGTCTAGGTCAAGGATGAACTCTTCAGTTTTGTCCAGGCTGGGATCGCCGGCAGTGATAAAGGGGATGAAGGCCTTGCCGTCTGCGAAAGCATCAGAGATGGGCGGTGCCATGGTGTCTGTTCTATTCATCAATATCAACTCCTCTGTATTTGGCGATGGAAGCTACATCCTTGTCGCCCCTGCCTGACAGGCAGATGATGATTATCTGATCTCTACTCATAGTTGGTGCAATCTTACGGGCATAAGCCACGGCATGAGCGCTTTCTATTGCCGGAATAATTCCCTCCATTCGGGAGAGGTATTCAAAGGCATCAACCGCCTCGTCATCGGTGATAGATACATATTCCGCTCTGCCTGTCTGGTTCAGATATGCATGCTCGGGACCAATACCGGGATAATCCAGTCCGGCGGATATGGAATAGACCTTGTCAATCTGTCCGTACTCATTCTGGCAGAAAAGGGATTTCATACCGTGAAAAACGCCGGGTTTTCCGGTAGCAATGGTGGCAGCGGAAAACCCGCTGCCTATTCCGCGGCCGGCAGCTTCACATCCAATCAAACGGACTTGTTTATCTGGGATGAAGTGGTAGAAGGCTCCTATGGCGTTGGAGCCTCCTCCCACGCAGGCAATGACAGCGGTTGGCAGCCGGCCTTCCTGGTCAAGAATCTGTCTGCGGGCTTCCTGAGAAATGACTGATTGGAAGTCCCTGACCATAGTGGGGAAGGGGTGGGGGCCCATTACCGATCCCAGCACATAATGAGTGTCTTCCACCCGGCTGGCCCATTCCCTCATTGCCTCATTAACAGCATCCTTCAACACCTGGGATCCTGTTTTCACATGATGGACCTTGGCCCCCAATAATTCCATCCGGTATACGTTGAGTTTTTGGCGCTGACAGTCAATTTCTCCCATGAATATTTCGCATTCCAGACCCAGAAGCGCAGCAACGGTCGCGGTGGCGACTCCATGCTGACCTGCTCCAGTTTCGGCTATGACCCGAGTTTTCCCCATCTTTTTTGCTAAGAGCACCTGCCCCAGGCAATTATTGATTTTATGAGCTCCGGTGTGATTGAGATCTTCCCTCTTGAGATAGATTTTGGGACCCTGTAAGTCCTCTGTCATTTTTTGCGCATAGTAGAGGAGAGACGGTCTTCCTGCATAATTATTGAGAAGATCCGTCAGCTCATTCTGAAATTCTGGGTTCTGACTGTAATATTTATAAGCTTTTTCCAGTTTGATTAGTTCGCCCATCAGGGTTTCCGGGACGTATTGCCCACCGAACTGTCCAAATCGTCCTTGCGACATGTGGTTCCTTTCTTTTACGGATAGTTATGTGTTATGGAGGTTGAGCTTGGTCTGGTATTTCTTTGACCGGGTACTTCTTGTTTATAATGGGGTGATTTTGTTTATACTATTTCTGCTTTGTCCGGGCGAACTTCTGGCAATCTCCACGCACCTCCGGATCTTGAGTGGATCTTTTACCCTCACTGGTTCTGCTCCCTGGCGCTCCAGATAGGATTCAACTCCGCTGCTTATATCCACTGCGTAAGGATGGAAGCGGCTGATAGCTTCTGTCAGATTCTCCGGACTCAACCCACCGGCCAAAAAATACTTTCTTCCTATGCCGTTTCCTAATGTTTTCTCAGCCTTCTCTAGCAAATCCCACTGAAAGGTTTGTCCGCTGCCGCTGCCGTTATCCAGGAGAATATAATCAGCTGAACTAGATCTTGCCCGGATAATATCATTGAGAGTACGAATGGTGACAGCCTGAATAATTTTGCACGTAGTGATCTTTCTCAGGCGGGTCAGGTAGGATTCATCTTCATGCCCATGCAGCTGGATCATGTCAATAACCTTCGAATCTGCCGCCTGCCCTATCAAGTCCACTGGGGCATCAACAAAAACTCCCACAGCAGTAATGCCCTTTTTCCTCATGGCGGACAGTTTGCCCGCCTGGCTCAGACTGACCCGGCGCCGGCTTCCGGGAGCAAAAACGAAACCGCAGAAATCCGGCGGATAGGTATTAATAGCTTCCATGTCTTCCTCTCGACTCATCCCACAGATTTTGATTTTGGTTGATGTCTGAACATAATCATCAGTCATTTTCTACCTCCACTGTGGATCTGCTCAGCCTTGTTGCATCGTCAGCCACGGGCTCACAAGCCTGACGTAGTCCTGCTATCATCCCTTTTTTGTTGGCACTTCTCATGAGACTCTCCCCAATGAGAACGGCATTAACCCCGGCACTATACACTGCTCGAATATCATCGGCAGTATGAATTCCGCTTTCTGATACATATACAGCATTAGCCGGGACCAGATCCCTATACCGCACGGAATTGGCAATATCCACGGTGAAAGTTCTCAGATCACGATTATTCACACCAATTATTCGCCCGCCACAGGCGACGGCTTGTTTAACTTCGTCCGCATCGTGCGCTTCAATCAGGGCTGACATTCCCAATGATTCAGCCAGCTGACGGTAAGCAGTGAGAGTTCTGCCATCCAGGAGAGAACAGATCAACAGGACTGCGGAAGCCCCAATCACTTTGGCCTGATAGATCATGTAATCGTCTACGGTGAAATCCTTGCGCAGAATGGGAATCGATACGGTCTGTGAAATATCAGTCACATAGCTGTCCTTCCCTTGAAACCACCGGGGCTCGGTCAAACAAGAAATGGCATCAGCACCGGCTTCCTCATAGTCACGGGCAATCTGTTTGTAAGGAAAATCGGGAGAAATCAAGCCTTTCGAGGGGGAAGCCTTCTTGCACTCGCAGATAAAGTGAATACCCGGACCCCGCAAAGCATCTTCAAAAGCGAAGTGGCCGCTGCCAGCACCGTCTGCCAGAGCTTCCGCCGTTTGCCGCATTTGCGAATAGGGAATAGTTTCCTGATCATGAAGTGATCGCAGTCTGGCATAATCCGCCAAATCATCCAAAATTGTCATAATCGGTTCCTTACCTGGGCTAATCGCCAGAAGCGGTTATGAAGGAAGTAAGTACATTCATGGCTGAACCATCATCAATCAGCTGTTCCGCCAATTGGCAGGCTTCTTTCATACTGTCCGACTTTCCAGCTGTATAGATTCCGGCAGCAGCATTCAGGACGGCAATGTCTCTTTTAGCCCCGCGTAGTTCCCCAGCAAGTATATTTCTGGTAATTTCGGCATTTTCCTGGGGAGTTCCGCCAACAATGTCAGTCTTCTTCCTGCGGGCTAAGCCAAAATCCTCAGGCTTAATCTGGCTGGTCTCATAATCTCCGTCTTTTAACTCGCAGACAGTTGTGGGAGCGCTGATAGAAATCTCATCAAGCTTATCCTGTCCATAAACTACCAGAGCACGTTCAACTCCTATATGAGAGAGAACCTGGGCAATGGGCTCAACCAGATATTCATCATAGACGCCCAGCACAAAATATTCAGGCTTCGCAGGGTTGGTGAGAGGGCCAAGAATATTAAAAACCGTCCGAAAACCCAGCTCTTTACGAATTGCTCCTACATACTTCATGGATGTGTGATATTTTTGAGCAAAAAGAAAGCAGATCCCCACAGATTCAAGCAAATCGAGCGCTTTCTGTGGATCCTGCTGAATAGTGACTCCCAGTGCTTCCAGACAGTCTGCAGTCCCGGATTGAGAGGAGGCTGCTCGATTTCCGTGTTTAGCCACCTTAATTCCGGCAGCTGCTATGATCATGGCTGCTGTGGTGGAGATATTGAAAGAGCTGGCTTTATCTCCGCCGGTTCCCACGATGTCAAGGACTTTCATACCCGGGTGGGGGACGGGGGTGGCATGACTTCGCATGGCGGCAGCGCATCCTGAAATCTCTTCGATTGTCTCTGCTCGGGTGCTTTTTGTAGAAAGCGCTGCCAGAAATGCTGCATTTTGTGTGGGTGAAGTCTGGCCGCTCATGATTTCATTCATCACATCATAAGCTTGCTGATAGGTCAGATCGCCGTGAGATACGATGGTTGCAATGGCTTCTTTAATCATTGTTCTTAATTCTTTCTGCTGTGGTTATTGGGCTTGTGTTTATTGTGGTTATGCTTATTATGATTATGCTTGATTCCGCCGAGCTCAGCAATGAAATCTATACCTGGTCGTCCGAAGGATGATAATAAATAGGGATAATAAAAATACACTTGATAAATTCAGATTAAGGACAGTTGACTGAGAATTATCTATATTCTTATTATTAATTTATTAGTGCTAGGGATTCTTATAGGTGTGGAGCTGGTATACTTCCGCAACTGATAAAACCACAACACCATGGATAAAGACTGCTCTGATACTACTGTGTAATCAATTACAGCTGCATTGATCAGTCAGAATAAGTCATAATCAGTCGTGATCAGTTTGAAAGCACCAAAAACTGCGCTCGCTATTGGTGAGCGTTACCATCGAAATTCAGAAACAATAAAATGGTGCATCTTTAAATACCTTTTCCGTATTTAATTAATATACCTTTAGTATATACACCCCTATGACAAAACCTGCGACAGAACTTCGACAATGATAGGGGATGGGATAGGGGACAAATAAAACCTGAGCGGAGGATACGAGATTCGAACTCGTGAGGGTTTGCACCCAACACGCTTTCCAAGCGTGCGCCATAGACCACTAGGCGAATCCTCCGTGTTCTGACCCAACATCAGACAACCCCTAAACTGTAACACAGCCTATCGAATTAGGAAGCATGACCCTTTATTGACGTGTCGCTGGCTCTTTATGAGACTTTTTGATTACATCGCATCACATATATGGGATATGGGTCCGGAGGGGCAGATACAAAAATGAGAATGGCGAATTTCTTCCTTATCGCATTTTCTATCTGACCTTCCGGCTAGCTGGCCTTCCGGGCCTACCCGAGCTTGTACTAGTCTAAAAGAGGAGCAACTTCCGTCTCATAAGCGATGAGGGCACTGTTAATGACCTGATGCATATCGTAATAAGCATAGGTTCCCAACCGACCGCCAAAAATAACCTGTGGCTCTTCAGCTGCTTTGGCCTTATATTGGGCGTAAAGGGCCCGATCCTCATCGGTGTTGATGGGGTAATATGGTTCATCGCCCTTTTTCGCGAAGCGAGAATACTCTTCCCAGACCACAGTTTCATTATGGTTCTGCTGATCGTAGCGCTCGGGATTGAAATTTTTGTATTCAATTGCCCGAGTGTAAGGAACATCAGCATCTGCATAATTCATCACAGGGCAACCGAAATGGTCGTCTTCGTGATATCGCTTTTCTTTGAAATCAACGGTTCTCCACTTGAGCTCACCCAGTTGGTAATCAAAGTAGCGATCCACCGGGCCTGTATAAATAACGGGGAGGCGGCCAACCAGGTTCTTCTTGTTGTAAGGCTGGCTGTCATCGAAGAAGTCAACTCCCAGGGAAACGGTAATGCGGGGATCGTCAATCATCCTCTGGAACCAGGCCGTGTAACCATCTACTGGCAGTCCCTCCCAGGTGTCCTTAAAATAGCGGTTGTTATAGGTAAATCGTACAGGGAGCCGGCGGATTATTGAGGCTGGAAGGTCAGAGGGATCTGTCTGCCACTGCTTGGCTGTGTAATTGCGAATAAAGGCATCGTATAAGGGCTGGCCGATTAATTTTTTACCCTGTTCATCCAGATTTTTCGGCTCAATATCTGCGTACTCGCCTGCCTGCTTCTCTATCAGAGCCTTAGCTTCAGTAGGAGTGTAGGCTGCATGAAAGAACTGATTGATAGTTCCCAAGTTGACAGGCAGGGGGAAAACCTCGCCGTCATGAGTTGTGTATACCCGATGCACATAATTGGTGAATTTAGTGAATCTGTTGACATACTTCCATACCCGTTCATTGCTGGTATGGAAGAGGTGAGCCCCGTACTTATGAATTTCCGCACCGGTTGCGGGATCAAAATAAGAATATGCGTTCCCGCCAATATGGTCACGGATGTCAATGATATGAACTTTCTTGCCGGTGTGTTCAACAACCTGCTGGGCAATGGTCAATCCAAAGAGACCAGCTCCAACAATAACAACGTCAGCATCGATTTCGTTAGTGGCTGCCGTTTGCTCGTTTGCCATAAATATCACCTTTCGTGGGTGGGAAGTTAACATTTCCTATTCTATCGCTGAACGTGTATGGAGAAGGATTTTTGTTGCCTTGATATGCCAAAATAGAAGGGAGGCATACATTTCTGCATGCAAATTATAAGAATTATAGACAGTGTAAGAAACACGGAAGCTACAGAAGAATACAGAAAAATACAGAAAGATTTACAGATGGGAAAATATTCACGCATTCTGGTCACGGGCGGGGCAGGTTTTATTGGTTCGAACTTTGTGCGTTATCTTGTCCACAATCATCCTGAAGTTTCAGTGACTGTTTTGGATGCGCTGACTTATGCAGGCAATATTCATAACCTTGATGGTCTGATTGCTCAGACAACAAGCGGTTCTGAGGAAGAATCCGGGCAGGCTCAGCCCAGACATGTGCAGGGAGCTGGAGCTTCGGCAGCAGCCAGGCCATCAGTCCCAGTAACCTTTATGCACGGCTCAATCTGCGATGATTCACTGGTGGATTCTGTGGTCTCACAGGCCGATGCCATTGTTCATTTCGCCGCAGAATCTCATAATGATAATGCCATTTATGATCCCGATCCTGTTATGAAAACCAATATTATGGGGACTTTCACTATGCTTCAGGCAGCACGCCGCTATGGGGTCCGTTTTCATCATGTATCCACTGATGAGGTTTTTGGTGATTTGCCTTTAGACAGCCAGGAAGAATTCACTGAGGACAGTCCCTACAGGCCTTCAAGCCCCTATGCTGCTTCCAAGGCGGCCTCGGATCATCTGGTCCGCTCCTGGGTTCGGACTTACGGGCTTCAGGCCACAATTTCCACCTGCTCCAATAATTATGGGCCTTATCAGCATGTGGAGAAATTTATCCCTCGCCAAATTACCAATATTCTTCAAGGCAAACCTATAAAGATTTATAGTGATGGATTGGCAGTAAGAGACTGGATTGCCGTAGAAGATCAGTGTTCAGCTGTCTGGAAGATCCTGGAGGCAGGGACCATTGGGGAAACATATGTTATCAGTTCTCGGGGGGAAAGATCCAATATTCAGATTGCTCACGATATCATGTCGCTGATGGGGGCTCCGGCTGACAGCATTGAGTTTGTTCCTGACAGGCCTGGAGCTGACAGACGTTATGCGCTCAATGCCTCAAAAATCAGGGCAGAACTGGGATGGGAGCCTGAATATACTGACTTTTACCAGGGATTGCGCCGAACTATTGCCTGGTACAGGGATCATTGCTCCTGGTGGTTGGCTGCAAAGGAAGCTGCTGAAAGTCGGTATCGTTTGCAGGCGGAAAGAAGAGATAAGTATGGCTTATAAGACAGGAGACGGGCATGGCAGGTAAGAAGAGGAGAAACAGTAGAGGCACGGCTGTAATCGCACGAATCACGTCCTCTTTGAAAGCGGTTTCAGCAAAGACGGTACTTTTGTGGATTATTATTGCTGGTCTGATTATTGCTCTGATCTGGCAGGGAAATAATTACCGTATACAGAGGCAGGAAATTGCCGCAGCTCAATCTGAGCAAAAGGTTCTCTACCAGCAGTATCATTTTGATCCTGGGTATATTATTACAGATTCAGCTTTTTATGATTCTAACTCTCTGACTGTTTCTCAAATTCAGACTTTTCTTACGGCAAGGGGAAAGAATTGCAGGGGCAAATTTTGCTTGAGTTCCTATTCTTTCAGAACTTTCCCGCAGAAGGCTGATGATTTATGCAAGGGATATGACAGTGGAAGCGGAGATAAGAAAAATTCCGGAAACACTGCCACTGCTGCCCGGATCATCGATGCCGCCGCCCGCAGTTGCGGAATTAGTCAGAAGGTTTTGGTGGTTATGCTGGAGAAAGAGCAAGGTTTGGTCACCTCTTCAGGACCGACCAGGACTCAGGTTAATACAGCCTTGGGCTTGTCCTGCCCGGACAATGGTAAATGTGACAGCGATTATTTAGGATTTTTTAAACAGGTTTACGGGGCTGCTCATCGGTTTAAATATTATGCGGCTCATCCCTCTCGATATCCCTATCATTCTCACAGCCTTAACTATATTCGCTATAATCCCAAGACTAGCTGTGGGGGATCTACTGTCTATATTTATAACGATGCAACGGCCTTGTTGTATACTTATACTCCTTATCAGCCCAACGCTGCTGCTCTTAAAGCCGGCCTGGGAACAGGAGATTCCTGTTCTAGCTATGGAAATCGGAATTTTTTCCTTTTGTATAAGACCTGGTTTGGTAATCCTCTCCTGGATTAGAAGCAGCGAATTATAGGTGAGTCAGAGGTGCGGCAGGGGTTGGTCAGGGATAAGTGGAGATATCTGCCCCCTTCGATATAGTAGACAAGTTGCCAAAATCAGGCTGAAACCTGGTGGAAGCAGCGAGCGTAAACACATCTTCTGCTGCAGAAAGTCTGTAGCCTATAGTCCGAAGGAGGTGGGTGATGTCTGCGCATAAATATGAGCTCATGCTGATCGCTGATCCGGAATTGGATGACCGCGCTTTGAAGAAGCTGGTTGATCAGTACATGGAAACAGTCACCAATGAAAAGGGTACTGTAGAGAAGGTCGACATTTGGGGCCGCCGCAAGCTCGCTTACGAGATTAATGGCAAAACTGAAGGCGCTTATGCCGTTGTCGAATACTCCAGTGAACCCGCGACCAGTGCAGAGCTGGATCGTCTTCTTAATCTTAACGAATCCATTGTTCGTACGAAAATCCTTCGTAAGGACGCCAAATAAATTCTGACAATACTCACGAATCAGAAAAATCAGACCATCACCACGATAAATGGACTCTGAATCAGAGTATAATCAGACAGAGTAAGTCACAGTCAAGTAAGTAGGCAGAGCATCATGGCTGGAGAAACACCGGTTACAATAATTGGCAATCTCACTGCTGATCCGGAACTTCGGACGACAGGCAATGGTGGCACAGTGGTGAATTTCACCATTGCTTCCACTCCCCGTACCTATAATCGCAACAGCGGCCAGTGGGAAGACGGCGAAGCTCTCTTCCTGCGCTGCTCCTGCTGGGATTCTCAGTATTCTCCCATGGCTACCAATATTTCCCAGTCCCTATCTAAGGGGATGAGGGTTATTGCTCAGGGGAATCTGACTCAGCGTTCTTACCAGACCCAGTCCGGCGAAAGCCGCACAGTGGTAGAGCTGCGTGTCAATGAGATTGGTCCTGCACTGAGCCGCAATACAGCCCAGGTTCAGCGCAACGCTAACGTTTCCGGGACTGGCTCAGGGGGATACAGCAATAATGGTTCTGCTGCCGGCCGCGGAGGCTATCGCGGTGGAGCCAGCCAGGCAGGGGCATCCCGCGGATTTGGTGGTAACGGGAATGGTGCTGCCGGTGGTCAGAATACCAATGGGCAGAACGGCGGTGGCGGTTATGCCTCACAGGGAACCGATCCCTGGGCTAATTCCTCTGATTCAGGTGCCTTCAATTCGTCTACAGCCTTTGGTTCCAACGCTGACTTCGGTTCTGACGATGAGTTTGCTGATCCTGAGTTTTAATCAGAATTTATTTCATATAGATATACAGATATAAGAATTATCAAAATTTATACAAAAAAGGAAGTGTGCATATGTCACGCAAAAGGCCACAGCCTCCAGTAAAGCCTTTTAAGAAGAAGCCGAATCCGCTGAAGACGGCTAAGATTACAGAAATTGATTATAAGGATGTTGCTTTGCTGCGCAAATTCATTTCTGACCGCGGCAAAATCCGGTCCCGCCGCATCACTGGTGTGACTGTCCAGGAACAGCGTACTATCGCACGTGCGATTAAAAACGCCCGTGAGATGGCCCTCCTTCCTTACAGCTCTACCGGCCGTTCTTCCAAATAACACGAGGCGAGGTACTGATAATGGCAAAGAATGTAAAAGTTATTCTCCGCAAGGAAGTCTCTACTCTGGGTCAGCCTGGCGACACTGTTGAAGTCAAGGCTGGGTATGCCCGTAATTTCCTTATTCCTCAGGGCGAAGCCATGCTGTGGACTGAGCGTGCAGGCAGGCAGATTGAGCAGATGCAGCGTGCCCGCAGGGCTCAGGCTCTGAAGACTCGTGAAGATGCAGTAGCAGCAAAGACTGCTATTGAGGGTACCACCGTGGAAATTGCTGCCCGGGTTTCTGAATCTGGCAAGCTCTTCGGTGGAATCAGTGCCGAGTCCGTGGCCAAGGCCCTGGCAGCTCAGGTTGCTGAGGCTGGATCCGTGGAAGCAAGGAACATCACTGTGGAAGCTATCAAGACTACAGGTACCTACCCTGTGACTGTGAAGCTTCACCCTGAAATTTCTGCTCAGTTTACTGTTAAGGTGGTTGCTGAATAACTACGATCCGCCAGAAGCGATCAATTTGAGGACGGCATAATACCCAGAGGTCCATGGTTCAAATCCATGCCCCGCTACCAATGCCGCGGGTTCGACGCTAAAGAACTCCGCGGCTTTTTCAATATCTTCAGCTTTCCACTGAAGTCTATTGTTCATTTTATGGCTCAGAAATGGGTGGCCGTCAAGAATTCCGATGGTTCTTACACCTTTTACTCCAAGGTTAATACTTCATATGCGCTTGACGTAGATGGGGATAAGACTACAAATTCTACGAATGTTCAGCTATACAGCGCGAACAAGAGCAATGGGCAGAAGTGGGATATCCAGTCCGCAACTTTCGTTGCGCTCCACAAGGATAATTTGGCAGACGGCACGTATACTTTTGCTCGCCCGCAGTTCGCGTCATCTGTGATGGATCTTGAGGCGGGGTCGCATGCGAACGGGGCAAATATCCGCCTCTTTGCGAGGAATAAGTCCGATGCGCAAAAATGGGTTATCACTCATGACAGTGCCGGATATGTCATTATTCGCAATAAAGAGTCTGGCAAGGCCTTAGACGTTGCTGCTGGTATTGCTCAGGATGGTCAGAATATTCAGCAATACACCTATAACTCATCTGATGTTCAGAAATGGGTTGCAGTGAAGAACAGTAACGGTACGTATACATTCTTCTCAAAGTTGAATACACAGTATGCCATTGATGTGGCTGCAGACGCTACTGCAAACTTTACGAATATTGTGCTTTACAAGGCGAATGGCTCTAACGCGCAGCAGTGGAAATTGCAATAGGATAGGTAGGTTATACTACAACTATGAGTGAAATCCAGAAGCCAAAGGTTGCTGTTCTTATTCCGTGCTACAACGAGGAAGTTACTATTGGCAAAGTCGTAGCAGATTTTCAGCAGTCTCTTCCTGATGCTGTGATTTATGTGTATGACAATAACTCCTCGGACCATACTGCTCAAATCGCTGCCTCACTTGGCGCTGTTGTTCGGCATGAACCTCGCCAAGGAAAAGGAAACGTCATTCGTGCAATGTTCAACGAAGTGGACGCGGACGCATACATTATGGTGGATGGAGACGATACTTACCCGGCAGAATCTGCGCCGGAAATGGTGGAGAAGATTCTCGAAGGCTATGACATGGTTATCGGAGACCGTTTAAGCTCCACATATTTTGAGGAAAATAAACGACCATTCCATAATTTTGGCAACTCTTTGGTACGGGATTCTATTAACTTCCTTTTCCAGTCGAACGTGAAGGACATTATGACGGGTTATCGTGCTTTCTCCTTCGCTTTCGTGAAAAGCTATCCAATTCTCTCGAAGGGCTTTGAGTTTGAGACTGAGATGACTATTCACAGTCTCGATAAAAATATGAAACTCTAAGAGATGCCTATTCAGTACCGTGACCGTCCGGAAGGCTCTGTCTCTAAGCTGGATACTGTGGGAGACGGTATTCGAGTTCTCTCAACAATCTTCCGTATGATTCGCGAGTACAAACCGCTGCCATTTTTCAGTACGCTCGGTGGTTTGCTCGGAGTCGTGGGTATTGGGCTGATGATTCCTATCTTCATCAAGTTCTGGCAGACTGGGCAGGTTTTGCAGTTCCCTACACTTTTTGGGTGTTTCTTCTTAATTTTGGCTGGGCTGCTTCTTGGCATTACGGGAATCATTCTGGACATTATTGCTAAGAACGGGCGCAAGGAGTTCATCTCTACCATGAATGTACTGGAATATATACGCAGAAAGTAGCTGTTTAAGAATTTTTGTTGAATTTCATAAAAGGTCTCCTATCTAGGAGATCTTTTTGTGGGTTAATGGCCCATAGGGGTGCAGGCCAGGATCCCTCTCCATATTTTTCTGCATCGCTGTGGTCTACTTCCTGGCCTTCTGGTGGTAAAACACGCAGATACAAACTCGATTTTCCCGATTTTCCACAATTTCCATTTTTGTATCTGCGTGTTTTACTACCAGGGTCCCTGTGGCTTAAAACGGCAAGTCCCAATTTCGGCGGCAGCGAACACTGCAATATATGCTGTGCCGGGAAAGTTGACTGTATTGCGGCATTTCGCCCGCTACTGATAAAACCAGATACTGATAAAACCATAGAAAGGTACTTGTGCTATGCGTGAATACGACCTCATCGTCATAGGGTTTGGCAAAGCAGGTAAAACACTGGCTGCCAGACAGGCTGCAACCGGCAAGAAGGTTGCCCTCATTGAAAAAAGCCCTGCGATGTATGGCGGGACGTGCATCAACATTGCCTGCATCCCGACTAAAACTATGCTTGTTGCTGCCGAGAAGGGGCTGGGGTTTGATGAGGTGATGGCCCAGAAGTCTGCTGTGGTTTCCCGTCTCAATAAGAAGAATTATGCCGCAGTATCCGGTACTGCTGACGTCATTGATGCACGGGCGCGGTTCGTATCCAACAAGGTGGTTGAGGTCTCCGCAGGGGCAGATACAGAGCTGCTCACTGCTGCGGATATCGTCATCGATACTGGCGCTGTCCCTGTGATACCAGATATCCCGGGACTGGCAGGATCCGCGTATGCTTACGATTCCACTGGGATACAGGGCCTCAGCTCACGTCCCGGCAGGCTGGGGATCATCGGCGGAGGGCATATCGGCCTTGAGTTTGCAGGCATTTTCAATAAGCTTGGGACCGATGTAACGGTGTTTGTTAACGGTCCCAGTATCCTCAGGGGGACTGAGCCTGAATTCGCCGATCTCGCATATTCGTATATGAAGGAAGACGGAATCCGCTTTGAACTGGACTCCGCTGTTGCATCTGTGGAAGACTCACGGGGTGCCGCTGTGCTCTCAACCAACAAAGGCGATTTTACGTTTGATGCTGTGCTTTATGCGGTCGGCCGGCGTCCTAATATTGACGGGCTCGGGCTTGAGGCTACAGATATTGAACTGACTGACAGCGGGGCGATCAAAACTGACAGGTTCCTCCAGACAGCTGTTCCCGGGGTGTTTGCCGCTGGGGATGTCAATGGAGGCCCGCAGTTTACGTACATATCCCTTGATGATTTCCGGATAATCAACGCTTATCTCAGCCGGGCAGGGCAGGACGGGCAGACGTACAGCCTTGCTGACCGGAAGAATATCCCCACAGCTACATTTATTACTCCTCCGCTGGCACAGATAGGCCTTACCGAAGCGCAGGCGCAGGGACAGGGGCTTGATTACAGGGCAAAAACGCTTCCTGTTGCATCTATGCCGCGCGCGCACGTCAATAATGATCTCAGGGGAATATTCAAAGTTATTATCAGCAGGGGAGACGGGCGCATCCTCGGCGCAACGCTTTTCGGCAGCCAGGCGCATGAACTTATTAACCTCGTCAAGATGGCGATGGACAACAACATACCGGCAAAGTATCTCGCCAATCAGGTGTTCACCCATCCTACGATGGCTGAGAATTTCAACGATCTTTTTGCGGCCTGATGCAGGAGCTTAGGTAAGTTACACTGTATCCCAGCCGTGCAGCAGGGCATTGAGGCCGGTCTCAAACAGGTGGGAGAAGGACCATCCGGCTGTACCCATGGGTCTCAGCAGATCTGTAAGGGTTTCCTTTTCACGCGGGCCGGCAGCGGCGAGCATCCCGGCAATGCCTTCGTCTATGTCCTTTGCAGCGCCGCCCGCAGGAGGGGCGACTTCAGCGGCAGCAACGCCTCCCACGTACATAGTGACCATATTGATCATTCCGAGTGCGTTGCTCGGCAGGGGGATCCCCAGATCGGCTATCTGTACCAGCAGCCGGGCCGCGGATGCGAACTCGTTCGCTGTACTCATCGGATGTGTCAGGACAAGGATAACTGCGTTAGGATGGCTGTGCAGGATATCCATGAGACAATGGGCATACAGGCTGAAAACTGTTTTCCAGTCCGTGTTCCCGGCAGTAAAGCTCTCCTCTGACAAGGCGGATGTGCATCGGTCGAAAACTTCCTGCCAGATGATTTCTGCAACCCCATCCAGCAGAGCGGCTTTATCCGGGATATGGCGGTAAAAAGCGGCCTGGGAAACACCGAGCCGCTTGCCGAGCGTGCGGAGGGAAAGGGCATCAAAACCTTTCTCATCAACGAGGGTGAGCGCCTCGCGGAGGATGCTTTCACGCGTCAGATGCCCGCGTTTTAAACCGCTGCCCTTTCTTTCCCCTGTATCGCCCATGCCTACGCTCCTATTCCATTTTCCTGGTATCTACCCCCATAATGCATCTTATTATACAGACAGCTACGAGGACGGCAAGGAATATCAGCAGTATCCCGATCTGTCCGCCAACGTCGCCTATTCCCGCCGAATCCAGGCTGACCTTATGGACTGCGTCAAGCGCCCAGTGTGCAGGGGATATTTTTGACACAGGCCGGGCCCAGCCGGGGAACCCTGAGGTCGAGCCGATAGCGCCGCCGATCCCTGCCATCAGCATCCCGACAAGGCTTGCCAGAGCTAGTGCTGTGTTTTCGGACCGGATCCACAGGGACAGCACCACTCCGAATGCGGTAAGGACTGCAGAGAATACAAGTGCCACTATGACAAGCGCTGCTATGCTCCCGTTGGGGCGGTAACCATACAGGAGGCTTCCCGCAGCCAGCACTACAATAAGCTGTACAGCCTGGATCAGATAAATGACTGCCGTTTTCCCCATGATGATATCTGCCGGTGTTGCTGCGGTCGATCGGAGCCGGGGCCATGTCCCCCAGGTGTGTTCATCAAAGAATGACTGGACGATGAACTGCACAGAGAGGAAAGAGAACAGGACCGCCATCCCGGGGACTACCTGTTCCGCGCCTGTTGCCGAGGCATACCCCTCTGAAATAAGCAGGGTTTTGAAAGAAGGTATCATGAACGGTGTAAGTATCAGCGGTATTATAGTCATTAGGATTGTAGGTGTGGGATCGCGCAGCTGGATCAGCAGGTTGAGCCTGGCTATAGCCATAAAACGTTTGATTTTCATTATTTCTCCTTTATTTCTTCGTCTGCAGTTTTTTCTGTACCGACGATATTCAGATACACGCTTTCCAGTGAAGGGCGGACTATACGGATGTCGCTGACTGCGGAATCGTCCACCTGAGGGTCTGCGAGCAGCCTGGCGATGGCGCGCCCGGGATCCTCTGCCGGCCCTTCCAATGACAAATGCCCTTCTTCTTCGCGCCATCCGTTGACATTAGGCAGAGTGCCGGAAGCGAAGGAAACGTGTATCGAAGAATCCGAATGCCTGCTGATGAGGTCGGGGATAGTGCCTGAAGCAGCTATCGTACCTTCATTGAGGATGGCGATAGTAGCGTTGAGCTTTTCAAATTCGGTCAGGTAATGCGACGTGTACACGACAGCCGTACCTTCATCTGCAAGGGAGCGGACCATGTGCAATATCCTGTTGCGCGCTTCGACATCAGCGCCTACTGTAGGCTCGTCAAGGAAGGCAACGCGGGGATGGTGCATTAATGCCATACCTGTGTGCAGCCGCCGTTTCTGGCCGCCGGACAGGTCCCCCGCGCTTTGCTTCGTCTGGTTTTCCAGCCCCAGCGCCTCGATGATCTCATGGGCCCGCTGCACTGATTTTGCGGCGGATATCCCCTGTATCCGGCCTATGCTGGTGAGGTTCTGTTCAACAGAAAGATGGGGATAAACGGCGATGTCCTGCGGGGCGTAGCCGATATACCGTCCGATACTCCTGCGGGAAGGGTCTTTGCCGCAGATGCGGACCTGCCCCGAGTTGGGGCGGAGCATCCCGCACATAATGGTGATCAGCGTGGATTTGCCGGCGCCGTTTTTCCCCAGCAGGCCGAGTATCTGTCCGGGGCGGACTTTCAGGTCCACGCCGCGCAGGACCTTTGTGCTCCCGTATGACTTCTGTGCGTCTGTAAGGCTTATGGCTTCGTCCGATGGATCTGTATCCATGTGTTTGGCCTCCAATCGATGTTTACAGTGTTAACTTATGCAGTTAACGATGTTAACATCGATAGTCCCGATACAGATGCTGCCGGCGTGTCGTGCTCTATTTCTTAGGGGGAGGGGGGACTGCGGCTTACTCAAATACAGCAGGAATAATGACTATATAGCAGCGCAACAATGCCTGAGCCGATGATTATTGGCATGCCCAACTCGCCATAGTGGCAAAAATCGCAAGTGCGATGTATAATGTTTTTCCGTTGCCCCTCTAGCTCAACGGCAGAGCAGCGTCCTTTTAAGTCGTGGGTTCAGGGTTCGAATCCCTGGGGAGCACTTCGGTAAGCTATGCGGAAGCCCTGGAAACATTAATGTTTTTAGGGTTTTTCTTTCCCTGATTATGTAGTGCCCGCGTTTTTGGCTTATAGGCATGGGTGTGTTGCTGGCTGGTTAGTAGGTTTCGTGCCAGGGTGTGCCGTGATGGAATTCTGTGTAGGCTAGTGCGTCTCCCCATCCCGGGATGGTTGCTTTCCATTGTTGGTATTCGTTGATGTGCCGGTAAAGCTGCGTGATGTCGGTGTCTGTGGGCATGGTGGGTAAGTATTCTTTAGGGTTTTGGGTTGCTGTGGAATGTGTGTAACAGTACCAGAAAATTGTTTTGATTTGCCGGTCAAGTTTCATTCCTCTATGCGCGCCTAGCAGGGCTCTTAACTGGGTGTTGACACCGCCTTCTATCTGGTTATTTGTTACGATGACGTGATTCTTATACGTGTAGTAATACTTGTCATGCAGGTTGGTGAATAACTGGTTTTGTTGAATGAGCGTGTTGATGCTCCTGGCTGCTTTGGCAAGACACGCGTGCGTGTCTTGCCAGCGGGTATCGATGAGAGTTTTCTCATCGAGCCAGTCATGCCATGTCTCATACCATAGGGCATACATGTGTACCCATTGCCGTGCATGGTCAAGAGTTTTTACTTTCAATAGGCTTGTTCCTATACGAAGGAGTTGTTTACCGGGTAGTAGACGCGGGTGCAGAGTTGTTGCTGTGCGTATGGTCATGTATATGTGGAACAGGCAGCGTTGAATTTTCGTGTTAGGCCACGTGTTTTTACAGGCTTTTCTAAAACCACTTCCTCCATCAGAAACGGCTATCGTGGGAGCTGCTATCCGTGATAGGAGTGCTGTGTATGCGGCTGTGGTCTCGCTTCTAGCCACGTACCAGCCAATAATATGCGTGGTCGTGCACGCGATTAATACCACGATTTTACGAGTGATGTCAATACCGTCAATGAATACAATATCGTAGGATTCATTGACTAAGGGTGGCAGCGGCCAATACTGCCAGAAACGGCGTGTTTTTTCTCTGAGAGTTCTTCCTGCTATCGTGTAGTCGTTTTGGCTATGCGTGTGGGTGACATAGTCCAGGAATAAGGCAAAATCTTTGAATGTTGAATCATACTCGTGTGTGAAACTCGTTTTACAGTTTTTGCAGTAATAGCGTTGTTTACCGCTACTGGTTGTCCCGTTCTTTTTAATATTCGTACTCTGGCAAGTAACACAGACTATGGTTTTCATACCACCTAGCATGCATGGTTTTTAAACAGGGTTACACCCCGCGCAATCGCGAGGGGTACACGTGTTTCTAGCAACACTCTCATGCCTATACGTAAAAAAGAACAAGAAATTTAAAACACAGTCAACCCCAATAAACACAAGGAATAAAAACTAAAACAGCAACACACCCATGCCTATACGCCCGAATGCGTACCTGAACAGGCCGCAACAAAAAAGATAGCTGTGAGAAATGGTTTTAGATATCCTTCCGGGCCTTTCTTAAAGTAATTCAAAGGGATATAATAGCCGTCTTTCATGGGGTCGTGCTTGAATATAGACGTGAAACGACTTCTTGAGCAGATCATTAAATTTGGAATTGTAGGCGTCATCGCCTTTATCATCGACTTTGGCCTCTACACTCTTTTGGTGCATCTGCACTGGAACGCAGTTTTGGCAGGGGCTCTGTCATTCTGCATCTCACTGATTTTTAATTATCTGGCCAGTATGCGTTTTGTTTTTGTTCATCGGCCAGATATGGCCCGATGGATGGAATTCCTAATTTTCCTGGTGTCATCTGTTATTGGACTGGGAATTAACGAACTTATCATTTGGCTGGGTACTGAGGTTATTCTTACTCCTTCTGCTGGTCAGAACAATCACACCACCTATACGATTTATGCCATTGGCAGTAAGCTGGTAGCAACAGTTATTGTGATGGTTTGGAATTTTATTATTCGCAAGTGGCTCTTAGATGCTCCCAAAGAGGGGGAACCAATCAAGGAGAATTCAGTTGCCCATAGGATTGGATCCTGGTCTCTCAAACATGGTCCTCAAGGTAGGAGCGGCTCAGGCCAGGGCAGAGGAAGAGGGCCGTTCTGAGTCCCTGTCCAGCCTACAGAATTCGCAGACAGACTGATTGGCAAGTCGCATCGCTGAGAGTGATTATAATTATGTCTGTATGCCTGATAGGTTTGATACAAAGGAGTTAATATGCCAGTAATCCATACACATGTCAGTGTTCACACAAGTGCTGAGGAGCGCGAGGCTTTGAAAGTCGCTTACGGCAAGGCAATCTCCATTCTTCCTGGCAAATCGGAAGGGTGGCTGATGTGCCCCTTCGAGGATAATATGCCTATCTACTTTGCTGGTGATGATGACAAGCCGGCAGCCTATGTGGAAGTCAATGTTTTTGGCCGTTCTCCGGTGGCATCTCAGACCTGGGAAAAACTGGGGCAGGCAATAATGCAGGCGATTCACAATACTCTGGGAATCGAGGAAGATCGTATGTATATACGGTATACGGCGACTCCCGATTGGGGTTGGAACGGCGGGAATTTTTAGACTACATCAGCCGCCAGCAGCAAGTACACAATGATTATAATGATTGGTCGTATTAGGCAGATTTTATGGCTTACACAACTATTCATCTGGTCCGTCACGGGCAAGTAGATAATCCCCAACATCTTTTGTATGAAAGACTGCCCGGTTTCCACCTGTCCAGCCGTGGGCGCCGCATGGCAGCAGCGACAGCGGAATATATTGCTGCCGATCCCCAGATGAAGAAAGCCGTTGCCTTGTATTCATCTCCCTTGGAGAGAACCCAGGAAACTGCTCAGGTTATTCAGTCTGCGCTCAACAACCGGCGAGAATCGGATAATTCCCTGGAAATTCTGACAGATCAACGGATTATTGAGGCAGGGAATAATTTTCGGGGCAGGCGAATTGGCTACGGGGAAGGTGCTCTCTGGCGAAATGGCAACTGGCGGCTGGTCTTGAATCTATGGAAGCCCAGCTGGGGTGAAAGTTACCGATCCATCGCCTGTCGCGTAGGTGCTTTTGTCTATGAGAAGGTAGACCAGTACCCGGGCCAGCAGGTTATTGCAGTGACTCATGAGTCTCCCATTTGGACCTTCCGTCACTTGCTGGAAACCGGCAGAGCTGAGCACAACATGCTCTTGCACCATACTGCATTGGCCTCAGTCACTTCTCTGACTTTTGAGACCGGAACTCATAAGCTGATGAATATTAATTATGTTGATCCTGCTGCTGAAGTTAAATAAATCTGATAAGTCAAGTAAGTCTGATAAGTCTAATTAAATCTGGTAAGGTTGCCGGTCTATAAAGCAAAATTATGCAGAAACTGATAGGGAACTGATAGTAGATAAATCGAGGAAATAATAATGGATAATAATGAAAATACAACGAATTATGCGAATAACACCAATAATGATAATAAATCCGCCACAGATTTGCCAGCTGAAGACCTGACAAACAAAGACCTGACAAACAAGGACCCGCAGGAAGTTATCCGTGACTTAAGCCAGGATCCTGCCCTTAAAGCCGCCGCAGACAGCGGCAGAAAACTGATCGATCTGTGGCCTTTGACTGACAGTATTCAGCTGGATAATGATGTGAAATATAATGAAACCCTGCGGGTTCGCCAAACTCGTGAGTTTGCCCGGCTTCTGGTCAAGAACTTCGATGTTACCAGCGCGGATGCGGATTATGTTTATGAAGGGGCTGAGACTATTCCTGGCCGCCCTCAGGAAATCGTCGATGCCCTTATGCTGGCTAATGATGTTTATGATGACGTGGCTGATTTCAGCCAGGAGAAGGACCCGGCTGTTTTTGGGAAAGTAATTGAGCGTATGGGAGGGTTGTACATCAGGAAAAATAAGGAGGATTTTGAAGCTTTAACTAAAGACTGTGACCGCCTCATGGAATCTGTGGCTAAAGACAAGTCCGGATCCTCTGATCTTGCCCTGCGCCTTGCCGTCAGTCTGTATGCCTATACCCGGATTCGTCAGTGTGTTGCCAGCTTCTCGGCTGATAATAGTGCCCGAATAGTGTCGGTTCTTTATCTGAACGAGTTTCATGAGCGCTGGTCTTTGCCCCGTCTTTTTGTTCGGTATGAATATTTGATGATTCCTTTTATGCATTCTCAGGATTCCTGGAATGCTTTGAGCCAGGCTGCTGAGGCTGAGTGGAATAAGCATGCTGAGGATGTGCTTTGGAATCCTGCTGAGGCTAAACGATTGGCCAAGGAAGAAGATGAGAAGAAGAGCAAGGCAGCTTTGGCAAAGAAATTTGAGCATGTCACGGATGATCCAAATAAACCCCATGTGGAGCTTTAGCATTGAGAATAACTCATTCATTTGCAAAATCTGGCTTCACGCCGATCGGCCTGCACACAGAAACTTCACCTGCGCGCAGAACTTTAGCCTGCGCGTAGGTGATCTCTCTGCCGGCTATCTTTAATCTATGCTGTCTTCCTCTGCCGGTCCGAGCATAAGTCTTTCCGCTAGGGAAACCAAGGCCATAACCAAGCCGGTCAGGATAATAATAACAACTGTGGCAGCAAAAACCATAGGGGTTTGGAAGGAATTATAAGCGGCCTGCATCCAGACTCCTATTCCATTCCGGGCTCCAATATATTCGGCTGTAGCGGCTGTAGCAAAAATGTAGGTGGCTGAAATCCGAATTCCGCTGAAAATCTGTCTGGCTGCCACTCTTATGTGTACATGCCAGAGCTCCCAGGGTGAAGTTGCTCCGCAGGTCAGGGCCACGTCCCTAAAGTAGCGAGGAACAGCTATCAGCCCCCGGCAGGTCTGGATGGCAATGGGAAAGAGGCTGAAAACAGCTACCAGAACGATTTTTCCCAGGGATCCATAGCCGAACCAGATAACAAAGAGAGGGGCAATGGTAATAATAGGTAAAGTTTGTGCCCCAACCAGCAGGGGGTAGAAGGAAGCATAAAATGTATGGGACACGTACAGGCCTACGCCAAGAAGAATTCCTGCTCCAATGGCAAGTATAAATCCTATGAAGGCTTCACAGGAAGTGGTATAGGCGGCAGTCAGGAGAGAGGATCTGTTGACTACCATTGCTTGCCAGATTCCCCAGGGGGAAGAGATGATCCGGGCAGAAGTGTGGCTGACGGATACCAGAATTTGCCAGACCAAGAGAAGGAGAAGCAGAGTTATAAGAGAAGGCAGGGCAGCAGCCAGATGATTCTTTTTGTTTTTTGTGGCTGATAATTTTCCTGGGGACTGCAGATTCGATCTCATTGGCGGGCAGCAGGTGGATAAGGATAGCTAGGTGATGGGTAAGCAGGATACGCTACTTGATGGGCCGATGCAGTAGGATATGCTGCTTGCTGCGGCCCCCACGGGGAGGCTGGAGGCTGGCTGGCCGCAGATTGTGGTGTAGGCGGTGCGGATGGCAAAGCCATAAAAACGAAATATGCTATGGAAAGAAGAAGGGAAAGAGTGCAGACAATAAGTAGTATGGGTAGGACGTGGTGGATTAGGTAAGGGACAATTTCCTGTTGGAGTAACTGTGAGATCCTAGTTTTATTGTTGAAATATTCTTCCTGTGAATTCGGAAAATATTCGCCATACTTATTCCAAAGATCAGCGATGGAAGCAAATATAGTCCCCACAATGATCGCTCTTACTATAACTTTAAGCAGACAATAACCAGCCATCCACCAACTGCTATGGTTGCTGTCGTGGAGGCGCCTGCATGAAATTGAGATCATGGGAACTAGACTGGCGAGACTGTAGGCACTACTAAAAATACCACTGATCATAACCCCTACAGTTACCTGAGCATTCGTGTTCGCTCCGAAGACCTGCATACATAAGAGGGGGAAAAGAGCGACGGCCAGGCCTGCTAGATAATTGAAAAGATATGCATACCAGAACTCGGACCGGGAAGCTCTGCCTGAAAAAACTGCATACTGGGTAAAGAGCCGTTTAGCTGCATAAAAGAAGGGGATTGATTTCCAGGCCTGGCCTTTCGGTGGTTCCTGAGGAATATCATCATTCTTCTGGCTGTTCTCCCGATTCCTGGAGTTTGGGAGAGGCGAACCCTGGACTGGGTAAGCCGCTGCCGGGTAGCCTGGTGATGGGTACGGGGCTGAATAACCAGTCATCGTGTATGTTTGGTTCTGGTATGTCATGGTGATGCGTCCCTCGTCTCTATCTGCTGTCAGCTTGTGTAATCCGAATCTGGCTGATTTGGATTAGACTGATTCTGATCAGGGTGACTATTCTCAGAGGTCTGATCAGCCTGCCCGGGCTGGTAAGGCTGATAGGGTTGCTGCGCATCAGAGGTATCGGCTGTTTGCCCGGCAGGAGCTTGGCCGTATGGCGCCTCTTGTCCTGCCTGTGGTGCCTGTTGAGCTGAATAAGCCTGGTTATAATAAGGTGAATAGGGTGATTGGCTTGGGAATGAATTCTGGTTATATGGGTTATACGGCTGCTGGTTCTGGCTTTGGCCGTAAACAGGTGCCTGAGTAAAAATCTGACCGTAGGATTGGGCTTGCCTCTGGGCAGAAGCCTGGCTCCGCCGTAGTTGAGACACAAAGAACTGTGGATTATCTTCGGGTTTGTCAAAGCGCTGGCCGGCAAACTTGGGTCCCAGACACATGAAAACAAGAAAAGCAATGTTAAGTCCCAGACTGATAATTATGAAAGCGAAGGATCCGCCGAATATTTCAAATATGTTCTCTGCAATATCCGAGGGGGTTATATATGAGAGTGAATAATTGTATGATTCTGCGATGTCTACCAGGGAAGAGAAAAAAACACCCGCTAGGATAACTCCTAAAATTAGCTGGCATATATAATAGCCGAGAAGCCACCAACCGCTATGATTACTGTCATGCAGACGGCGGGTTTCAATTGCCAGCGAAGGAACAATAAGGATCAAGTTATAAATAGTGACGACAAAAGTCCCAAAACCGCCAACAGCACTGGGAGATTCGCTTCCTGCTAGTGCTGTAAGGGTGACGATAATAAATAGCCAGGCAAGTGGGATAAGAATACGGGTAGTCAGGAATGCGAACCAGAATTCTGATCTGGAAGCCCGACCGTTGAAAGTGGCGTATTTTTTAAAAAATCGGGAGAATGCCTTGGGAAGCGAGATCCCATACCAAGGCAGGCCCAGGGGAGGCTGTGTGTGCCCTGTGGGTGAAATAGCTGGAGTGTAGGAAGAGTGGTCGGGCTGTTGCTGATAAGTCATGGTACCTTCTACTGATCTGTTACTTTTCGTATTAAATTGACATGTACATTATATATAAAGTGTCCAACATTCGTCTTAACGCAAGGGCACAATGGTTAAGTTGTTATACTGAACACCAAGCATCCGAATGGCAAAAAGCTACGGATGAAAGATAATCAGAGGAAAATGCAAGAAAATACTAAGACCGCCCGGCAGCAGAAAGAAGACAGCCCTATTCATCTACCGCATAATGTTCGCTTGAGGTTTTGCCCTTCACCTACCGGGATTCCTCATGTGGGGATGATCCGCACAGCTCTTTTTAACTGGGCTGAAGCCCGGCATACCAAGGGAACTCTGGTATTTCGCATCGAAGATACCGATGCTGCCAGAGATACAGAAGACAGCTTCAACCAGATTGTTGAATCTTTGGATTGGCTGGGAATTACGTGGGATGAAGGCATCAGGGTAGGAGGACCGCATGGCCCCTATCGGCAGTCAGAAAGAATGGATATTTATGCTGATGTCGCCGCTAAGCTCCTCAAAGCAGGTTATGCTTATGAATCCTTCTCTACAGCAGAAGAGACCAAGAAACGCAACCTGGCTGCAGGCAGACCGGCTGAATTTGGTTATGACGGATATGACCGTACTTTAACAGACGAGCAGAAGGAAGCCTTCCGTCAGGAGGGTCGTAAGCCTGCCCTTCGCATAAAAATGCCTGATGAGGATATTACTTTTACTGATCTGATTCGAGGCGAAATTACCTTCAAAGCTGGGTCAGTTCCTGACTATGTGGTTGTTCGTCCCAACGGCGATCCTCTCTATACTCTGACCAATCCTGTTGATGATGCTTTGATGGATATTAATATGGTCTTGCGGGGAGAAGATTTGCTGAGTTCTACACCCCGACAGATTGTTCTCTATCGTTACCTGATGGAGCTGGGGATAGCCAAGCAGATGCCCCTCTTTGGACACATGCCCTATGTGATGGGAGAGGGCAAGAAAAAGCTGTCGAAGAGGGATCCGGAATCCAACCTCTTCCTCCACCGGGATCATGGCTTTATCCCAGAGGGTCTTTTAAACTACCTGGCTCTCTTGGGCTGGTCTCTAGCCCCAGATCGGGATGTTTTCTCCATGGATGAACTGGTAGAGAATTTTGATGTTCGGGATGTAAAGGCCAATCCGGCTCATTTCGATCTGGATAAGGCAATTGCCATCAATGCAGAGCATATTCGGATGCTGGACGGACAGGACTTCCTCAATCGCAGCGTTCCCTACCTTTTCCGGGACAAAATAGTCAGCGCCGATACGTGGGATGGGCTGACTGACCGGGAGAAGCGGATACTGACTGCGGCTGGTCCTTTGGTTCAAACCCGGGTTCGCCTTCTAGGCGAGGTGTCTGGTATGGTTTCTAGCCTTCTGAGCCGGGAAGAGTTTCTGGAGCCTGATGCAGCCGCCCGCAAGCAGCTTAAGGATTCAGCTCCTGATGTTCTGGATAAAGCCTTGGAAGCTCTGCAGAATATTGATAACGAATCTTGGAAGGCGCAGACAATTCATGAAACCTTGAACAAGGTCCTCATCGAAGACGCTGGCTATAAACCCCGCCTGGCTTTTGGTCCAGTCCGCGTGGCCTTGTCCGGCAGACGGGTGTCTCCGCCACTGTTTGAATCTGCTGAAATTATTGGCAAAGATCTAACTTTGGCGCGACTCGCCCAGTTGCGGAAATACCTCTAGTTGTGTATACTCGCTTTTTGTTGCTTAAAAAAGCGGCAAAAGTGAATACGCCCCTGTCGTATAGCGGTCTAGTACGTTGCCCTCTCACGGCATTAACACCGGTTCAAATCCGGTCGGGGGTACTGGTTTGTACAGGCCTTGTTCTAAAATTGGTAGTGCAAACAATTGGGGTATGGTGTAATTGGCAACACAGGTGATTCTGGTTCATCCATTCTTGGTTCGAGTCCAGGTACCCCAGCCATAAAAGAATAAACAGCGAGAAGGCCTCCATGTGGAGGCTTTTTGTTTTCTCCTACCGATAGCTGGCAATATGACAATGACGACTCACACTCCGGATCTGTCTCAGCGTAACGCAGACGGGGTCTTGTGCGATGCAACTCATGTGTCGGTTTCCGCTCAGCTGGGTAGGCTTCAGTTTCATAAGTCGGGCAAGTTTCGCCTTCTTCAGCTGGCCGATATTCAGGACGGGCCTAGGGTCAGCAAAGATACCATAGCCCTGATTTCCGCTGCTTGTGATGCTGCCCGGCCTGATCTGGTAGTTTTTTCCGGCAATCAGGTAGCTGGATATGATCCTGCTTATGCCTCTACTTTTCTTAAACGACCCTGGTCGGCCAACTGGGCGGATTCGTCCCTGTCTGACCGGGACAGGCAGAAGAATCTCGATCAAACTGCCAGACTGGTACGGGCAGGAATCGAGCAGTTTCTCAAACCCCTGATTGACCGATGCATACCTTTTGCTGTGACTTATGGGAATCATGATACTCAGTGTGGCCTCGATATTGCTACTCTGGATGCCATATATAGGGAATTCCCTGGTTGTCTGAACCCCAAGGCCGTTGCCTGCGATCCTAAAAATCCCCAGCTATTGATGTCTTCTGATCTGACTGATCAAAAAATATACGCCTGCGAGCCAGGTACTTTTGCCCTGCCGGTGGCCAATAATGATGGTTCTGAGAATGTCTTGGGAATTGTTCTTTTGAATTCCGGGACGTATGCTTTGTCCGGCGGCTGTGGATCTCCCTCTCTGGACGCGCTCGAATTTCTGCGCAGCCTTCCTGCTTTTATTCAGGCCCAATCTATGGTTTTCCAAAACATTCCTGTTCCCCAGTATTACCGTCTTTTAAGACCTGTTCCTTCTACCCGGGCTCATGCTGTTCAGGGGTATAGGACCTTTGACGGTTCTTACTACGAAATTGATCCTGATGCTACTGTTTCCGGCAGCTACTTAGGAGAGGGGATTTCTTGCCCGGATAAGGATTCGGGGGAGTTTGACATTCTTTCTTCGTCCGGCAATTATTTTGCCCTGGCGGCAGGCCATGATCACCGCAATGGATTTGCCGGGCAAGTGGACAATCTGCTGCTGGTAGCTACCCCTACCTGTGGCTTCGGCTCATATGGTCCGGCTCCTGCCAAAAGGGCTGCCCGACTTTTTGAGTTTGATATTCGTCATCCTTTCCAGCCCCGCACTCAACTGTTGGAATTTGGTGAGATTGTGGGTAAGCCTTCATCGAAAAAGGCATATTCCTTTGGATCTAACTATGTTCCCAGGTCAGGGGAGGAGTCCTACGATCTGATCAAGAAGAAATCATTGTGGGGCAGGCTGATTCAGAGGCTGCGCACCTGGTTTAGATGAAATCCCATTAACTGGTAATCTGGTAACTAGGCTTTCTCACAGGCCAGTGTGGGAGATAGCATCGCTCAGATGTTTGGCAGCGCTCAGAACAATGGGGGCATAAAGATGCCCCGGATGGACACCCATCCGTTCGGAAGGCCCAGACAGATTAATGGCTGCGATAACCTGGCCGGAAGCGCTGCGGATGGGGGCGGAAACTGAGGAAACCCCGATTTCTCTTTCATTGACTGATTCTGCCCAGTCTCTGCGGCGAACATCGGACAGGGTTTTGCTGCTGAAATGAGCGGTTACCATAAGATCCCTCCAGGTATCGGAAGGCTCCCAGGCAAGAAGTATGTGAGAAGCTGCTCCGGCTGTTAAAGACAGACAAGTGCCAACAGGGACACTGTCCCGCAGGCCGGTGGTTTTTTCCACAGAGGCAATGCAGACTCTCTGGTCTCCCTGGCGGCGATAGATTTGCGCCGATTCGCCAGTCCTATCGTGGAGGGACTGCAGAATAGGCATGCCCGCTGCCAGCAGATGGTCATTGCCTGCAGCAACAGCGAGCTCGGCGAAACGGGTTCCCAGAACAAACCTGCCCTCCGAATCCCGGTCAACAAAATGATGGATTTCCAATGCGGTGGCAATTCTGTGAGCTGTTGGGCGGGAGAGTCCGGAACGATTTGTCAGTTCCACCAGGGTTGCTGGCCCGGCTTCCAGGGATGCCATAACTATAGCTGCCTTGTCTATAACACCAACATTAGAGTGCAGGGCTTTCTCGCGGCTTATGCTGTCTTTGTTCAAAGGAGCAATGGAAACAGCTGATATGCTCTCAGAATGAGCTACCTGCTGAGGATCCTGAAAGATTGACAAAGCTGTCCGGGATTGCTGCAGGGAACTACGTTCAGCGCCATGGCTGCCAGTCTTGCTCCATCCTTCTCGACCGGTATGGGAAGAATCCTGGTTTAGGGCAGCGGCTGTACGTTTTCCGGCAGTTATTTCTGTTCCGGGGGGAAAGTGGAGGTCACTGGTGTAGGAATAATCATCCTCGAGTGTATCCGTCCTGATAACTGGTGTAGTCTCAGGGTTCTGGTCTGTTCGAGCGTCCTTTGCTGAGGAATCCGCAGACTGGGAGTGTTTTTGGGCTTCATCCTGCTCGCGCTGGCGATTTTCTGAAGCGAAATGAAGTTCATAGACGGGCACGAAAGTAGAAGGAATGGTCCAGCTGGTGGTGTTGGGCCTGAGATTTCGCATTTTCTGCTCGCCTGGGTGTGCTGAAGACAGGGAATCGAGGCCCTCCCTGTGTTGAGAAGATTCGTCTGCGCTCATCGCTACCTCACCCTACAAACCTGGATATGTGTATGGTACTTTTTATAGTGTCTCATAATCCGGACATTGAAATGGACCCGAGTGTTTCTTCTCTCAGTGTAAGTACAGACTCGTTGATGACTTTCACTAAGTATGCACAGCCTATATGGAATAATGAAAGGGACTATGTGCAGCCGTTTTCTTAACATTTCGCTCTCAGATTGTCTCGAGACTAAGATGGAATACGGCTCTGCTGTGCGTGTTGGATTAGCCATAAGCGTGCTTTGGTGCGGGATGGATCTGTTTTAAGGAGTAGTAGTGAGCGCTGTAAGGCCAGAGAACGATGTTTTGCATGTTGAAGGTGGCAAGCCACTGAATGGTACTATCAAAGTAAGGGGAGCCAAAAACCTGGTCAGCAAGGCTATGGTTGCTGCCCTCCTGGCCCCGGGTAACTCAGTGCTGAAAAATGTTCCGGAAATTCGCGATGTTCAGGTGGTATCCGATCTTCTTCGTCTGCATGGAGTCGATGTTGATGTTAATGGCAGCACGGGGATAGTAACCATCGATGCCCATCATGTAGAGATGCCAGCCGTGTCTGATGTGGAGACCCTATCGGGTGCTTCCCGCATTCCTATTCTTTTCTCCGGCCCCCTCCTTCACCGTCTGGGAGAGGCTTTTATTCCCACCCTGGGTGGCTGCCGGATTGGGGACAGGCCTATTGATTTCCATCTGGAAACCCTGCGAAAGCTGGGAGCTAATGTAGATAAGGAGCATGAAGATGGAATTCATATCACGGCTCCTGATGGATTAACCGGGGCGAAGATCCATCTCCCCTACCCCTCGGTTGGCGCCACAGAACAGACCATCCTGGCTGCAGTCCTGGCTGATGGCAAGACTGAACTGTCTGGGGCAGCGGTTGAGCCGGAGATCATGGATTTGATTGCTATCCTGCAGAAGATGGGAGCCGTCATCTCCGTAGATGTAGACCGGACCATCCGCATTGAAGGAGTAAAGGAACTCAAAGGCTACACTCATACAGCCCTGACTGACCGGATCGAAGTTGCTTCTTGGGCTTCTGCTGCCCTGGCTACTCGTGGTGATGTCTTCATCAAGGGAGCCACCCAGCCCGAAATGATGACTTTCCTCAACGTTTACCGAAAGGTCGGGGGCGAGTTTGAGGTTACTGATGAGGGGATTCATTTCTGGCATCCAGGCGGGGACCTTCACGCCGTAGCTATTGAGACTGATGTTCACCCTGGATTCATGACCGACTGGCAGCAGCCCCTGGTGGTTGCCCTAACTCAGGCCAAAGGCTTGAGTATTGTTCATGAGACGGTTTATGAGAATCGTTTTGGCTTCACCAAACCCCTGGTACAGATGGGGGCAA